>JBLHWR010000033.1:0-18944 GCA_047629275.1 Gammaproteobacteria bacterium
TGCACCGACCCTAAAGCGATCACTATTATTTCGGCAGATAAAATGAAGTCGGTCTTAACTGCCCCTTTAATTTTTTTATTTTCCAACGTTTTTAAATCAACTTCAACGTTGGATTGATCTTCAAATCTTGCTTCAATAATTTTTTCAGCGTTTTGTTTATCTTTAGAATAAGTGAGTGCATGCCAAACTTTTTCTGCACCTTCGTAACACAAATAAGCGCCCCCTAACATTAAAAATGGTGTAATTAACCAAGGGGCCACTGCACTAATCAGTAGGGCGGCGGGAACTAAAATAAATTTGTTTTTAAGAGACCCTATAGCAACAGCTTTAACAACGGGTATTTCACGTTCAGCTCTTACCCCTGCAACTTGTTCTGCATTTAATGCGAGGTCATCACCAAGTACACCTGCTGTTTTTTTAACTGCAATTTTACTCAGCACTGCAACATCATCTAACACGGTTGCAATATCATCAATTAGCGTTAGTAAACTTGCACCTGCCATGGTGTTCCTCGTAGGTTTAAAAGTGTAACCTCAGATTTGACTAGTTTTTTCGAATTAAAAAATAAAACACCCTAGCAGTAAAGAGCTTAAGGCGTTTATCAAAGAAATAAGTTAAGAGACTTAGGTTTTTATATTCGAATTAGTAATTATTATAGGTGTTGTAGACGTCTACTTGCTCATCTTGGCTTATTGAATAAACCTTAAACTCATTTCTTGGCGCTCCTGGCATATCCATTCCCGGTGTGCCTGAGGGCATCATTGGCACAGTCAATAATCTGATAGTGCCTTTTTCCTTAAGAACACGTTTGATGTCTTGAGCGGGTACATGACCTTCAATTGCCACCCCATTTACCATTGCTGTGTGACAAGATGCGGCGTCCGTTGGAACATTAAATTGTTTCTTGAATTTATTGACGTCATCAACAGTAATATCTGTTACGTCAAAATTATGATCTTTAAGGTGGCTTACCCAGGCTTTACAGCAACCGCAGGTGGCACTACGATAAACCGTAATTTCATAGCGGTCATCTGTTTTACCTTCTAACCAGTCAGAGTTTGCTGCCCATAAGGGTAAAGCGACAAAGCAACTTATCATTAGTAGTATTAATGTTTTCATATTCAGACCAATCTGTTCAAGCGACTAAGTTATTAAACTAAATATTAACACCTTAAATAAAACAGATTGTATTTTTTATTAGCCAGTTTTTATTATTCGTGATGTTGAAGTCGACAGGCACACGATGCCTCTATCGGAACATCTGCACGCGCTTTAGCCAAGTTGAGCCGAGTTCGCATATGCTTGGCTTGAACTAGATCACCTTCGCGCTCAAGACATTCAACGAGGCCATGGAGGCTCCACAGGTTATCCATATGCTGCGAAGTGCTGACGAGTGTGTCAGATAAACCAAGATCATCGAGATAGATCTGTTTTGCCTTTTCAATATGACCTTGTTCTAGCAGCAGTGCCCCTAACGCGTGGCGAGCGGGTTGCATCCATCCCCAGGGTTCGTCATATTTAAGATCGTCATCTAGCTGCACAGCCTGACGCAAATGGTCGTAGGCTACTTCATAGTTTTGTTTGCGATATTCAATTTCACCCAACATCATTTGCTCTGCAATTTTCAACACATCAAGACAACTATTGTTAAAAATATATCGACTTTCTGGCACCTGAGAAACCGCCTGATAAAACACTAGGCTTTGCTCAACCGCTGCGGGAACATTCCCCAGTGCAGCATGGGCAATTGTTTTTGCATAGTGCCAAACAGCAGTGGTCATTCGATACAAATCAGCATCATCAGGCAGCGCTTCATTGATGATTTCTTGCCATTTACCAAAGCGTATAAAAATATGCGCTTTCATACCAATATAACCCTCCATCCAGTCTGCCATGGCTGGACTTTCGATGCGCAGTAACGCTTCTGGCGTGGTCGCTATCAATTCTTCTGCTGCTTCCATTGCCGAGTTGTATTGACCCAGAAAAAGGGATGCGTAAATCTTTAGGTGGAAATTATGAATGCGTGACAAGGTGTGAAAATTCATTGCCCCTTCATTCGCAAGATAAACTCTGTCGGCTTCAATTGCTCGATCGTTGGAGACAACTGCCTCGTAATAATGACCACAACGTACATCGATATGGGAAGGCATATGGCAGAGATGTCCAGAACTAGGGACCAGCTGCCGCAACTTATCGCAGGCACGCAAGGCTTTTTCAGGAAAGGGGGACATTTCCATAAGATGAATGTACATGTGCAATACGCCAGGATGAGGTTCACCACCGACTGATTCAGATCGTTTCATTGCGGTTTCTAGTACTTCTATCGCTTCCAGAGTTGATGCTTGTTGAGCCGGTTCACCACTGCGTAAGTCCCACAATGCCCAGGGTGTGCGGGTCATTAATGCTTCTGCAAACAAGGCACAGACGTCGTCGTCGTTTGGAAACGCGGCATAAACAATTCGCATTTCAGCAGCATAGTCATCGTCCCATTGATGATAATTTGCTTCATTGACGGGTGCCGGTGACTGATAACGTGCTAGCAAAGCATTGACTAGCATGGATTCAAGCGGCGTTATGTGATCTGTCTTTTCGGCTGCTGTTCGTGAACTTTGATAAGTGAGTTGGAGCTTCTGTGCCAGCTCATCTTTTTGCATTCGATGCCATGGTTTGTTGTAGTAAATACCAGAAGAATAGGCTAATCCCCACCAAGCCATAGCACAATTATCATCTTGCTTAATTGCTTCACGAAAACAACCACCTGCCATTTCTAGATCGAAGGCATAAATCCAGATTAAGCCTTCATTAAAAGAGTCTAATGTGGCCTGACTTTTGTTGGTAACAAAGCGGTTGTATGAGCCTAAATTGTATTTTTTGGGTGATTTAGTGTGAAGATGATTTAGAGTTTTTGACATGTTTATTGCTCAGCAACCTTAGGCGTTGCTATTAGATTCTTGGGTTACCTTAATGACCTAAAAGCTGACTGAGAAATAATTTTGAGCGCTCGGTTGCAGGATTGTTGAAGAAAGTTTCAGGTTCAGCGACCTCGACGATTTCACCTTCGTCCATAAATACAATACGATCAGCCACTTTGCGCGCAAAACCCATTTCGTGGGTAACACAGATCATTGTCATGCCTTCTTCTGCGAGCTCGATCATAATATCAAGAACACCAGCAATCATTTCGGGGTCAAGTGCGGAAGTTGGTTCATCAAAAAGCATAATTTTGGGTTTCAAGCAGAGGGCTCTTGCAATCGCCACCCTTTGTTGTTGTCCACCCGAAAGTTGCGGTGGGTATTTATCGGCTTGCTCTGCAATGTGAACGCGTTCTAGAAAGTGCATGGCAGTTTCAGTTGCTTGCGCTTTTGAGTGGCCTTTGTTTCGCATCGGTCCGATGGTTAGATTATCGATTACTGAGAGGTGAGGGAACAGGTTAAAGCTTTGGAAAACCATACCGACATCACGTCGAACTTCTTCAATGTTTTTCATACCGGGCTTAACCTCACGGCCATCAACCATAATAGTGCCAACCTGGTGTTCTTCGAGTTGATTAATACAGCGAATCATGGTGGATTTACCCGAACCCGAGGGGCCGCAAACGACGACTTTTTCACCTGATGCAACTGTCAGATTAATATCATATAAAGCGCTAAAGTCTCCATACCATTTAGATAATCCAGCAATTTCTACGAGTGGGGTGTCAGTGATATTTTCAGACATGGATTAATCTCGTTTATCGTTGGGTACGTTTAGCGCGTCTTTCTAGATGCGCAAATAACAGAGCGAAACTGTAACAAAGTACAAAATACATAAATCCGACCAGAATCCAGGTTTCAAATACCCGTGTGGTCGTGGCGGCAACCTCTGTAGCGACGAATGTCAATTCCTGAATAGAGATTAGCGAAATTATTGCCGAGTCCTTAATCAAGGTAATAAACTGGCCTGCCAGCGGTGGAAGAATTTTTCGAACTGCCTGCGGAATGACAATGTCGCGTAGCACATTAAATGGTGACAGCCCGATAGCACGAGCAGCTTCCCATTGCCCTTTTTCAGTCGTTTGAATACCAGCTCGAACAATCTCAGTAATGTAGGCGCCTTCGAATAGTGCCAGACAAATCATGCCTGCAAGAAAATTTGAAAATAATCGTGGATCACCGAACATAAAATGAAATATAGTGCTTGATGCAAATGCACCTTCACTATCGATATCTTCGATTCCAAGGGCGGGGAAAATTTGACTTGAAACAAAAAAATAAAATATGAAAATAAAAACAATCGGCGGCATATTTCGAATTAACTCGACATAAGTGCGACTGATAATACGCAGGGTTAAATTCTGACAGGTACGCCAATAACCCATAATAATGCCGAAAACAGTCGCAAGGACAGTCGCCCAAAGTGCTAGCCGCAATGTTGTCCACAAGCCTTGTAACAATAGATTTGAGGCCCAAGATTGTGTCTCGTCATCAAATTTAACCAAAAAACCAAGTACTTTTGACCAGTTCCAGTGGTAGATCAATACGTCATTGACTCGGTAGACGGCATAAAAAATAAACAGCGCCACGGCAACGTAGAGTAAACAGTCAACAAGAGTCAGACGCTTTTTTATTTTTAATGGTGGTGGGATATTTCTATTCATTAGTTTTCTTGACAGTTATTATTCATAATAAAGGGCCGGTTACGGGTCAATTGTTACCGGCCCTTTATATACTAATTAACTGACAAAAATTTATTCAGGTGCAACCATATCCTTCCATGCAGATTGATCCTGGAACCAATAAGCGTGAGTTTCATCGAGCCAGCCATTACTGGTATTAATAGTAATCCAGTTGCTGAAAAAGTTGAGTGCGTCATGTTCACCTTTACGTAATGCAAATGCTTCGTCACCACGGGTTAGGTTCTCGCTACCAAAAGGCAGAAAGACTTTGCCTGGATATGCTTCAGACCAAAACCGTGGCTTGGGTGCACTTGAGATCATGCCGTGAGCGTTACCGTTAACAACTTCTTGGAATGCCTGAGCATCATCATCAAAACGGAGCACAGTTGCTTTAGGAAAGATTTTTTGAGCAGCTATACAGGGTGTAGCACCACGACGACAAGCAATAGTGACGCTCGACTTATTAAAATCATCAATTGAGTCAAAGCCATCTGCCAACTGCATGCTGGCCGCCATTTGTTGACCTGAATGGGCGTAGGGATTAGTGAAGTTCACTGTCAGGTTGCGCTGTGGTGTGATTGACATACCGCCGATGATTAGGTCGAATTTCTTAGCAATAAGCGCAGGAATAATGCCACTCCAGGCTGTCGGTACAAATTCAACTTTGACGCCCATGTCTTCAGCAAGCTTGGTTGCAACATCAATCTCGAAGCCAATTAAATTGCCATCTTTATCGCGCATTGCCCAAGGTACAAAAGTTGCCATACCGACTTTCATAACGCCGCGTTTCTGGATGTCAGTGAGTAGGTCGTCTGCCAAAGCATTGCCTGAAAGAGTCAGGAATGTGACCAGGGTTAAAGTTTTAAAAATTTTACTAATAGTCATGAGCGTTGTCCTCCTTAGGATCTATTACTCGATCTTGCAACATTAAGCTTCTTCTCTAACTGACCGACGCCAATCGATAGTGAAATAGTCAGGGTTAAGTAGATGCCAGCAATAATGAACCAGATCTCGAATGCCATAAAGGTATCAGAGATTAAGTTCAATCCAGTTGTCGTCAGCTCGGAAACCGCAATAACGCTGACGATAGCAGAATGTTTAATTAGGGAGATTAGTAACCCAGTTAAAGGTGGAAGAATTAAAGGCATAGATTGCGGCACAATAATGTAACGGTATTTGTTATAAGTCGTTAGCCCAGTAGCATCACTGGCTTCAAACTGCCCGCGATCAACACCCTGAATACCACCACGAATTATTTCAGCCGCAAAGGAGCCTTCGAAAAATGCGAGGCAAAGTACGCCCGACCAGAACCGATCAATACCAAAAATTGGGGCTAGTACAAAATAGAATAGAAACAACTGGACTATCAGTGGTGTATTTCGAATTGCTTCAAGGTAGAAAGTCGCAATTGTGCTCCCAGCGCGAGAATTCGACATGCGGGCGAATGCGGTAATGAATCCAATAATAATAGCTATGATGCCAGCGACAGAGGCGAGTTTAAGCGTTTCCATCAAGCCCCAGTAAAGAGGTCCAAAAATGAATTCACCATCAATAATTCTGTAAAAAAAGGGACTGACCCGATACCATTGCCAGTTATATTCCATAGCCAAAGCACCTTGCCAGATTAACGATAAAATAATCGTAAAGGTTAGAAGTGCTATTCCGATCTCACGCACTGTACGAAGATGGGTTGCCACATTGAGAGTCTTCGGCGGGCGTTTTCGTCGGTTATTGTCGGTTATATTAATACTAGTGTCTGTAGACATGCCCCCTCCGAATTATTATTAACAAGCTTTGGATTTGTGCGCCACTATTATATGAGGCTTTTGCACGATTACTATTTTATTTCTTTTAGACACTTAATAAAGGATTATATTATCTATAGAAGCACTAATGCCCTTATTTCGTGCATTTTTACCTTGCCATAGAATCAACTGTTGATGCGTTCAATAGTCTCTTTATTTTCAATACCTTCTAAATTATTAAATAAGTTTGAATTTAATATATAGCTTTGTCAATATAATCGTGTGCATGAGTTTAGAAAATATTATATATTGATTCATTAAGAACTAACCCAAATTAATGATTGGATGCTGTCGAACCGATAGGCCGTAAATTGAGTATAAGTCATCGTGACTGGCTTTGATTGCATATTCAATTTAATAACCAGACGAGAGTAATCATGGTGCAATATAAACTGCAGTGCATAAATCAGGAATCGGAGTTTCTTGAGAATGCTTGGTATGTGGTTGCTCAAAGTGCGCAGATTGATAGTCAATTTCAGTCTATTAAAATTTTGGGTGACAACCTGTTATTTTATCGAAATAGCAAACACGAGGTGGTTGCCCTTGAGGATGCTTGTCCGCATCGAAAACTACCTTTATCAATGGGTAAGCTGGTTGGAGATGCCGTCCAGTGTGGCTATCATGGGCTCACTTTCGATTCCAGTGGAAAGTGTATTAACGCACCCACTCAAGATAAAATTCCCAGTAACGCTGTTGTGCGTAGTTATCCAATTGTTGAAAAATACAAGCTTGTGTGGATTTGGATGGGTGATTCAGAGCTGGTCGATCCATCCAAAATTATTGAGCTAGAAGATTATGATGATCCGAATTGGGGGTTGACTGATGGTGGTGTGCTCGAATGCCAGTGTCATTATTTATATTTACTCGACAATCTACTCGATCCATCGCATGTTGCTTGGGTTCATCGGGGATCATTTGCATCAGCTGGAACCGAAGATGTTGCTTTAATTATTGAAGACACGGCTTCCGGTGTTTTGGTATCTCGCTGGATTAAAGACATTGCGCCGCCACCTTATTATGCTGATATGCTTCCTTTTAAAGGTAAGGTTGATCGATTGCAATATTATGAGGCCGTGATGCCATCAATCGCGATTAATATGAGTACCTATGCGCGCGCTGGATTGGGTGGTGATAACGACAGCCTTCCGGAAGACAGCTACCGTATGCGCTCTTATCATTTCATTACGCCAATTGATGCGCACTCCAGCCGCTACCACTGGTTCCAACACTATAATACTAATATTCAGGACGAGGTAATTCGGCATAAATTGAATGAAGGTGCGCGTGGTGCGTTTGAAGAAGATCGTGTTGTTCTCGAAGCGGTTGATGTTGGTATGAGCCAGAAAAAAAGAGCTAACCTTGATTTGCAGCTCGATATAGGTTCGAAGAAATTCAGGAAAAAGTTGAACGCTTTAATTAAATCTGAAAAGGACGGTGTTTTATAATGATACACTTGTTTCGTTTTTGATCTGCTAACAGTTGACTTAATGAAAATTACATTCCGACAAGTTGATGCCTTTAAAACAGTAGTTCAGACTGGAACAGTGACCGAATCGGCACGGATTCTGGGTGTATCACAGCCAGCAGTGAGTCGTTTAATTTCAGATCTTGAAAGTGAAGTTGAATTTAAATTATTTACTCGAACGGGCAGAAATCTGAAGGCGACGCCCGAAGCCTTACTATTGGTCGAAGAGGTACGCCGAGCGTTAATTGGGCTCGAACAGATAAAGCTGACTGCTTTAGCAATTAAACAATTTAAACACGCGCAACTCAGGCTTATTTCAACACCAGCATTCTCAACCTTGATTGCACCACAGTTGATTCAGAAATTTGCTAAGCGACAACCTGATGCCATGGTGTCGCTTGAGATTCAATCAACCGATGTTGCAGTCGAATGGATGATAACCCAAAACTTTGATTTTGGAATAGCATCAGCCACAATGGTTAACCCTACGACTTTAAGTCACCCCCTCAGCAAGACCCGTTCCGTTTGTGTGTTTCCCAAGGGGCATCGACTCGCAGAAAAAGAAATCATTACACTGAAAGATCTTGATAATGAATCTTTTATATCTTACTTGCCAGATTCACAGTTTCGGTTCGAAGTTGATGATGTTTTCAAAAGCAGGGGCATCAATCGAGTTATGCAATATGAAGCGCGTACTACTGACGCTATTTGCCGTTTAGTCTCTGAAGGACTGGGGGTTTCTATTATTGTGACTATGGGTGCATTGCCAGGCGCAGGAGACGATTTTTTACAGACGCCATTTGAAATAGACTTTCCATTCAATGGCGCACTGATCTGGTCACGGCAAAAAAATATGTCAGCCGTAGCCAAAGATTTTCTTGAAATGGTTGAAACAGAATTCAGTTCGATTGAAGTGCCTGCCTGAATTTTTCCCGCGCCAGTGCGCTGTGAATAGTGTCATAATCGCGTGGATAAGATTTGCCTGTTTCAATTTTCATTATTGCCATCGCTGGTCCCGGCTGCTTTAAAAATCCCACCACTTCTGATTCAAAGGTTTCAAGATCTGAAAATACTTTTACGATTCGATAGCCAGCAGCTTTCGCCATCGCACCAAAATCGACTTTTTTATGCCCAGGTATTGGGTGCGCACCATTGACTTCATAGACCCCATTTTCGAATATAAAATGATGAAAGTTCTTTGGTTCTGCATTGGCAATAGTGACTAGTGAACCCAAATTCATCAAAATACTGCCGTCACCATCGAAGACTAAAACCTCTTTTTGAGGATTAGCCAAAGCAAGCCCCAGTCCATGTGATGACGCCTGCCCCATAGCGCCAGTGGCAACATAATTTAAATCGCGGGGATTGATCGCCATCCAGTCAAACAGGGTTTGGTAAACCGCGACAACGATCTCATTACTGACATGCTGATTTAGTACTTCAAGTGCGAGGTCTCGCTTCATACTGGGGCCCTGCCAATGATAAATATAAACGTAGAGGACGTTTGATACGCTTTTTCGATGTCGGCTGCGATATGCTGCACATCTTCGGGCTCCTCAATGACCCGGTAGGGAATTTGCATTGCATCGAGCACGGGCTGAATAATACGAACACCGTAGGATGATGATTCTGATGATAGCTTGTGGGGCTCTTTGCCCTGCAAGCCAACCATCATGCAAATAGGTAACTGGTAATCTATGCCGATGGCTCGAATGGCATTTAAGGAGTCCATCAATCCAGTTTGCTGCATTAATAACAGTGCGCGAGTCTTGTTGTATGACATGGCACCACAAATCGAAACGCCTTCATCTTCCTTGCACACTCGAATCAACTTAAATTCTGGGTCTTTTGAGATAGGCCACAATAAACCGTCACTGGTAACGATATCGGGTACTGATACGATAAACTCAATATTCGCCTGTTTAAAAGCATCCATAATCGCTTGGCCCGATGGATGCTTAATGTCTTTGTTTACACTCATCTCGACGCGTTTAATTGGAGTTGTTTAAAAAAGAAGCGATTTCTGATTCTAATCTTTTCATGTCAGATTCGATACCAATGGTCACTCGAATACAGTTTTCATAAGCGGGTGAAGCAAAACGACGAATTGCAATGCTCCGCCGACTTAAGTAATCGGCACAGGTGACTGCAGAATGCTCACCAGGTTTAAACTCAAGCAACACAAAGTTGGTCTGGCTGGGATAAACCTTGAGGCCAAGGTCCATCATGCTTTTCGAGAATATATTGCGCAATCGCCGATTGGCCTGGAAGACGTAATTAACATGCGTTTCATTTTCGAGCGCAGCCATTGCTGCCGCGACAGAACTGGAAGCTACCGGAAAAGTTAATCCGATACGACTGACTATATCTATAATTTCTCGGCTGGCGTACATCCATCCGACGCGGGCTCCGGCAAGGCCGTATATTTTTGAGAAAGTTCTTGTAACCACAACGTTCTCAGACTCTTGGGCTAACAGGAGACCAGATTCATAATCCTTGGCATCGACATATTCTTCATAGGCGCAATCGAGCACCAAAACAACATTGCTGGGTAATGACTGATGTAGGCGTCGAACTTCGGTGCCACTGATATAGGTCCCAGCCGGATTTTCTGGGTTGGCAACATAGACCATACGAGTCTTTTCAGTGACCGCTTCAAGTATCGCGTCGACTGAAGTAGTGAACTCTTTATCGGGCACCGAAACTGGAACCGCGTTATTGGCAAAAGCATAATTAGGTGTTTTAAGGTAACCGTTGCAGCTCCTTATCATTTCGGAACCAGTTTCAAGGAAAACCCGAGCGAGTCTAGCCAATAAATCATCTGAACCATTACCAATGGCAATTCGATCTACCTCGAGGCCCTGTCGTTTTGCTATTAATGGTGCCAGCAACGAAACAGGATTTTCCAGATAGCGAGCCAGATTAGCGGTACTTGCACGTGCGGCTTCAATAGCTGATTGGCAAGGACCAAAAGCGCTTTCGTTGGAATTTAATGCAATTCGGGTCGGCGGATAATCACTCGAATCATTAGCCAGCATATGTGCTTTTATTTGAAAAATTCCAGATTTAGGTCTCAATGCTGACATGACGTGTTTAAGCCCTTTTAAATAGTGGTTAAAAATGAGTTATTCGGTTATCATATCACATAGAATGTAAAAAAATTAAAACCAATTACAAAAATATTATGGTTAAATAACATTTTGTTTTGGAATTAATCTCACTACTTTATATTAAATCTATGACTTAACTTTCAAAAGTGACCTTATGACAAAACACCAGTCCAATAGTCGAGTACGAATTAGTTTTGATTTATCACAGCGTGGCCGACAGATTGGTGACATAAAAGTGAAGTGGTCAGACAACCGTCAACCTCTTGGTTATTACCCAGTACCGATTATTTGCCTGTCGAATGGTAATGGTCCTACCATTTTATTAACAGGGGGCGTCCACGGTGACGAATTCGAAGGGCCGGTCGCACTTATGCGTTTAGTGCAAAAACTGGCACTAGATGATATCAATGGTCGAATTATTATTTTACCTGCGTTAAACGCAGCCGCAGTGATGGCCTCTAGCCGAGTATCGCCAGTAGACAAATTAAATTTGAATCGAGCGTTTCCAGGTGATGCAGATGGAAGCCCGACGCAAATGATTGCTCATTTTGTGGAAACCGTATTGCTACCAGAATGCGATGTCGTAATCGATTTGCACACCGGAGGTAAAGCATCAATTTTTGCTCCTTGCGTACTGGCACAGGTTGACCCTAAATCGCCTCAGGGCACAGCAAACTTAGCTTTGGCTAGGGCTTTTGCAGCACCTTATCTATGGGTAGTGGGTGAAAAAAATGATAATCGTTCGTTAAGTGCAGCTGCTGCAAGACAGCAGGTTTCGATGATCGCTGCTGAACTTGGCGGTGGTGGCAGCTGTGATCCAACTATGGCTAATTTTACTGAAATGGCGGTGATGCGTTGCTTGAGTCATTTAGGCATTAAGACTGATTCTAGTGGTGATCATGTCGCTGAAATGGAATGTATTAAGCTCACAGAAACCTTTGTGTCTCCGGCTGTTGGTTTGTTTGACCGCCATTTTCACATAGGTGAGAAGGTTATTGCGGGTCAATTTGCTGGATGGTTACATTTTGTCAATGAACCAGAACGACCTTCGCTTGAGCTTAAATTTAACACTAGCGGTATTATTCTCGCTCATAGCAACCGAGGTATGGTTGAACGTGGAGACTTGATCGCAAACATTGCTAGCCCCTGTTCTGTAGAAGGCATCAATTAATGCAACGCTATGATCATTTTATAAATGGTGTCTGGTCTGCGCCGAATAGTGGTAAAACTATCGAATCGATTGATCCTGCAACCGGCGAGGCCTGGGCACTTTTTGCCCGAGGCGATAGTGTCGATGTAGCAAAGGCAGTAGAGGCCGCGCATCGTGCTTTTACGGAAGATGAATGGGGACAATACTCAGTCCAGCAACGGGTTTATTGCCTATTATCGCTCGCCGACTTGCTGGAGCATCGCTGGCAGGAACTAGTTGAAGCTGAAGTGCGCGATAACGGTAAACGAGTGACCGAAGTCAATGGTCAGTTTGCAGGGTTGCATACTTGGTATCGTCACTTTGCACAGCAAGCGCTTGAAGTAGAATCAGAGCAATTGAAGAACCAGATTCCAGGTATCAGCTGCACTGCACATTATCTACCTTTTGGGGTTATTGGTGTAATTACACCTTGGAATTCACCCTTAATGATTTTAGCCTGGAAAATTGCACCCGCACTCGCAGCTGGTAATACCGTGGTAATTAAACCATCGGAACATGCTTCTGCGTCAACACTTGAATTTGCGCGACTGTGCGCTGAATCTTCAATTCCGGATGGGGTTATAAACGTAATCACAGGTCTGGGGCAGGAAGCAGGCGAGCCTTTAGTAAAACATCCATTAACCCGTAAAGTCACCTTTACTGGCTCAGACTTCGGTGGTCGAAAAGTAGCCGAAGCGGCAGCCAGTGGCATCATACCGGCCACGTTGGAGCTAGGTGGTAAATCTCCACAGTTGTTATTCGATGATGCTGATCTGGAAAATGCCATCAAAGGCATCGTCTCGGGGATCTTTCTATCAAACGGACAAACCTGCGTAGCGGGTTCACGGTTAATTGTTGAAGACAGTATTCACGAAGAAGTGGTATCAAAAATTATCGAACGAGTGAGTCGGTTAAAGGCTGGAGATCCGCTTGACCCTAAAACTCAAGTTGCACCCTTGGCAAATGAGATGCATCTTGTCAAAGTGTTATCGATGATAGCGGATGCTAGAGCGCAGGGTGCTATTTGCGTGAGTGGTGGGGAGCGCCAATATCCTGAAGATCGCCCCAATGGATTTTATGTGCAACCTACTGTATTTACTGAAGTAACACCTGAAATGTCGCTTTGGCGAGAGGAAGTTTTCGGTCCAGTGTTAGCCATTATTCGTTTTAGTGATGAGACTGAAGCTGTGCGTTTAGCCAATGATACTGATTATGGTTTAGCTGCTGGTATCTGGACTAGTGACGAAACTCGTGCGCAACGTATCGCCCAGCAAATTCAGGCAGGTACTATTTATATTAATCATTATCGAAGTGTTGACCCTGGCTCACCCATTGGTGGTTTTAAAATGTCGGGCTATGGTCGAGAACTCGGGCCAAATGCAGTTAAGGATTTCATGCAAGTAAAATCCGTTTGGCTAGGGACTGCACCTTGCCTCGATCCGTTTCCAGCGACCTGAAACTAAAAGAATTTATCTATGAATGAAGATTTTAAACTGCCTGAAGGAAATTTCAGAGGCTATGAGCGTCAATTTGTTTGGCATGAAAAGCCAGACCCAGAACTAACCGAAGTCGGTCCTGGTACACCCTGTGGTGATTATCTGCGTAGGCACTGGTTTCCAGTCGCGATGACTGATCAAGTCAGTGATTTACCCTATCGTTTACGCATCATGGGCGAAGACCTCGTTTTGTTTCGAGAAACGGGCGGCCGACTTGGACTCGTCCATTTACATTGCGCACATCGTGGTATGTCGCTTGAGTTTGGTATTATTGAGCAGGGTGGTATTCGGTGTAGCTATCATGGCTGGAAGTACGGCATGGATGGCACGATTCTAGAAAGGCCTTGCGAACCCGTTAGTTCAAAACTCAAAGAGGGCGCTTGTCTAGGTGCTTATCCGGTGGTTGAATACAAAGGCTTAGCCTTCGCCTATATGGGACCAGCAGACACCATGCCAGCATTCCCCGTGTTCGATACCATGGTCGAAGATGATAACGAAATGATACCTTATTTGATTGAATCCCCGTGCAATTGGCTGCAGGTAATGGAAAACGCCTGGGATCCTTTTCACGTCGTTTACTTACATACCAAAGCGGTTCGTACTCAGTTCACAGATGCTTTCGCTGAAATGCCGAAAATAGAATATTTTGAACGTGCGATTGGTGATTTCTATACCAATACTCGACGAGTGGGTGACATTATTTGGTTGCGCATTCATGATCAGATGTTGCCCAGTTTTACTCAAAATGGTGGACATTTTCCGCTGCCAGAGCAGTCGATGTATTTTGGCCGCCCAGGGCTATCGAGGTGGGTTACACCCATTGATGATACCAATACCATGGTCATTGCGTGGCGTCATTTCAGAGGTGGGGAACATGACGATCCGAAAGGATTAACCAATAAAAATGAGGTTGGAATCGGTAAAACAGATTTTTACGGTCAGTCAGCTGATCGTCCCTATGAGTTGCGCCAGCGTGACCCAGGTGACTATGATGCTTGGGTGTCACAAGGTCCAACTAATATTCACAAGCGTGAACACACAGCGGTGACAGACCGAGGTGTATCACTGGCCAGGCGAAGACTCAAAAAATATATTCGCCAGGTGCAAGACGGTAAAGCGGTAAAGCATCCTACGGATGTGTTTAATAATCCGATTCCAACTTATGGCGGCGATACCATGTTGCGTATTCCACCGCTAAGTGGAAGGGACGATGATGATTTGATCAAAGAAGTCGCGCACAAGGTTGCTGAGATTTATATCGCACATGACCAGTACGTCGGTGAGGGAAGAGTCCAAAAGTTAAGCCAAGCGTTACGAGATTACGAGGCAAGTTGGACATGACGCGTAAATCAATCAATCCAGGTCGTGTTGACTGGTCGGGCGAAAATCCCGGTATTTATCTGAAGCATAAAGAAACTGACGAGGCCTATTGCGTGCTGTCGTTATTCTTTCGCGTTGTAATGTCACCTTACGGACGTGGTAATGCCGCCATTGTGTTGGGATCTCCTGATGTTGCCAAAGGCTGGCCCGACGAAACCAATTTCATCATCACCGATAACCAACGCCTGATGCGCTGGATCGTTGACGGTTGGGTGGCAAAAATGCCGACTTTTATCGGCAAAGCTGGGCTACAGCACATGTCTTGGTTAAACCTTGACTCAGTGCACAAGACTCCTGGAGATCTGAAAACTGAATATCGCGAAACCTTACGCGGTTCTGGCGTTACGCTGGAAATGATTTGGCAGGACATGGGAGTACCCATACCGGTTGAAGTGACGGTGGAAAACTCTGCCACCAAAGAACATGAAATGTATTCAGTGTTTCTCGAGGCAAAATCTGCCGGTATAAAAGTCAACGGCACATCGTTACCTGGCAGTGTGCAGTCGCGCCAATTTTTTGGACGCACTATGAGCACCGCGTTTCTGGCGTTTTCGGAAACTTGGGTGACACCAGAAGAGACGAATAAATAACATGCCTTTATCCGAACCGATAACACCCGGCGTAGTTGACTGGACTGGTGAGAACCCAGGTATCTTACTCAAAAATGACGACGGCAGTTTTTCTGCAATGGCATTGTTTTTCCGAGTTGCCTGGTCAAAATTTGGTCAGGGCCAAATGTTGTTGCTTTACGGTACGCCGGATTCAGAGCAGGGTAGTGATGATGCACCCAATATTATCCTCAGTGATAATGCCAAACTGAGTGATTACTTACTTGAAAGGTTTGTAGGAGAATTGGCTGTGTTCCGAGATGCACCTGCGTTTAAAGGTTTAAAGCATCTGATGGCACAATCGATACAAACCGATGGTGACCCAATGAGTCATCGCTATAGTGAAACTATTTCTGGCGAAGGTAGGAGTGTACAACTGATTTGGGAAGATCTGGAATCTCCGCGTGCATTGGAATTGATGCCGCATCAAGTTGGTTCTCGAAAGCATTCAATGTTTTCAGTATTGGTGCCCGCACAGCAAGCGAGTATTTTGGTGAACGGTAAGCCACTGCCTGGAAAACTTGGCACTCGCGTGCAGGCTGACGTTGAAACCACTTCTGCCTTTCTCTACTTTACCGAAACTTGGATATTTCCACCGGAAGAATTATGACCGACACTTTAGCACTTGATCCAGCAGATCAAAAAGCATTTGATCGTCTGTTGAAGGCCACTCCCGTGTGGGATGGTATTGAGACGGCAACCGAAGCCTTCGGACTCGATTCGAACGTTTTATTGCATGCTGGACCACCGTTTGAATCGATCGAAACAATATCAATGCCAATTTTGAATTCAGCCTGTGTTGCCGCTGTCTTTGAAGGTATTGCCAAAGATTTGGATCAGGCTGGCGCCATGATTCAAGCCGGTGAAATTAAACTCAAACCCGCACAGGATCACTCGACTGTGACACCACTTGCCGCAGTTGTGAGCGCCTCGATGCCAATGCATCGGGTAAGAGATATTACCAATCCCAAAAACTGTATTTATGCGCCAATTAATGGCGGATCACGTCCAGCGATGCGTTTGGGTTTGCGCTCAATGGCAGTGGTAGAGCATATGCGTTGGCTTAACGGTTACTTTGCTGACTTGTTAGCCGAAGGTTTGTCGCAACAGATCGAAATGATCCCGATTGCCGTTGCTGCGCTGCGTCAGGGTGACGACTGCCACGGGCGAACGCCAATGGGCACTAAATTACTGATGGAGATCATCGAGAATAATATTCCTAAGGGTATTACTGACCCTGGCACCCGCGAATTTATTGATACTTCAGCGAGCATTTTTCTGAACCTTTGGATGGCCTCGAGCAAGTGCTTAATGATGAGTGCATCTGGTGTAGCAGAATCGAGCCTAGTAACCGCTGTAGCAGGTAATGGTGTTGATACTGGCATTCAAATTTCAGCGTTACCGGGTCAATGGTTTCAAGCCCCAGCAACTGCGCCCACTGGGCGTTTTGATAGTGACTTACCTTTGCACCGCGCCTTGCCAGCTATTGGTGATAGTGCGGTTGTCGAAGGATTAGGACTAGGGGCCATGTCGATTCACCTGTCACCCATTCAGGAAAAGAATTTGGCTGATTTTTTGCCTGAAGATTATCGAGATCGAGCCGACCGCTTGATGTGTGGCATGCATCCTAGTTTTGATGATCTCAACTGCAAACTTGGTTTAACTGCGCGTGCCGTGTTGGACAATCATCAAGGCCCTATTATTGGTCTTGGCATACTCGATATCACAGGTGAGAAAGGGCGTATTGGTGGCGGTATCTATGATATGCCTAGCAATGTGTTTGTTGACGCCATGCAAGCTCTGGAGGCGTAATAGTCACAATGGCACAAACACTTAATGAACTCAGTTTTGCACAAATGGCCTTTCAAATTCGAACTGGCTTGGTAACCAGTGAAGCAATAATGCTTGCTTGTATCGATAGAATTGAACAGCGCGAAGCTGAAGTTGGCGCCTTCGTTTGTTATGATGCTAATGCCGCATTGGCTTCGGCACGACTGGCCGATCAGAGCGAAGCGAAAGGGCCATTGCACGGGGTGCCGTTCGCAATCAAAGATATTATCGACACCGATATGTTTCCAACGGGTTGGGGCACCAATTTTTACGATGGTTATCAACCAAGCCGCAATGCTAGTTGTGTAGAAATTTTTATTCGCGCGGGTGCTATTCCATTTGGCAAAACAGTGACCACTGAATTTGCCTATTTTAAACCCGGTAAAACCGCTAACCCACATAACCTCAGCCATACACCGGGTGGTTCTTCGAGCGGTTCTGCCGCTGCGGTAGCGGACAACATGTTGCCGTTTGGCTTTGGTTCGCAAACCGCAGCCTCATTAATACGACCTGCCGCTTATTGTGGTGTAGCAGGTTATAAGGCCAGTCACGGTAGTTTTGATTTGCAAGGCGTGATGTCGCTTTCACCCAGTTTAGATACTTTAGGATTTATCGCTCGAGAAATAGAGGATTTTGAACTGGCGCGCAGTGTTTTATGTGGCAGTACGCCGGCTAAATTGATAGATCTTGACGCTGCTCCATTGCGAATATCATTATTTCGTGGGCCTCACTGGCAAGAGGGTTCATTGGAAATGCGTGATGTCTGCAATCGTGCCGTTAATGGTTTAAAAGGCGCCGGCGCACAAACAGGTGAACTTGCCTGCCCAGAAGTGTTCAAGTGTTTGACGGAAGCCCAGAAAACAATCATGGCCTACGAAGTTGCATATGCCCGAATCTACGAATATAGCCGTTATGAATCTCAGTTAAGTCTTCAGTTTAGACAGTTGGTCGAAGCGGGTATTGCCGTCAGTCGACGTGATTACGAATCGGCCTGCATGACGCGCGATCGCGCTGCTCGTATTCTTGAGACGATGTTTATTGACACAGATATTATTCTGACACCATCAGCACCTGGAGAAGCACCACTTGGTCTCGATTCAACAGGGGATCCATTGTTCAGTCGCGGTTGGAATTTGTTAAAAGTACCCTGTATTTCTATTCCCTATGGCAAAGGACCGAATGGATTGCCATTGTCAGTTCAACTAGTGGCACGCTTGGGTGCCGATGACGGCTTGCTTGCCGCCGCCAAATGGGTTCATCAGCAGCTTAATCCTGAAGAGAATTAGATTAGGCGTTGGCCCTTTGAAGGAAGTCTGCCATTAAATCGGCATAACTCGATTCGACCGCAATCTCGAAGCCGTTATTGACTCGAATTAACAAACCTTTTATGCCAAAGATGTTGGTGTA
>JBLHWR010000034.1:0-18885 GCA_047629275.1 Gammaproteobacteria bacterium
AGTTGAAATAATTAAATCCACCACTGAAATCTCTCTGATTCTCACAGACATGCAAATGCCAGAAGAAACGGGTGCTGACCTCATTAAGATAGTTCAAACAGCCCTGGGTAAAAACATAAAGTTTATCTTAATGTCTGGACACGCCAGCGCCAAAATTCAAGGAAATGGAATAGACCTTAGATTATTCCCTTTTTTGAGAAAACCCTTAAATGTTGAAAATCTTATAGAAAAAGTCAATTCAGTGTTGGAATCAAACTAGCCACAATAAACAAAACAATAACCTTATTATTACCAAAGAAATTTAAGCCGAATGGTCACTTATTAAATATTCGATTGATAATGACTGCCAATACTTAGGGGACTTTAGGCTTAAAGACCCAGAAAACCTCGACCTTATATGGACAAACATTAGAATTACCCTTAATTAAACTAGCCCCACCTATTTGAGTAGCAATCTGGTCTCTCGCTTATTGCCCTTCTCAAGAATCATCGATTAATTCTTGGTTCTTAAAGTAGCCACTCTAAAATAAAAATTATTAAGCTCTGGTCATGATAAAACTTAAATTAAGTTTCATATCGCCATACATAAGCCCTAAGTATCAGATAATTGGGCTTATGTATAGCGGAGAGCATAACCGTCTAGTAATAGTCCACTAAGATCTAAGATTGTCTAATAAATGCTTATTACATATAGACTTTAGCTTACTTATAGTCCGATAACATCCACTACAATCTAATACAAACCACGGTTATGTGGTGGGTGAACTTCCATATAGAAATAAAAAAGCCTTAACTATCAGATAGTTAAGGCTCAAATATGGCGGAGAGCATAGGATTCGAACCTATGGAGGATCACTCCTCAACAGTTTTCAAGACTGCCGCATTCGACCACTCTGCCAGCTCTCCAGATTGATACCTAGTCATTTTAAATGGTATCGATTGAAAAAGGCGTATATGCCTCTCTCAACAGGGAGCACATTATAAACATTTGTCGCTGAGTGTCATTAGGAATTTTCATTAAATTATGCGCTTGAAAAGCGTATCTTTGCCACAATGTATAATAATTATAGTTTTAGTAGGAAAATTAGTTTGTTGGCATCAATAATTTATTGAATTGCCTTATTATTAATCGCTTGATATTGCAGTTGTTGGAACTTAAAATGTCTGTAATAAATCATAACCACATCAAATTTCGGAGATTGTAATGCAACTTAATACCTCAGTCACTCGTCCACCAGAGGCGATTCTTCAAACTAATCAATTAATTAAGAATACTTATACACTTTTATCTATGACGCTGATTTTTGCTGGCATAACAGCTTTTATTGGTGTTGCAATGGCTGCTCCATTCGGTTTAGCACTTGGTGCTAACCTAGTCGCAATTGGTTTACTCTGGTTTGTATTACCCAAAGTTTCTAATTCGGCCTCTGGCATTCCAGTATTGTTCGGCATTACTGGTTTACTCGGTTTTGGACTAGGGCCGTTGATTGGCCACTACCTCGCTATGGACTCTAGCATTGTCATGACAGCCCTTGGTGGCACTGGTGCAATCTTCCTCGGCTTGTCAGGCTATGCACTTACTACTCGTAAAGACTTCAGCTTCATGGGTGGTTTTTTGATGGTAGGATTGATCGTGGTGATTGGTGCGTCTTTGCTTAACATTTTTGTACAAATTCCAGCTTTATCATTGGCTGTTAGTGCGGCCGTTGTAATGATTATGAGCGGACTGATTTTATATCAAACATCTGCAATGATTAATGGTGGAGAGACTAACTACATCATGGCGACTGCTGGTTTATTCCTGTCTATCTTGAATCTTTTCACAGCACTATTGCACCTGTTAGGTGTATTTAGTGGTGACGATTAATTCTTAAAGCTGGTAATTAAACTCAGTTAAACTATTTTTAAAGCCCCTTCTTAGGGGCTTTTTTCTTTTTGGGCCATTTTACCGAGGTACTTAAAATGAATTGGATTCAAATTGGCTCAGCGCTCATGTTAACAGCCATGTTATTTATGCTATTCCCTAGAGCCAAGGCAGCCATCCAACAATCGCCAAAAGGCACCAGTAGTGATTGGATGAGCTTTATTATGCCAATGACGGTCGTTATTTTATTTATAATTCTACTGATCAGTCTAGTTTAGATCAGTCTTGTCAGGCCAAACAGGTTTCAGCGACTAGGTGCTCTGCTGGTCACTAGAAGCCATTTGGTTCTTCCAAATCTGTGTCGCAAGGATCAAGTCCTCCGGTAGGGTTATTTTTATATTTTGTGTACTACCCAACACTACTTTTGGATTTTGTCCGATGGCTTCAATAGCCGATGCGTCGTCTGTTATTTCCAGTTTGTTTTCCATAACAAATTTCAATGCTTCCGTTAACAAATCAGCCTTGAATATCTGTGGGGTAAACGCTCGCCATAACCCTAATCGGCTAATGGTCTGATTAACGTTCCCATCAATATTAAGCTGCTTAATGGTGTCAGAGATTGGTGCCCCTAATAAGGCGCCCCCACTATGCTGCCTAACGACTTCTATGAGTCGATTTAAATCATTGATCGAGACAAGCGGCCTAACGGCATCGTGCACCAAGGCATAGCAATCTTGATTAACCTCGAGACTTAGTTTTTCTAGACCATTGAAAACACTGTGATGCCTCATTAAGCCACCTTTCGCTAATATCAATGGTTTTTTAGGTTGCGACTGGTAGTGAAGATTAGCCCAATATTTGTCTTCAGCGCTGAGTACCAAGATAGCACCAGTAATCTGTGGGTGCGATAGCAACCGGTCAAGGGTATGTTCTATGATTGTTTTATCTACGAAGGGTAGATATTGTTTAGGCAGCTCTGACTGCATACGCTGGCCAATGCCAGACGCAGGAATGATAGCCCAAATAGGTAGCTGAGTCATTTAGCTCGCCTGTTAGAAAGAGAGTCAGGCCTAGGAATGAGTTGAATGAAAGTTTCGCCTTGCTTGATCATACCGAGATCGTTTCGGGCTTTTTCTTCAAAGACATCCAAGCCATTTTGTAAATCGAGTACCTGTGCCTCTAGTACACTATTACGTTGTTCTAGTTGATGCAGCTTCTCCTTCTGTAGATCCAACTCTTTCGATAGCTGAACAACTTCAGAGAGACTGCCATCACCTACCCATAATTTATACTGTAACCCAATGAATAACGCTATTAATACGCTGATCAGTATTTTCATCGATTAATAGATATCACTTCATCTTACAAATTACGGAATACTGACCTGCCTGGGAAGACAGCATCCAGTCCTAACTGGCTTTCGATCCGCAGTAATTGATTATACTTAGCAACACGATCAGAGCGCGACAATGAACCTGTCTTAATTTGACCAGCGTTTGTTGCAACGGCTAAATCAGCAATGGTGACATCTTCTGTTTCGCCTGATCGGTGTGAAATAACGGCAGTATAATTGGCATTATGTGCCATTGATATCGCACTCAATGTTTCGGTTAGGGTGCCAATTTGATTGAATTTAATCAATATTGAATTAGCAATATTATTTTCGATACCCCGTGTGAAAATACGAGTATTGGTAACAAACAAATCATCACCTACTAGCTGAATTTTTTCACCGAGTTTTTCGGTCAACACGGCCCAACCATCCCAGTCACTTTCATCCATGCCATCTTCAATGGTTATAATTGGATATTGATCGACCCAGTTAGATAGATATTCGGTAAAACCATGTGCATCAAATGACTTGTTTTCTGAGGCTAAGACATACTTACCGTCATGATAAAATTCAGAACTAGCGACGTCTAAACCTAAACAAATGTCATCACCTGCTTTAAACCCTGCCAGTTCAATTGCTTGAAGAATGACTTCGATTGCTTCTTCATTTGAGGATAAATCAGGAGCAAAACCACCCTCGTCGCCAACCGCTGTATTGAGGCCTTTTTTACTCAATACAGACTTGAGAGCGTGAAAGACTTCAGTGCCGTATCGCAATGATTCTGAAAAACTACTCGCACCGACAGGCAACACCATGAATTCTTGCAGGTCGACACTATTATCGGCATGCGCACCACCATTAATAATATTCATCATTGGCACAGGCAAAGTCTTGGCGGCCTCTCCCCCTAAATAACGATAGAGTGGTAGCTGAGCCTGTAATGCCGCAGCGTGGGCGTTGGCTAATGATACGGCTAATAATGAGTTAGCGCCTAATTTGCTCTTATTTTCAGTGCCGTCGAGGTCGATCATTGCCTGATCTAATCCTGATTGGTCAGTACTATCACGATCCTTAACTAAGTTAGCAATTTCATTATTGATGTAACCTACGGCCTTAGTGACACCTTTGCCTAAGTAACGACTTTTATCACCGTCACGTAATTCAATGGCTTCTCGTTGACCCGTTGAAGCACCAGAAGGTACAGCTGCCCGGCCAACTATACCTGAAGCGAGTGTTACTTCAGCTTCAACAGTAGGATTACCCCGTGAATCGAGAATTTCTCGACCGATTACGTTAACGATGCTGCTCATAATTTTTCCTTTTTTGTCTAATCTATTACATTAATCTGTTATTAAGACGAGTTTGTCTGTAATAGAGCCTGACTGTAATAGAGCGAGTCGGCTTACAATAAATCGACAAAATTAACTCACTCATATAAATCTAAACGAACACTTTAGGCTAAATGGCTATTATTTACTTTTGCTATATTCAGCCGCTGCATTAATAAAGCTGTTAAATAATGGGTGCCCTTCTCTCGGTTGTGAGGTGAATTCGGGATGAAATTGACAACCAATAAACCAAGGGTGATCGGATATTTCAACCATTTCAACTAGTTCGTTGTCAACCGAAAGACCTGATATGACTAATCCAGCACTTTGTAATTTACTCAGGTAGTTATTATTGAATTCATAACGATGACGGTGTCTTTCATCAATTTCTTCAGCTTTATAAGCCTTACTTGCTAAGGTGCCAGGAACCAATTTACAGGTTTGCGCGCCAAGTCTCATGGTGCCGCCTAATGCCGTATTTTCATCACGCATTTCGACCGACCCATCTTGATTAACCCACTCAGAAATAAGTCCTATGACAGGATCGGGAGTTTTGGGATTAAATTCAGTGCTGTGTGCATTTTTAAGCCCAAGTACATTTCGCGCATATTCAATAACTGCGACCTGCATACCAAGACAAATTCCAAGATAGGGCACTTGATTGATACGAGCATAATTCACAGCCGCAATTTTGCCTTCTACGCCTCGGCTACCAAAACCGCCAGGAACTAATATGGCATCTAAACCTATGAGACTATCAGTACCGTTTGTTTCGATAGAGTCCGAGTCAATTTTCACTATTTTGACACGAGTACTGGTGTGAATACCGGCATGATCCAGTGATTCATTGAGTGATTTGTATGCATCAGTGTGATCGACATACTTGCCCACGAAGCCAATGGTGACCTCTTTTTCAGGTGATTTAAGTGATTCAACCACTTGGTCCCAATCGGATAAATCCACTTCAGGTAAATCTAAGCCAAAGTGCCTAGATACGATTTCGTCTAGATGATGCTCATGTAATTCACGTGGAATTTTATAGATATGATCCACGTCTTTAAATGAAATGACAGCATCCTCCGCTACGTTAGTAAACAGAGCAATTTTACGACATTCTTCAAGAGGGATTTCACGATCAGCGCGACACAATAGAATGTCAGGTTGAATACCAATCGAGCGAAGCTCTTTAACCGAATGTTGAGTAGGCTTGGTTTTAATTTCGCCTGCTGCTGCTAGATAAGGAATTAGTGTGAGGTGCATATAAAGTGTATTACTTCGCCCCAGTTCAAACCCCATCTGTCTGATTGCCTCTAAAAAGGGTAATGATTCTATATCACCGACTGTGCCACCAATTTCTACCAATACAACGTCTGCACCATTGGTACTACTCAATATCGAGTTTTTAATTTCGTCAGTTATATGAGGTATAACCTGAACAGTCGCCCCCAAGTAGTCACCACGGCGTTCGCGGGCGATAACATTTTCGTATATTCGACCAGTGGTATAGTTGCTCTTCTTTGAACAGCGAATGCCAGCAAAGCGTTCGTAATGCCCTAAATCCAAATCAGTTTCGGCACCATCATCGGTAACGTATACCTCTCCATGTTGAAATGGACTCATTGTGCCCGGGTCAACATTGAGATAAGGGTCGAGTTTTAGCATATTAACACTCAATCCTCGTGCCTGAAGAATGGCTGCTAATGATGCAGATGCAATGCCTTTACCCAGCGATGAAACAACACCACCAGTAATAAAAATGAAACGACTCATAGGTTAAAAATACGTCAGAGGAATATGAAGCTGTGAAGCTCGGCTGGGACGAAACGATAGCAGAAACCGAATTTTATAACAATCTGCAACATTGGGTGAAGACCAGATTAGTGTTCTTTATTATCTAATCATTAATCGGCATCTTGTTTAGTCAACTGCGTTACCACTAATTCATAACGCATCAGAAAATAATAATTGCCGAGCCAAGTGAGGTGGTAGCTGGCCCTGTCGATAAATGACGTATTCATTTAGCCCTTTTTTTTTCGCGGTTAAGGTCAGCATACTCTTGATATTGTTATCTAGGCCGGAGTCAGCCTTTATTTTAATATCGAGCAAGTATTCACCATTCGATTTAAGCCTACCGGTTCCATCCATACCCAATAAGGCCTGCTTATCGGTTAATTTAAATCGATAGCTGTTGTCTTCACTTACAACTTCAAATTGATAGTCACCTAAGTTGATATCCTCTCCTACTACACCCGCGTTGCGCCACAGGACCAGTCCATCAATATGACCCATTTTAATTTGATTAACATTGTTATGGTGAATATTGATTTGATTAAACTTGAGGTTGATTTCACCCTTTGGTTTGATCAACAGTTGACTCATTAAGGGTGACAGTTCTGCCAACGCATATTCGGCATCAAACTGTCTAATTTCTGTATTACTGGTCAAAGGGCTGAAAGAAATAGTGGCTTTACCATTTTGGTAATTGATTTGGTAACAAACATGGAACGATAGCAGGCAGGATAAATCAGCCTCGTAATTGATATCACGAATAGGAAAATTATTAACATCGACAACAGCAATATGACCTGATGTTATCTGACCCTTTACGCCATTCAGTTTAATACCATTCGGCAGGGCCACTTGATTAAGAATTAAACCAACAGGCAGGTTCACAACTAGAAAAATAGCCAAACAAAAAACAAAAAATAGTGCCGGTTTCCAAAGGGGTTTCATCATTGATCTACGCCGGCTTTTTGAATACAACAGTAGAATCAACTGTTGCAATGTCACTGGTACTATTGATGCGCAGGTCTTTAATAATCAGGCCACGCTCTTTAAGTGAGGCAATAAACGCAATCAATTGATTAAAGTCGATAGCCGAATAGCGAATCCTAATTTCGCTCTCACCTATTGGAGTCATTTGAGTCAGATAGGTTTTGAGCTGTTGACTAGCAACAGCTTGATTGATTAGGTTTGCGAGAGACCCATTAAAGCTCACTTTATTTTGTATCTCGTTATTCACAGGCAAACGTTGAACCTCGCTTTGCATCCAAAGCAAATCACTTTTTGCCTGATCAATTTCTTCGGTTACGCGAACTGAATTTTGCTGATATGGCACAATCACAAGTCCATCAATAGATAAAACACTAAGGACTATGAACGCCATCATGAGAATCAGCTTTTCTCTCATGCTTAACTTCGATAAATAACTGAGCATTCGATTAATTTCCCAATACGAGACGACCAGAAATAAATTCTGGCTTAATGGTTAGGTTTTCTAATTTCACAGTTAAAGTTGATAATTCTAAAATTTTTACCAGCGCTTCTACATCACTGAGTTTGGTACTATTTATATCAATACTTAAACGCAATTTCTGAAAATTGATTTGAGTAATGATTACCGAGCTATATTTCTGCTTCGCTTTAGTAAAAATAACCAATTGAGATAGAAAGTCTTTATCGCTGGCGTTAGCTTTACTCTGTTTGATTAGCTCGATCAATTTCTTTTTTAGGTTGTCATTTTTTGATGTACCTAAGGGTAAATAAGCTTTTACTACTTCGTATTGACTAAGCCTTATATCAGCTAATTGATCTTCTAATTCACTTAAGTGAGCTAATTTATTGTAGAAAAAAATTATCAGAAATGTAACCAATAGGACAGCTACCCACTTCCACAGCTTCACTATCCCACCCCAAACCGATGATCGTATAAACTCTCGTTGCCTCAAATCAAAATTCGTTGTTTTGGGGTCGTTTAGATGATTAATGGTCGGATTAGACTGTTGGCTTTCATAGCCTTCGACTTTGATTGCCTCGTAAAACTCATTTTCAGGATAAAAATAATTCACCCGTTTAATAGAGTGCTTTTGATTGAGTTGATCTAACATTGATTTCAGTAATGTCGATTGACACTTAAATCCCTGATAATGACCAAAACGAAGTATCATACCATCCTGACTTTCTAGCACAGATATGTCACCCGCCTGACCTGACCACGGACAGAGAAAAAGCTCGGGTATTATTTTTGATATCGTCATATTAAATTTTTTCTGCAAAGCCTGACAGCGTTGCATAATTGACTTTTTAATCACCACTATTGGAACTGAGTTGTTCGCTATGTTACCAGTAGCAAAGTGCTGACGATCTATATCGTCACCTAGCTGGTCTTCAATTTGAAATTCAATCGATGAAAGAATTTGACGCGATGCCTTTTGGGGTAAATCAAAATGCGTCATCAAAGCACAATGTTGAGGAATAGCCAATACAACGGATGTATCTTGACTTGATGTCAATTCGCCTAAATCAGATTCAGACCCAGAACGCCATTGAAGTGCCTGCGACACCTCAGATTCTTGACACACCAACCAGTCAAAAGCATCCAAAGCTTCGTCGTGAAAGCGTATAATTAATTCAGACATTACAAACGGCCCAAGGTACGGTTGAGTATCATCGTTTTGTCATTGCTATCCCGATGAATGAGACTATTAAAATTGACGGACTGATCACCCTGCACCACCGTGCCATGGGCATAAAAATAATCTGTTGAAACAGATAAGCCAGTAATGGGAATGGTCAACTGCAAGCGTTCGATAAAAGAAGGAATGTCTTTGAAATTTTGTTTTGCACGTTCTGCAAGATATTGGTCTAAATTAAGGCCTTCACCCAATGATAAAAAAACTTGATCGGTCAACGTGTTGACATTGATATTTGTTGGCGCAGGCAAAGTGGTAATGTGGGGCAATAGTTTTTGATACATATCTGCAGTCATATTCTTTATTAACATTAACTCACTTTTATCCGACAGCGGACGATTAGCGACTCGATAAGTTTCGTATTGATCTTCGACCCCATCGGGGTAACGGATATCAAAGTCTTCATCCATCCAGTCCAGTAAAGGATCGATAAACGTTGTTTCAATTTCAAGATTATCGCACAGACTTCGAAAACGTTTGACTGATTCTACTGACCCCAACAGATTATTTATGTTGAATTTTGCCTGCTCGTCTTCCAAATAACCACTTAAAAAACCACCTTCGATCGGTAACCTGGGAATACCAATTGCCCAATTTTCAGCTAAATGATCTGTATCGGATTCCTTACTATCCCTAACCAGTAGAACTCTGGCCCAATCCTCTAAGCCAAAGGCATAAGAATTTGCCCGTTCTAACACTTGTATTCGACCCGTTTTACGAATCGAAAATGCTTCTTCATGGGTTATCGAAACGATAATAGCGGACGCGACCATCACCACCAATATAGCGGCCAGTAGCACGATACCCTTTTGTGATGATGGGGATAATTTTGGTTGGCGCATGCGGCTATAAGACACCTTCAGGTATTTCCATTAGGCGGTGTACCTGACCAAAATTTTTCACATCGATATCGACTCTTAATGCAATCGGCTTATTGACTCGCTGCTCGTCTTGCTCACCCAGCGGCCATCGTTCTATTGCCTGTTCAGAACTATCTATAAAGTGCACGCTAAAGGATTCGATATCATCAATCAAAACGGTTGCAATAGGTTCTTCGGCGATCATTTGATCCAACGAAGTCCAATACTGCCTTATCAGCTGGTTTTCCTTTACTAGATATTGTACACGTTGCAATTCACTTCGCTTTTGTTGCAAAAAGTTACTCCAGCCACTATGAGTAAAGCTGATACTGTTATCTTCAATTATAATATGGGGTTTTAAGTCACCATATTGATCAAGAATTTTTCTCGACGATACCTGCATCCAATCGCGGTTAAGATACGTTAACGCAAACTGTAACTCCGAAAGTCGACGATTTGATTGACCAACCTGATCACCTACTTTTGCAATGTGCGTTAAGCCTGGGAATGCAATTACCATCATCACTGCAAATATGGCGACCGCAATTACCATTTCTATCAAGGTGAAACCCTGATATTGATGCCTTTTTTGTCTGCCTATGCAGTTCAAAGCTTGGCTACAAATCCAGTAGCACTAGAAATAACATCATCATCGACTAGATAGACTTCAACCTCTATTTTGTGCAGTGAAGGATCATCTGTTTTATTAATTTTCATTCGCCAGTGCCACTCGACATCCAGCATCTCAACCTTGCCATTTTGACTCAATGTGCTCGTCGTCCAAATATTTTTCGCCCGATACAAAGTAATTTGATTTTGAGCAACCCAATTCGCCACTGTCTTTTCTTTCAACCTTGACGCGACGGCTGTCGAGCTTCCTGCACTGGTAATAATGGCTCCCATGGTCACTGAGATAACAACCAGTGCTACCATCACTTCAAGCAGAGTAAATGCTTTAAAATTTTTCATTAGAAACGCCACACTGCTAAATTTGCATCATTAGAGTTGAGGTGTAGGACCTTCCATTTGGACCTTTCCAAGGAGGTCACCCATAAGAGTTATGGAGTTTTGGGTTGCTTCGTCGTTAATTGTCCATTCAAAAGGGCTCATTTCACCGCTGGCTAGGATTAAAATATGGGGGATCAATGCTTCTTTATCTACCGATTTAACTACCAGACTTTCGACTACTAGTGTCGAAGCTTGAACCTCGTTCAGTTTGATTTTTCGAAACAACGATTGTCCTGACTTATCCCATGATTGACCATTATATTCAAGCACCTGATAGCCATCGTGATTGAGAGAGATTGCAAAATTCCGGTTTTCAAAAATAGCCTCCTGATAGAGTAATTGTATTAACTTACTCATATCAGAACCCAGTACCTTTAAATCATCAGAATCGCGTCCCAAACTGGTCGATAGTAAAATCACACTGGTTGATACCGTGATAATAATGACGACTATGAGCATTTCCCATAATGTGAAGCCACTGTGATGTCTGGAGTAAGATTGATTAAGAGTCAAGGTTCCAGTTTCCGATATCAGCAGCAGAGTCTTCTCCACCCTCAGTCGAATCAGCACCTAAAGACATAATATCAAATTCTGCATGTGTCCCAGGCTGAAGGTATATGTATGCGTTACCCCAAGGGTCGTTGCTAAGTTTTTTAATGTAGCCACCCTTACGCCAATGCGGTAACTCAGAGCCATCAGGTTTTGCCGATAAAGACTCAAGACCCTGTTCCGTAGTGGGATATACAAAATTATCGAGCTTATACAATTCCAAAGATGATTCCAACACACGGATATCACTTTTTGTTTTAGCTACTCGTGCATCATCAGCACGACCAGACACCTTAGGCGCAATATAAGCGGCTAGCACCGCAATTATTGTTACCACCACAATTATCTCGAGTAGTGTGAAGCCGCTTTGTTGTTTAGATATATTCATACTGATTTAATTTCCATACTTAATAAGGACTATCCGCAAAATTGTAGTTATCGTTTAATTTTGCTTATTGGGTGCTATTGTTTGGCTATACTTTTAACTATTGTATAAACTTGGTTGACAAGTGCAAATGCCAGAGCAATTACAAAAGCGAGCAATATCCCATAAAGATGAGCATCAATAATGACTGGCACTCCAATAATATCACTGGTTATGACTGTCAACGGATTCATTTGTTCTAACACGACCTTGCTACACACACCCAAGCCCAGTAATAAGGCCATGATGCGCTCTGTTTTAAATAACTCAATGGCAGCCAGTAAAAACACGCCGAATAAAACTCCCGAGTAGCCGACGTACCAATCTAGCTCAGGATTTAACCAAGTGAGTAGCATAGATATGCCAACCGCTAACAATAAATTATAAACAATCCACCGACCTATCGACCAAGTGGGTCGTGCAATTCCAACACATAACACCAAACCTAAGCCATTTAACAATAAATGCTGCCAGTTAAAATGAATCCAGTGTCCTGTTATAACACGCCAAAACTCTGATTGTTCGACCCAGTCATGTTGAAACCTGAAGCTTTGGCTATCGACTATTTGCAAACAAACCATGACCAACAGGCTTGCTAGTACAGACCACCAACGGGTTGGAACTCCAAAATACTGATTGTTGACATTGTTATTGGACATGTTTTTATTGAACAAGGTCATTCATATCAAATATTGGCAACAAGATCGCTAATACAATGATCATAACTACCATGCCCATAAATAAAATCATCGCTGGTTCGAAGAGTCCGACGAACAAAGCAGTAATGCTCGCAAATTCAGTTTCTTCCGCTTTAGCAGACCTTTCGAGCATGTCGCCCAATTTACCACTGGACTCACCGTTTGCGATCAATTGGAGTACTAGAGGGCTAAAATAAGTCGTTTGTTTTAGTGCAACCGAGATATGTTCACCTTCCCTCACCTTGTCGGCCGCTTTGATAACTGCATTTTTCATCGGTTGGTTGGAAATCACTTCAGTAGAGATTCGCATCGAATCCAACGCAGTGACGCCACTAGACACCAAAATGCTCATGGTTCGGGTATAACGAGCGGTATTAGCGAGCCTTACCAAAAAACGAACCATTGGTACTTTAAGTAAAAATTGGTCCCGTAACAGACGCATCCAAGGTAGCTTCAGGAGTTGACTCATAACGATACATGCCAGAACAACACCACTAATAAGGTAGACACCGTACTGCTTAAAAAACTCGGATAACTCGATCAGCCATTGCGTTAAAATAGGCAGTTCCTGATCAAAACCCTCGAATACCTGAACAATTTGCGGCACGACAAAGGTAAGTAACCCAGTCACCAGCGCAAAGGCTACAACGCTCAATAATATGGGGTAGATAAGAGCCAAGCCCGTTTTACGCTGCAAATCCTGCCTGGCTTCCATGTAGTCGGCCAGCCGTTCCATGACGACATCGAGCAACCCAGATTGCTCACCTGCATGTACCGAGGCGCAATACATCGAATCAAAAATACGCGGATAGTCACGTAACGCTTCAGATAATGGGTAGCCCTCGAGAACCTTTGTGCGAACAGATAAAAGAACGCGCTTGCCAACGTCTTTTGTTGTTTGTTGAGATACCGAGTTATAGGCTGACTCAATCGGTTGTCCTGCACCAATCAGCGTTGCCAGCTGACGAGTCATAAGAGCGACAGTAGCAACGTTGAGTTTGTCTTTTTTGAGGCGGGTTTTGCCTTTAGTCGTAGCGTTTGATACTTCACTAACGTCAACCGGCATTAAACCCATGCCACGTAACTGCGATCGGGCTTGCCTAGCGGTATCAGCTTCGATCAAACCCTTTTTGTTGTTACCTTTTACATCGACTGCCTGATATTCGAATGCACTCATGATAGACGAGCATTTAATAGGGCTTCATTATGACGAAAACTAAAACTCACTTTATTGAAGGTTGTCACGCGTCACCCGAAACACTTCATCGAGTGTTGTGCTGCCTTCAATCACTCGACGAATACCATCATCCCGAAGGCTATGGCTTTTAGTCCGACTATAACGTTCAATTTCAGCCTGACTTTTACCATCGTGTATTTTCCCAGCCAACACATCGTCAACATCGATAACTTCATAAATGCCAGATCGCCCCTTATAACCCGTTTGCAAACATTTAGGACAACCTGCAGGTTGATAAATGACGTCTTTAGGTTCGATACCATAGTTTGCCCTGTCATCTTCACCGAGCGTCATTTCTGACTTGCAGTGGTCGCAAATGTTGCGCACCAATCGTTGTGATACAACTCCTAATAACGTTGAAGAAAGTAAAAAAGGTTCTACGCCCATATCCTGTAATCGGGTAATAGCTCCAACCGCTGAATTAGTATGTAGGGTTGATAAAACAAGATGTCCCGTCAGACTGGCTTGCACCGCTATTTGAGCCGTTTCGCTATCTCGAATTTCTCCAACCATGACTACGTCAGGGTCTTGCCTTAATATGGCTCTCAATCCTTTCGCAAAAGTCATATCAACTTTGGTATTAACCGGTGTTTGGCCAATACCATCTAAATCGTATTCAACTGGGTCTTCAACGGTCAAAATGTTTCGAGTTGAATCATTGAGCGCTGACAGTATTGAATACAGGGTGGTTGTCTTACCTGACCCGGTTGGACCTGTAACCAAAATAATCCCATGGGGCTTTTCAATCATAACCGAGAGGCGCTTACGCACAATATCATCCATCCCGAGGTGCTGTAGGTCGAGTCGGCCGGCCTGCTTGTCAAGAATACGCATGACCACTCGTTCACCATGACCAGAAGGCAAAGTTGAAACCCGAATATCGACTGGCCTATTAGCAACTTTGAGCGATATACGGCCATCTTGAGGCAAGCGTTTTTCTGCAATATCGAGCTGCGCCATGACTTTAATTCTAGAACAGAGAAGACTAGAAATTTGACGGGGTGGTTCAAGTACCTCGCGCAATACACCATCGACTCTGAATCGTATAGACAGTCTTGATTCAAATGGCTCAACGTGGATATCAGAGGCGTTCTCTTTAATGGCTTCGGTAATAAGAGCATTGATCAGTCGAATAATGGGTGCATCATCGTCACTTTCGAGTAAATCTTCCGGTTCAGATAGTTCACGGGCAACATCGTCAAGATTTAAATCACCGCCAATTTTTTGAGCTTCGGTGAGTGATGTCTCTCGATTATTTTCAAAGTGAAGACTTAAACGACGATTGAACTCTTGATCACTTTCGGCTTTAACATCCCCAACCATGCCCAGAATTCTCTGAGCCTCGATAATGGAATCAAACGAAGTGTTATGTCGGGTTGTCAGATTAATGAGCCCTTCCGTATCAGGCAGATCAGACACAATGCCGAACCGCTTACAAAAAGAATAGGGTAATTCGTTTATAGATGCCATGGCCTAGTTTACTATAAGGAGGTCATTAAAGGATTTATTACTGGTAAGCGCCTAACACAGGTTTTGAGTTCGCATCCTCATCTTGGGAGATATTCTGTAACTGGATATCTCGCATAAAATTATATTTTTTCTGACTTAAATCACGAGCCAGCTCCGGGTCACGGATAATCGTTGCACGGATAAAAACAAGTAAGTTTTGCTTTACTCTACGGTTGCTGTTCGAACGAAACAAAACGCCAACAAAAGGAATGTCACCTAAAAAAGGTATTTTTTGCTGGACCTTAATAACAGTGTCGTCTATTAGGCCACCCAGTACTAATAACTGGCCGTCTTCAAGTTGAACCGTAGTTTTGATAGCACGTTTATTAGTCACCAAATCAACAGCACTGGTCGCTGCCTGACTAATAATCGAGACTTCCTGGTCTATATCAAGCGTGATTGTGTTGCCCTCGTTAATTTGAGGCTTCACTTTTAAGGTGGTGCCTATATCCTGACGCTCTATAGTTTGAAATGGGTTACTCGTGCCATCAGTACCTGAACTGGTTGATGAGCCCGTTACAAAGGGTACATTTTGTCCAACTATGATTGAAGCCTCTTGATTATCTAAGGTCACAATTGATGGTGTAGATAGCAAATTAGTTTCTGTATCAGTATTTAATGCCCGTATCAACGTAGCAAAGTTAAGGCTGTTACTCGCCTTGACGCTTCCTAAAGCTAAGGAAAGTCCGTCAGGGATAGCTGCAGGTAATCCAGCTGTGACGCCAACCGCAGTAGCAGCTAGGCTTGGACCGGTGCCGGGCAGCTGGCTAGAAAAAGCTGGATTGCCTTTACCACTACCATCGATTAACCATTGGACACCCAACTCATTCGCGGTGTCGAGTGATACCTCGGCAATAATCGCCTCGATATGAACCTGCGCACGACGAATATCCAGTTGTTGTATAACTGAACGCAATGACGGAAATACTGAGGCAGGTGCGGTAATAACCAGTGCATTTGACGTTTCATCAGCTTGAATACTGACTGCCTCAACTTTTTTCCCTGCTGCAGTACTTCCTGTGCTTATAGCATCTGCTTTAATGACTTCTTTGCCAACACTATCCAGGATAGTAGCTATGTTTTTTGCATCGGCATATCGTAAATAAACCACATGCGTATTACCCGATGATGCAATAGGGGAATCAAGGTCAGAAATAATGGCTCGGTATTTTAATCGGCTCGATTTTTCACCACTGAGTAATACGCTGTTAGTTCTCTCATCTGCAGTAAATTTGACTGCGCTAGAACTCCCCCCATTTTGTGCGGGTGAAGCAGTGCTTAGGCTGGCTAACAGCCTAACCACCTCGGCTGAAAATGCGTGCTTTAGTTTAATTACTTCGATATCTGAATCAGATTCCTTATCCATTTCAGACACGATTCGTTCCATGCGGCGAATGTTAGCTGCTCTATCAGAAATAATCAGCATATTCGTAGTAACATAAGCAGCAAGATGTCCCTGCTGAGCCACCAAAGGCCTGAGAATAGGCACTAGTTCAGCAGAGTTAATGTGCTCAATTTTTAATACTCGGGTAATCAATTGATCATCAGGGCTACTGTTTAAATTAGTCACTGGGGTCGCATTTTGTTTGGCTGTCGCATCCGGAATTATTTTAATCGCATTTTTAGTTTCTACCGTCGCAAAACCATGGACCTGCAAGATTGATAAGAAAACGTTATAAACTTCATCTTTATTAAGTGGCTTTGCTGAGACAACCGTTATCTTGCCCTTTACGCGAGGATCAATAATGAAATTTTTCCCCGTAATTTGAGAAACACTATTAATAACTGCAACTAAGTCAGCATTACTAAAGTTAAGCGTAACCTCCTCCGCTTGAACAGTTTGAAATACAAACAACCAACATAGGAGCATGACCCGAAGGATACGATTAATAATAGGTGAAGTATTTTTCATATAGGTCCGAGCAAGCTCTAAAGACTAAAATCTAATGTTTGTTCACGCCCATTTCTGAGTATTGTAACAGTGACATTATCGGCTGTTGTTAAAGACTTTAATGCATCTAAAGCCTGAAAAGGCTTATCAAGACCGATTCCATTAATTTTGGTAAAAATATCCGAATCTTGAAAATTTAATTTCCCAAGTAAACTCTCTCCTTTTAGCCCTTTTAATTTAAAACCGATGTTTTTACCGTTTTGCTGAACGGGTATCGACTGAAATCGCTGCGCTAAAGCCATCGGGTTACTGACATAAGTTTGGCGATAGTTTCGTAATAAATTTCTACTTGCCTCTGCAGTTATACTATTAACAGCTCTAGCATTGGCAAGTTGCTGAGAATCTAAGATAGCTGGCTTTTCTAAATTTAACCTTTCGATTTTACCGTATCGGTTGATCAAGATATGTTCTTTTTCTATTGCTGCAACCACAACGTTATCAGCTAATGTATCATTGATACGATATAACTGGCTGTTATTAACTTCAACTTCAACGATTGCGTTGGATTTCTCAGTAATTTCTGAAAAATAAATACCACGCAGTTTATATTTTAATTGCGTCTCGGGAGCTAACGCTGATTCAACTAACTTAACATTGTCCGCTGCAGGTTTGCCAAACAAAAAACCCTGCTTGATTAACCCCGCCTTTTGGAGATAACTTGGCGCTTGTATAGTCGACTGGCTAACGCTTATAACCTGAGTCTGGTGAGCAAAAAAACCACTCGATGAAACAGGGTAGAGACTCCAAAATAAAATAGAGCATTGGTAAGCCAATAACGACAGCAATATCAAAACAATCAAATATCTTGTTTGGGTATTAACCAGTAATTTAATGAGGAAGTCTTGAAACAAGTTGGGCCCTGTTGTTTATCGATAGTAATTTTAAAAAGTTATTTTAACGGCACTCAAACAAAAAATGCTCTATAAATGAGGCAAACCCTCTGTCAAACAATCAAATTTAGAGACCCTTAAATTTATAACCATTATATAAGAAAAATAATTGATTTTAAAAGGAAATACTTAAATTTTGAAGCTTAAAAAATGTGCATTATCATCAGAATATTTATGTTTATTAATATTATGTCAGATCTGAAAAAAGTTAATTTCGACGTATTTACGTAATTACCCATCGTGAATAAAAACTCATTTCACCTAATAAATCTGATAGCTATCAAAAATAGTTGCTCAAAACAGTTAAATTTAGCATAAGTTGGTCAGAACGAAAAAGTTTGCATATGAAACTATATGAAAACCCTTTTGCGATTGATTCCGCATCACAGATTATTATTCATCGATGTAAATTTACGGATTCTATATTTTATAGCAAGCACGCCTTCTTTTAGAATTTAATGTTGAGGTGACCAGTTGAACTCGCAGGTTAAAACTATCGTTCAAACATAAAAAAGCCACCTCCAATAAGATGGCTTTTTATTTGGGCTTGCATGTAACTCGTCGGCAGCTATGGGCTTCCTAGAGTATCCATATATTAAGTTTGACGGGCTCTTCGACGCGCGAAACCTAGACCCACTAGCCCGATTCCAAATAGAGCAATAATGGAAGGTTCGGGAACCTCCACAACCACCTCGTTCACAAACCCATCATTTTCAGACCCCTCCGTAGGACCCTGTGGATAGTCAGCACTAGCATTAAAAC
>JBLHWR010000035.1:0-18544 GCA_047629275.1 Gammaproteobacteria bacterium
TACCCGACTCAATGGAAGGCCCAACCCCTATTTCTGCCCTTATTCACGCTGCAACCATGGTAACAGCTGGAATTTTCATGGTGGCTCGTATGTCGCCTCTATTCGAACTGTCAGAAACCGCACTGTCTGTTGTAATCGTGATTGGTGCTACCACAGCATTTTTTATGGGCTTGGTCGGTATTGTTCAAAACGATATTAAACGTGTCGTTGCCTATTCAACTTTGTCACAGCTGGGATATATGACTGTTGCCTTAGGTGCCTCAGCCTATTCTGCCGCTATATTTCATCTAATGACTCACGCATTCTTTAAGGCCTTGTTATTTCTTGCTGCAGGTTCAGTGATTATTGCCATGCATCATGAACAAGATATTCGTAAGATGGGTGGATTGAAGAAATATATGCCGATTACGTATTGGGTCTCGTTGATTGGTTCCTTGTCATTGATTGGTTTTCCTGGCTTCTCTGGTTACTTTTCTAAAGACGCAATTATTTCGGCGGTCCATAACTCAAGCATTCCTGGTGCCGGATATGCTTATTGGATGGTACTGTTGGGCGTATTTGTAACCGCTTTCTATTCCTTTCGCATGTTCTTTCTGGTGTTTCATGGTAAAGAACGGATGGATGACCATACCCGAGAGCACTTGCATGAAACGCCACCCGTCGTCACTTTGCCTCTAATATTGCTTGCTATTCCATCCGCTATTATAGGATGGTTAGCAATAGATGGAATCCTATTTAGTGGTTTTCTGGACCAACCAATTTTCGTTCTCAGCGAGCACGATACCATGGCAGCTGTTGCACAAACCTTTCATGGTCCGGCTAGCTTTGTTGCTCATGGTTTTTCTGAGCCAGCGCTGTATCTAGCATTCGCAGGCATTGCTTCATCTTGGTATATCTATCTGAAAAAACCGTCGATTGCCGAGTGGTTTAAAACAACCTTTAGCTTTATTTATAACTTGTTAGACCAGAAATATTACTTTGATAAATTTAATGAAACAGTTTTTGCAACGACAAGCCGTGGTATTGGCCATGTATTGTTTCGTATCGGTGATGCTTTGATGATCGATGGTCTGGTTGTTAATGGCAGTGCTAAGCTTGTTGGTTGGCTGTCAGGTGTCGTTCGTCACGTGCAAACGGGTTATCTCAACCATTATGCATTCGCAATGATTTCGGGTTTAATTTTGTTACTCGGCTGGGCCATTTTGGGTTAAGCCAGCAGGCTAAATTCTTAGACTGTCATTCCAAATAATTATAAAAGGTAAGTTTTAAACTATGTACGCTGATTGGCCATTATTAAGCCTCGTTATCTGGACACCTATCATAGGTGGCATACTGGTATTGTTCGCGGGCGATAAAGAAGATTCATCAGGCGCTAAAAAGTTAGCGTTGCTGGTATCGATTATTACTTTCTTGCTGACCATCCCGCTCTATACCGAGTTCAATGTGGATACCCACCTACTACAGTTTGTCGAGCGACATACTTGGATACCTGCCTTTAATATCGAATATTTTATTGGGGTGGATGGTATCTCAATGCCACTCATTCTGTTGACATCGTTCACCACCGTTATCGTCATAATTGCCTCTTGGGAATCAATTAAATATCGCGCTTCACAGTATTTAGCGGCTTTCCTGATTATGGAAGGTTTCATGATCGGTACTTTTTCATCGCTTGATGCGATCCTGTTTTACATATTCTTCGAAGCCATGTTAATTCCGATGTTTTTGGTTATCGGTGTTTGGGGTGGTGCGAACCGAATCTATGCAACGCTTAAGTTTTTCATTTATACCTTTGTCGGCTCGGTATTAATGTTGGTGGCCTTGATTTATATGTATAACAAATCAGGTAGTTTTTCTATATTTGATTTCCACGCATTACAACTAGATTTAGACGAACAGATATTCATATTCCTTGCCTTTTTGATCGCATTTGCAGTCAAGGTACCCATGTGGCCGGTGCATACCTGGCTACCTGACGCACACGTCGAAGCACCAACGGGAGGTTCGGTCATCCTAGCCGCTATCATGCTGAAGATTGGTGGCTATGGTTTTCTTCGATTTAGCCTTCCAATCACGCCAGATGCTAGCCAAGAATTAGACTGGTTAGTGATTACAATGTCGCTGACCGCTGTTGTTTACATCGGTTTTGTCGCTTTAGTTCAGCAAGACATGAAGAAGCTTATTGCCTATTCCTCTATTGCTCATATGGGATTTGTAACGCTTGGATTTTTCATAATATTTAAAATTATAGATAACGGCAATGGAACCCAGGGCGCAGCCTTAGCGCTTGAAGGTGGCATGGTACAAATGGTTTCTCACGGTTTTATTTCGGGCGCTATGTTCCTATGTGTTGGCGTATTGTATGACCGTATGCACAGTCGTCAAATTGCCGATTATGGTGGGGTTGCTAACACCATGCCAATGTTTGCTGGGTTTATGGTTTTCTTTGCGATGGCGAATGCAGGCTTGCCTGGTACATCAGGTTTTGTCGGCGAATTCATGATTATTCTGGCAAGTTTTCAAGCTAGCTTTTGGATTGCATTCTTAGCAGCAACAACTTTGATACTCGGTGCGGCTTATACACTATGGATGGTGAAGCGAGTAATCTTTGGCGATATTGGCAACGAAAACGTTAAAGTATTAATTGATATTAATCGTCGCGAGCTCTTATTCCTGTCGATCCTAGCAATAGCGGTACTGGCGCTCGGACTCTGGCCAGATCCTTTAGTTGATGTGATGCATGCCACCATCGATAACTTGTTGAACCATATTATGATCTCGAAGATATAAGTATCCTATGTCAGAATTCATCCAACCTAATTTAGTTCCCGCTATACCTGAAATGGTAATGCTCGGGATGACCTGTTTAGTACTTTTGATCGATCTATTCCTACCACAGGAGAAACGCGGTTTTACCTTATTCCTCACTGTACTAACGCTATTGCTAACGGCTGTCGCTGTAATCGCGGTAGCACCCGTCGATAGTGTTTCAACCTTTGGTGGGTCCTTCATACTGGATCAACTGGCGGTAACATTGAAAGTGGCTATCCTCCTGATCAGTGCTTTGGTGTTTATTTATTCACGTGATTATCTCAAAGATCACGGCATTTATAAGGGTGAGTATTATGTACTTGGCCTATTTGCAGTGTTGGGCATGATGATCATGACTTCGGCTCACAGCTTCTTGTTAGTTTATTTAGGCCTCGAATTACTATCACTGTCGCTTTACGCCATGATTGCTTTCAATCGAAAGTCTGTGCAGGCCTCAGAATCAGCGATGAAATATTTTGTGCTTGGCGCAATGGCTTCAGGCCTTCTGTTGTACGGTATTTCTATCTTTTATGGTATTACTGGAACGATCGATCTTAATCAGTTATCGGATGTCGTCAGGGCGCAATTGACTGAAAATCCGATTGCACTTTCGTTTGCGCTGACTTTTATTATCGTTGGTCTATCATTTAAGTTAGGTGCCGTTCCATTCCATATGTGGTTACCGGACATTTATCAAGGAGCGCCGACATCAGTGACGTTGTTTATCGGTACTGCGCCTAAAATTGCTGGTTTTGCTATGGCGATTAGACTGCTAGTTGATGGTCTGTCTGATTTGCAAGTTGAGTGGTCTCAAATGCTCCTAGTGCTGGCAATTGCTTCGATGGCATTGGGTAATATTGTTGCTATCGTGCAAACCAATTTCAAACGTATGTTGGCTTACTCAACGGTATCTCATGTTGGGTTTATTTTGCTTGGGTTATTGTCAGGCACCGCGGTGGGTTACTCGGCCGCTATGTTTTATACCTTGACCTATGCGATTACGGCATCAGTTGCATTTGGTGTATTAATGTTACTGAATCGGGAAGGCTTTGAAGCTGAAAATATTGACGACCTGACCGGGCTCAATAATAAAAATCCTTGGTATGCCGCGTTGCTTGCTATTGCGTTATTTTCTATGGCTGGGTTACCGCCGACCGTTGGTTTCTATGCTAAGTTAAGTGTACTTCAAGCAGTTGTTAGCATTGATATGGTTTGGCTGGCTGTCGTTGCTGTTTTATTATCGGTTATCGGCCTCTTTTACTATTTAAGGGTTGTAAAGGCCATGTACTTTGACCCATCTGATCAAGAGCGTGAGTTAAGTATTAAAGATCCACTCGATGTAAAGATACTACTGAGCTTAAATGGTTTGAGTTTACTTGGGCTGGGTATATTTCCTTCAGGCTTAATGGCCTATTGTATTATGGCTTTCAGTTAAGCTGTTATTCATTAATAAAATAGCTAATTTAACGCCCCTGAAATCAGCGGTTTAATTATATTTCAATTCTGACAAAAACTTCTTAATTACTGCTTGTAAATAGTAACCAACATGGCTATTATGCCGTCCTTCTGATGCGGGGTGGAGCAGCTTGGTAGCTCGTCGGGCTCATAACCCGAAGGTCGTAGGTTCAAATCCTGCCCCCGCTACCAAACACACTGGCAATTGACTATTTGATGTCATAAAGCAAGTTTATAGTCAGTTATAAGGGGCCCTTTATGGGCCTTTTTTATTGGTTTAATTTTAAGGTCTAACTGCGTGAAAGATTTATCCGAGTTGTTCGAACCAGTGGTAGAGGCGATGGGTTATGAATTCGTCGGCGTTGAATTTACTGGTGGCTCTGGCCATGGCACACTGTGTATCTACATTGATCGTGAGCAAGGTGTAGATGTCGATGACTGCGCTTCAATTAGCCGTCAAGTTAGTGCTATTCTAGATGTAGAGGATCCTATTCAGCAGGCATTCGATCTGCAGGTATCGTCACCGGGTATCAATCGACCACTATTTAAGTTAAGTGATTATGATCGTTTTTCTGGTGAGGTTATTAAGATTAAGTTAGACGTTGCTCTTATCGGCAGAAAGAATTTCAAAGGAATTCTTAAAGGCGTAGTGCAGTCAAAGTTTGTCCAAGTCGATGTTGATGGCGAAAACTTCGAGCTACCTTTTTTAGATATTGGTAAGGCAAATTTGGTAGGTCAATTTTAATAATTTAAAATTAATCTTAAAGGGTAAATTACCTTTTATAAATAGACATACAGATTATAGTTAGAGCATAGAGATTTAACGTATTCTATATATTGCGAGAAACAACGATGGAAAATAAAGAGATTCTGTTAGTAGCAGATACGGTTTCAAATGAGAAAGGTGTTGATCGCGAAGTTATTTTCGAAGCGATTGAAGCCGCTTTAGCATCTGCCACTAAAAAGAAGCATGGCCAAGAAATTGAAGTCCGCGTTGATATCGATCGAAAGACGGGCGACTACGATACTTATCGTCGTTGGGAAGTTGTATTGTCAAGTGATAACGGCCTCGAAGAGCCATTACGTCAAACAACGCTTGAAGCTGCCCAATACGAGCAGCCTGAAATCCAATTGGGTGAATTCATCGAAGAGCAAATTGACTCTGTTGAATTTGGTCGAATTGCGGCCCAAACAGCCAAGCAAGTCATAGTCCAGAAAGTCCGCGAAGCGGAGCGTCGTAAAGTCATAGACGCTTACATCGAAAAAGAAAATAGCCTAGTTATGGGTCAGGTTAAACGTGTAGAGCGTGGTAACGTTTATGTTGATCTCGGTGATAATGCTGAAGGGTTTATTCCACGCGAGGAAATGATTCCACGTGAATCAATGCGTCCGGGTGACCGTGTCCGTGGATTCTTATACAAAATTGCATCTGAAGTTCGTGGACCTCAGTTATTTATTAGTCGTACTGCTCCAGAGTTCCTCATGGAGCTATTTAAGCTTGAGGTGCCTGAAGTAGGGCAAGGCTTAATTGAAATTGTTGCCGCGGCTCGTGATCCGGGTATGCGAGCTAAAATTGCAGTCAAAAGTAACGAACCAAGAATGGATCCTGTCGGTGCCTGCGTTGGTATGCGCGGTTCTCGTGTCCAGTCGGTGTCTAATGAATTAGCTGGCGAACGTGTTGATATTATTCTTTGGGATGAAAATCCGGCCCAATTTGCTGTTAATGCCATGTCTCCTGCTGAAGTAACTTCGATAGTCATTGATGAAGAAAAAGGTTCAATGGATATTGCTGTACCGATAGATAAATTATCGCAAGCTATTGGTCGCGGTGGGCAAAATATCAAGTTGGCTAGTCAGCTGACGGGCTGGACTCTTAACGTCATGGATGAAGCCGCTGCAGAAGAAAAGTCTGAAGGTGAGTCTCGACAGTTAGTTGAAAACTTTATGGAACAACTAGATGTTGATGAAGAAGTTGCAGTTATTCTCGTTCAAGAGGGTTTAACCACTATCGATGAAGTTGCCTACATACCAGAAGCTGAGCTTGTTGAAATAGATGAATTTGATGAAGATATTGTTAAAGAACTGCGTGGGCGGGCTCGTGATGCTCTTTTAACTTTGGCCATTGCCAAAGAAGCTGCCACTGTTTCTGGTAAGCCTCATGATGACCTTTTAAATATGGAATTTATGACTGACGAATTGGCAAATCAGTTATCAAAACGCGGTATTTGCTCGATGGAAGACCTCGCCGAACAATCAACTGATGAGCTTGAAGAGAATGAAGGCTTAGAAGCTGAGTTCGCTGGCAAGTTAATAATGAAAGCGCGCGAACCATGGTTTGCAGAAGACGGCGCTAAGTAATCTGTAACGAAAAGCTAAAGAAATAAGCTATCAACCATTTGCATTAGGACAGATAAACATGGCAAACGCGACAGCAAAACAACTCTCAGAAGTCATTGGCATCAGTGTCGAAAAACTGCTGGATCAATTGAGTGCAGCCGGTGTAAAAGTTGCGGGTGAGGATGATCCCATTTCTGACGAAGACAAATTAAAACTGCTTGAGTCTCTTCGAGTCAATCAGGGTAATGCAGAGGCAGGTGGACCCAAAAAAATAACTTTGAATCGCAAAAGTAAAAGCGAATTGAAAGTGTCTGGTGTGTCAGGCCGTAATGCCACCACTAAAACAATTAATGTCGAGATCCGTAAAAAACGAACGTTTGCACGCCCATCGGACGTTGAGCCTGAGATTGCTGTATTGCCAGTTGCTGATGTCGAAATCACGCCAATTATTGATGAGCAGGCAGATGTTGAAATAGCAGCTGTTTTAGAGATGCTTGAACAAGCTGTTGATCCGGTTGCTTTGGCTGCGGCTAAAGAAGCCGAACAAGCATCTGTTCATGAATCAGAAGAAGCCCGACTAGTAATGGAGAAAGAGCATGCAGAAGCCGAAAAGCAAGCCTACTCGAAAAGCCTTCAGGAAGTAGAAGCTGCTCAAGGAATTCTTGTTAAGAAAATGGCTGATGCTGCTGCAGCTTCAGCGGCAGAAAACGCCGCTAAAGCTGCCTTAGAAGAAGCTTCTCGAGCAGCTGCAGCAGCAGTTGCGAACGACGAGAAAAGTGGTAAGTCAGGCAAGCGTGGTGATGAAAAAGGTACTCGCTACGGCCGTAAAGAATTGCATGTCAAACCTGGTGGCAAGCAAAGTGCAGGCGGCCGTAAACAAAAATTTAAGAAGAGTCGCAGACAGGTTAATGACCCTGATAATGCGCATGGTTTCGCAATGCCTACATCACCAATTATTCGTAATGTCGAGATTTCTGACTCGATGACTGTCGGTGAATTAGCTCAAAAAATGGCAGTCAAGGCTGGTGACGTTGTTAAGGCTTTGATGCAATTGGGCAGCATGTCAACCATTAACCAAATCCTAGATGTTGACACTGCGACTCTGGTCGTAGAAGAAATGGGTCATAACGTTATTGCGGTCTTGACTGAGGATGATTTCGAAAAGAAGTTATTCGAAAATGTTGCTGAAGCCAGTGAAGACATGGTTTCCCGCCCACCAGTGGTGACCATCATGGGTCATGTTGATCATGGTAAAACGTCACTGCTCGATTATATTCGCAAGTCACGTGTGACCTCTGGCGAAGCCGGTGGCATTACGCAACATATTGGTGCTTATCATGTAGAAACTGATCACGGTATGATTACCTTTTTAGATACACCTGGTCACGCTGCGTTTTCAGCTATGCGTGCTCGTGGTGCTCAAGCGACTGACATTGTTGTGCTGGTTGTTGCTGCTGATGATGGTGTTATGCCTCAAACCAGAGAAGCAATTGATCATGCCCGTGCCGCTCATGTTCCACTTGTTATTGCAGTTAACAAAATGGATAAAGAAAATGCTGACCCAGATCGAGTTAAGAGTGAACTAGCAGCACTAGAAGTAATCCCAGAAGATTGGGGTGGTGAAAATATGTTTATAAATGTTTCTGCTATTACTGGTGACGGTGTTGAAAAGTTACTTGAATCAATTTTACTTCAGTCAGAATTACTTGAATTAAAGGCGCCAAATACCGGTAGTGCAAAAGGTATTGTTGTCGAAGCAACACTCGATAAAGGACGTGGCCCTGTTGCTACTATTTTGGTTCAGTCAGGCGAGTTAAAGAAAGGACAGTTATTATTGGCGGGTACTCAATATGGTCGTGTGCGTGCTATGTATGACGAGTCATCGAAAGCCGTTGACAGTGCCGGACCTTCAATACCAATCGTGGTGCTCGGTCTTTCTGGCGTACCCAATGCTGGAGATGAAGTTTTTGTTGTTGAGAATGAGCGTAAGGCGAGAGAATTTGCTCAAGCTCGTGAATCTAAAATTCGTGAAGCCAAACTAACTGATCAGCATAAAACTAAGCTGCAAGGTATGTTTGATGCAATGACAGAGGGTGAAATATCCGAAGTCAACGTATTGATCAAGGCCGATGTGCAGGGTAGTGCGGAAGCTATTCGTGAAGCGTTGCAAAAATTATCTACTGATGAAGTACGTGCCAATATTATTAGTTGTGGTGTTGGTGGTTTGAGTGAGTCCGATATTAATCTCGCTGCGGCATCATCTGCCATGGTAGTTGGTTTTAACGTTCGAGCTGACAATGCTGCGAAACGTGCGGCGGAAAGCGGTGGAGTTGATATTCGTTATTACAGTATCATCTATGAAGTTATTGATATCGTCAAGGCTGCCATGTCGGGTATGCTGGCACCAGAGGCACGGGAGAATATTCTTGGCCTAGCGACTGTTAAAGAAGTTTACAGCTCGCCTAAATTTGGAGATGTTGCTGGATCGATGGTTGTCGATGGTGTTGTTCGTAAGGGTCTTCCAATTCGTGTACTACGCGACAATGTTGTTATCTATGAAGGTGAGCTTGAGTCATTACGCCGCTTTAAGGATGCCGTCGAAGAAGTTCGAATGGGTACTGAATGTGGTATCGCAGTGAAGAATTACAATGACGTTCGTCCCGGCGATCAAATAGAAGTATTTGAGCGAGTAGAAATTGCTCGTTCTCTTGCATAGTTAGCGACCTACTGAGTTTTCTGACTTGAATATTCAATCAACCGACTTCGACAATAGTAATGCCTAAGGATTATTCCCGTAGCGATAGGTTAGCCTCACAGATTCATCGTGAGCTGGCCGGTTTAATTAATAACAGTGTTAAAGATCCGCGTATGTCGGCTTCGAGTGTGCTTGAAGTGGTAGTGACTAAGGATTTGTCGCAGGCTAAGGTTTATTTTAGTGTGCTTGACCAGGAAGCTGCGGAAGAAACGCTTCATGCTCTTAAGCGGGCTAGTGGTTTTTTGCAACGTGAAATTGGACGCGTTTTGAAATCTCGCCTAACGCCAAAGTTAGTATTTGTGTATGACGATACTGATATTCGTGGCCGTAATATGTCTGAATTAATTGATTCAGCCATCCAAAAAGACAAGGCAAATTCTTCCGAATAATGGGTCGAGGTTCCAGTAAACCAGTTGGATTCCGTGATGTTGATGGAATTCTTTTGCTCAATAAGCCCCTTGGTATTAGTTCAAATAAAGCACTGCAGATGGCTCGTCACTTATTCAAAGCCAATAAAGGCGGCCATACCGGTAGTCTCGACCCGCTAGCGTCCGGAATGCTGCCAATTTGTTTTGGCGAAGCAGCAAAATTTTCATCTTATCTACTCGACGCCAGTAAAAGTTACCGTGCTATTTGTCATCTGGGTAAAACAACATCGACTGGCGATGCGGAAGGGGACATAACGTCTGAATCTGTCGTTAATGTGAATGTGGCTAATATTGCTGCAGTGCTTAAATCTTTAACTGGTTCGATTGAACAAATTCCGCCTATGTACTCTGCCTTAAAGCACAAAGGGCAGCCGCTTTATCGGTTAGCAAGAAAGGGTAAAGAAGTCGAGCGTGCTGCGAGGTCAATAGAAATTTATAAACTGACGCAGTTAAGTTTTGATGGTATCCAACTAGAAATAGAGGTGCATTGCTCTAAGGGTACCTATATTCGTACACTCGCTGAAGACATTGGAAAGGCGCTAGGCTGTGGTGCATTTGTAAGTTTACTTGAGCGCAAAGCAGTGCATCCTTATTGGCAGCAACCGATTTATACTCTTGATTATTTAACTGCATTAGCCGAACAAGGGCTCGATGTCATAGATCAATGTTTGTTGCCTGTAGAAAGTGCGTTAACGGACTTGCAGGAACTGATAATAGATTCAACAGCGGTTGATTTGTTAAAGAATGGTGTGGCGGTTGAAGTTACTAATATAGGACATAGCAACCTATTAAGTCTAATAGCCGAAAGTGGTGAATTTATCGGCATTGGAAAGGCGCTACCCAATGGTTTGATAGCGCCAAAGAGATTAATGAATACAGCAAGATAGTTGCTGCATTGAAGGGTTGGAATTTAAACTGGTAGAATTCCATAAAAGCCCTTGTTACTGCCTGCTCTGCTAGGTAGAATACCAGCCTTTTCGGGTCCACGAGGTTTTATCCATGTCAATGACAGCTGAACAAAAGCGAGAAGTCGTTTCTGTGCACCAGCAATCCGAAGGTGATACAGGTTCACCCGAGGTGCAGGTTGCACTACTTTCACATCAAATTAAGCACTTAACGGAGCATTTTAAAGAGCATATCCACGATCATCATTCGCGTCGTGGTTTGCTTAAAATGGTTAATCAGCGCCGTAGCTTATTGGATTATTTGAAATCTAAAAACCAGGGTCGTTACAGAGAATTGATCGGAAAGTTAGGTCTGCGTCGCTAGTAATATATATTTACAGTGACTTTGAATAATTTTAGAGAGATAAAGTGTGAATCCAATTAAAAAGACATTTCAGTACGGCGAGCACGAAGTTACCTTGGAAACCGGCGAGATAGCGCGTCAAGCAGGCGGTGCTGTTCTTGTTAATATGGCGGACACCATCGTTATGGTAACCGTGGTAGGTATGAAAAAGGCCGACCCTAGTCGTGCTTTTTTCCCATTAACGGTTGACTACATTGAAAAGACTTATGCTGCGGGTAAAATTCCGGGTGGTTTTTTCAAGCGTGAAGGTCGTCCAAGTGAAAAGGAGACATTAACGTGTCGTCTGATCGATCGACCTATTCGACCCTTGTTTCCTAAAGGATTCATGAACGAAGTTCAGGTCGTTGCTACTGTTATTTCAATGAATACCGATATTGATCCTGATATCCCAGCTTTAATTGGTGCTTCTGCCGCCATCTCTATTTCTGGTATGCCATTCAACGGCCCGATTGGTGCTGCTAGAATAGGTTACAAGGATGGTGAATACATTTTAAATCCAAGCATTAGTCAATTGGTCGATTCCGATCTTGATCTAGTGGTTGCCGGTACAGATAAAGCGGTACTTATGGTTGAATCTGAAGCCAACCGTTTGTCAGAAGAAGTCATGCTGGGATCAGTTGTTTTTGGTCACGAGCAACTCCAGACAGTGGTTCAGGCAATCAAAGAATTCAGTGCAGAAGTCAATACCACACCTTGGGAATGGGCAGCGCCAGAAGTTGACTTGTCTTTGGCTGACTTAGTGAGTAATCAATCTTCAGCTGCCATTACCGAAGCTTATGCTATTGCTGACAAGTTAGACCGTCAGGACAAATTGTCAGCTGTTCGAAGTAGTGCTGTTGCTGCGTTAGTTAGCGATGCAGAGGGTTCACATAGTGAGTCAGCTGTTCGTGAAACATTCGGCAAGCTAGAAAAGAAAATTGTTCGAGATAGAATTATCTCCGGTGAAAGACGTATCGATGGACGTGACACGCGCACCGTTCGCCCGATTGCAATTCGTACTGGTTTGCTACCCAGAACCCATGGTTCAGCTCTCTTCACTCGTGGTGAGACTCAGGCCATTGTCGTGACAACCCTAGGTACCGGTCGTGACGCGCAAATTATTGATGCAATTGAAGGCACGCGCAAAGAAAATTTCATGATGCATTATAACTTCCCACCATCAAGTGTGGGTGAATGTGGTCGTGTTGGTACACCTAAACGTCGAGAGATTGGTCATGGTCGTTTAGCCAAGCGTGGTGTTCAAGCTGTTATGCCCTCAGTTGACGATTTCCCTTACGTCATTCGAGTGGTAGCAGAAATTACAGAATCAAATGGTTCTTCATCAATGGCTAGTGTCTGTGGTGCTAGTTTGTCGATGATGGATGCAGGCGTACCGTTAAAAGCAGCCGTTGCCGGTATTGCGATGGGCTTGATCAAAGAAGACGCAGGTTTTGCAGTATTGTCTGATATTTTGGGTGACGAAGATCATCTAGGCGACATGGACTTCAAAGTGGCGGGTACTACCGATGGTATTACTGCTTTGCAAATGGACATCAAGATCGACGGTATCACAACCGAGATTATGCAAAAAGCGCTTGAGCAAGCCAAAGACGGGCGTTTGTTTATCCTAGAGGAAATGGCTAAGGTTATTACTGAAGGCCGTGAAGAAATGTCTGAATTTGCCCCACGTCTGGTTACTTTCAAAATTAACCCTGAAAAAATTCGTGATGTTATTGGCAAAGGCGGATCAACCATCCGGGCAATTACTGAAGAAACAGGCGCAAGTATTGAAATTGATGACGACGGTGTCGTTAAAATTGCCTCGGTAGAAAAAGCTGCCGGTGATGAAGCTAGACGTAGAGTCGAGATGGTTATTGCCGAAGTTGAAGTCGGAACAATCTACGAAGGTAAAGTTGCCAAAATCATGGATTTCGGGGCATTCGTTAATATTCTTCCTGGAAAAGACGGACTGGTTCATATCTCGCAAATCTCTGATGAGCGCGTTGAGAACGTCAGCGACAAGCTTAAAGAAGGTGATATGGTTAAAGTCAAAGTACTTGAAGTTGATCGTCAGGGTCGTATTCGCTTGAGTATGAAAGCCGTAGCAGAAGATGCTGCAGCTGAGACTGAGTCAGTCTAAGCTTGTTTAGTAAAAAGGGAAAAGAAAAGGGCACTTTTATAGTGCCCTTTTTTTATGGATCTTAGAAAATTATTGATCGCAGTTTAACCATATTAAGATCCCACTAATGCGCAGTTTTAAGTCACTGCTATTCCTAGGCTTTGTTAAACCCTCCTGTATGTAGTCGACAGTTTACATAACGAAGAATCTTCGTTTTTAATTATGAATATTATTCTTTTAACACATAAAAGAGAACAGTATAAAAAAACGAATACGGGTCCGTTAGTCCTTGATGTACTGGGGAAAAGTGCACACATTGTTGTATGGGATAGAGTGACGCCTGATCCCTGGCTCTTAAAAATTATAAATGAAGGCTCTATTGCTTTAGTGTATCCATCGGTCGATGGTCAGTTTATCTCAGGGGCGTCTGATTTTCAAAACTACATTATCATTGATGGCACTTGGCAAGAAGCCCAGAAAATATACAATCGAAGTCCCTATTTGAAAAGTTTACCAGCAGTTAAACTGTCATCAAATAGGCCTTCTATCTATCACTTGAGGCGTAATCAACGAGAGGGGGGGTTGTGCACGGCTGAGAGTGCAATTGAGATACTTAACGCTGGTGATTTTTCAATGCTCGCAAATGACTTAGAATCAAGCTTATTACGGCACTTAGCGTCACTAAAAAAATAGGCTCGACAAAGCAAGTCACTTGAATTTTATGCTACTTGCTTCATCGAGTCATACTTTGAATTGTTTTACCTTTAAACGATCATATCGCAGGATGCCAGTGCTGGTGATACAAATTATTTTTCAGACAGTAACTTAAACATAGTCCCACAGTACGGACATCTAGATTCCCCACCATTTTCCGTGACTGGAATATAAACCTTAGGATGCGAGTTCCATAGGCTTGTGCCTTCGACTGGACAATGAATTGGCAGATCATCTGCTTTCACTTCAATCGCAGTTTTAGTATTTGGTTGAGAATAGCTACTTTGATTTGCTGCTGTGTCAGGGTTGACCATATTATTCTCTAAGGGTTTGTGAAAGTTAACAAGTCGAGGTGCTTTTCGTTTCGGCCGTGAACCAAATCAAAATAATCTTTTTGTAATTGCTCCGAGATCGGGCCTCTGGCGCCTGATCCGATGGGACGATTATCAAGTTCACTAATTGGCGTAACTTCTGCTGCAGTACCGGTAAAAAAAGCTTCATCTGCGATATAGACTTCATCACGTGTCAGTCTTTTTTCGACTATTTGATACCCTGCATCTTTTGCTAATGTGAAAAGGGTTTTACGCGTAATACCGTTTAAGGCAGAAGTCACTTCAGGTGTGTAAATTATGCCATCACGAATCACAAAGATATTTTCACCACTGCCTTCGGCAACATAACCCTCAGGGTCGAGAAGTAGGGCTTCGTCATAACCATCTTTTAATGCCTCACTTAAGGCCATCATTGAATTAATGTACTGACCGTTTGCTTTTGCTTTGGTTGCGGCAATATTGACGTGATGACGAGTGTAGGAAGAGGTTTTAACGCGAATGCCTTTCTCCAGTGCTTCCTTTCCGAGATAAGAGCCCCATTCCCAGGCGGCGACCATGCAATGGACAGTTAGATTATCTGCGCGTAAGCCCATACCTTCTGAACCATAAAAGCACATAGGACGAATATAGGCGCTTTCGAGGTTGTTATCACGTACCGCGGCAATCTGAGCTTCATTGATTTGTTGGGGCGTATAAGGCATGTCCATACCCAGTATTTTACAAGAGTCGAACAGGCGACGAGTGTGTGCCTCGAGTGCAAAAATAGCCGTTCCTTGTTCTGCCTTATAGGCACGAACACCTTCAAAACAGCCCATACCATAGTGTAGCGTGTGCGTTAATACATGGATATTGGCTTCTCTCCAGGGAACCATTTTGCCATCAAACCAGATGAGACCATCACGATCGGCCATTGACATTGCGCTTACTCCAGACTTTCTAGCCGAAACACTCGTTCCAGCAATGATTAACATGTTCGACTTCCACAGCAATTTTTTTGCTAGCAATTTCAGCCGGGTTATTTTGTAGTACGGTTCTATGTAACAAACGGTGATAAGTTTGGTAGATACCCACCAGTTGAGATTGTCGACTGGAGATAAGGTCTAACCGAAACAATTCTTGTATAACACCAATATTATCAGAATATGTCGAAATGGAGCTAACTTTATTTGAATGTAATAAAGACCAGTATTGAACCATAAACTCGATATCAACCATACAGCCCTTGGAATATTTTAAGTTGCAATAGTTCCCCTCTTTTGGTGCTTTGATCTGACCGATTTTTGCTCGCATTTTGATGATGTCTTGCTTCAATTTCTGTGGATCACGTTCAATGCAAAGAATCCTTTGACGCATCTCTTGAAAGATCGATTGGAGTCTTCGACTACCGCCGACATGTCGAGCGCGAACCAGTGCTTGATGTTCCCAAGTCCATGCTTTGTTTAGTTGGTATTGAAGATAGGCATGATCTGATGTGACTAATAGTCCAGAGGCACCTTCGGGTCGTAGCCGAGAGTCGATTTCATACAACTTACCTGAACTTGTCAAAATGCTCGTCATGGATATTATTTTTTGAGCGAGTCGAGCGAAGTAAACACTATTATCGATACTTTTTTTGCCGTTTGTGACTTGCTCACTTCCTATTGAGTCATGCAGAAAAATAATATCTAGGTCAGACTGATAGTGCATTTCGTGTCCACCCAACTTACCATAGCCAATAATTGCGAAGTTAGCTTCTCGCATAACACCGTCAACAGTGCATTGTGGCTTTCCATATTGACTTTCTAAAGCAATACAAGCCAATTGATAAACTGCATGTAATATCACTTCGGCAAGTTCGGTTAAATATTGGCTCACAGCCAGTGGTGTAATTTGCTCTGATAATTCGTCGATGGCAATGACGATGGTTTGTTCGCGCTTAAACAGTCGCAAACTATCGAGTTCGAGTTCGGTGTCGCCTGCGACGTTATCGAGTTGAATCTGTAGACCGTTCGCTATTTGTTCGCGGTCAAATTTGTCCTTATTGTTATTGGGTTGAATTAAGTACTCCAATAGCATGGGATATTGCGCCACTTCTTGAGCGATCCATTCACTTCTGTTAAACAGTCGAACGAGCTTATCTAGTAATTGACCGTTCTGGTGGAGTAACTCAAAATAGACGCTACGACCTGCGATGGATGAAAATAGGTTGATTAATCGGTTAAATAAAATGAGGTGATTTTTAGTTTGGCTGACTGATTTTAAAAGGTAAGGCAGCAGGGTTGAAAACCTTTGTTTTGCTTTTGCCGACATAAACCCCCAGGCCTTTGATGTGAAAAAATCAGTGAGTCTTTGATTGATTTCTGCGGTTTGGTTCAACCCATATGATTCTAATAATTCAATTTGCTGGTTATCGGTTTTATCTTCACTGAAGACATCCGATAAGGAAATATTACTGTCAGTTCCCGTTTCTCGCTTAAATAATTCAGTGAAATGATGGCTAACTTTAGTTCTGTGCCCATCGAGTAACTTTTGCACTGATTCCCAGTCTTTTAATCGAAGTGCGAATGCGATTCGTTGTTGTATCAACTTATTTTGTGGGCAGCTATGAGACTGCTCATCGGCCATCATTTGTATTTTGTTTTCTAGCTGACGCAAGAATTCATAGGCTTCACGTAATTCTTTTATAGTCTTTGTGGGAATAATATTCTGTGTCTGCAAAACGTCGAAACAAGTCAAAATTTGTTGACTTTGCAGTCGGTTATTGCGGCCACCTTTTAATATTTGGAAAGCCTGTACAAAGAATTCAATTTCTCTGATGCCGCCGTTACCAACCTTAATATTGTCATACATATTTTTCGATCTGGCTTGATGGTCAATTTGATCCTTGAGACTTGCCAATCCCTCGAAGACTCGATAATCATGATATTTACGGAATACGAACGGTTTAATAATTGATTGGATAAACGCTCGGTCGCTCTCACTACCGGTGACTATTCTGGCTTTTACCATGGCATATTGTTCCCACTCGCGGCCATGCAACTGGTAGTAGTGTTCAAGTGCCAGATGATGAAGTGCGACAGGTCCAGAGTCACCCCAGGGTCTGAGTCTGAGATCCACTCGATAGACAAAACCATCTTCAGTCGTGTCGTTCAAAAGTTTAGTCAGCAGTTTTACGACTCGCGTGAAAAACTCTTGGTAAGCAAGGTGACCATACCCCGCTAGATCACCTTCATTGGCGTAACTGCAAATTAAATCGATATCAGAGGAGAAGTTCAGTTCTCGTCCTCCCAGTTTTCCCATCGCAATAATATTGAGTGTTATCGGCTTACCATCGATGCCGATTGGTTGACCGTGTTTTGTGATGAGTTGTCTTTCAGCCGCTGTCAGGGCACAGCTAATGAGTTGGTCGGCTAAGTCACTCAGATTGCGCAACACTAGCTTCAGAGGCATGTTTTCTATGACATCGAGATAAATAATCTCAATCAATTTGGCATGTCGATGCTGTCGAAGCACCTTTTGGATGTTGCCAACATCCTTGGCCTCTTCACAAGCCGAAGTGAGTGTCTCTTGATCAAGGCTAAATTGCTTTAGTCTATGCAGGTTGTCTAATAGGGCGGGGGTACGACAGAGTTGATTTAGTGCATAAGTACTTGATATAACCAAGCGTTGAATGTTGTTTTTGAATTCAATATCGAATGAATCACCCTGTGCTTGCAGCAATAATTGTAATTGCGTCCAGGCAAATTGTTCATCTTCTAGTAGTGGTACTTGAATTGACATTAATTTTCATCTGGCTGTTAATGAGAAATATTATTATTTACATTCGTATTCTAATCTACTAGAATAACTTTGTTGTTGGAATTCGTGTCATGGCATTCCTTTTATCAATCCTAATTTATTATTCATTAAAACTTAACTAACCTAAATCGAGAGTTTTAAATATGTACAAGATCAAACTTCCATTGATGGCCAGTGTATTGGCTGTCGTTTTATCCACCAGCGCGTTAGCTGCCGAGGTGAATGTTTATTCTGCTCGCAAGGAGGCTTTGATCAAACCATTGCTTGATAAGTTTAGCGCCGAAACGGGTATCAAAACCAATTTAATTACAGCCAAGGCAGACAAGTTGCTAACGCGCATGATTAACGAAGGCCGTAATACCCCTGTGGATCTCTTTATTACCGTCGATGCTGGTCGCTTGCATCGTGCTAAGGAAGCCAACTTGTTACAGCCCATCAACAATAGCACTATCGAAAAAACGGTGCCCGCCCATCTGCGGGATAGTGATCAATACTGGGTTGGATTGTCTCAACGTGCGCGCGTTATTTT
>JBLHWR010000036.1:0-18464 GCA_047629275.1 Gammaproteobacteria bacterium
TTCGTTTGACAGCCCGCTGCTCTAAAAGAACTAAAGTCATATTCAACAACCAAATGTTGAGCCGCCTCATGCATTTTATTATGGTCGAGAGGATGATGCTCCCAACTCACTTTGTCGAAAAAAAGGGCGCTAGTCACTTTAGTATTCAATATAATATAGCGATAAGAACGAGCTATCGCACTAAATCGGGCATGGAAATCATCATCTACGGGAACAACCCACTTAAGGCGGATGCCTTTATCGAGCTTGCAATTGGCACCTAAAACCCAAGCCCTATTATCTCGAATAGCGTCAGTTTCAAAATGCACCACTTGTTCAACAGCATGAACGCCTGTATCGGTGCGGCCTGCACACACTAATTTGACAGCATGGTTAGCCACATACCCAAGCGCATTTTCCACTTCTTGTTGAATCGTTTTACTATGCTTTTGTCGCTGCCAGCCACTAAATCCAGAGCCAGAGTATTCAATACCGAGTGCGTATTTTGTCACTGATTAACCTATAACCCCATTACTTACATTTGTAAAAAGCTACCAACAAGGTTATTGGAGGCGCCTCTATTGTATCGTTTAGTGGTTGCTCTATGTGAAGACTAAGGACGTAATTGCAAAAAGATAATAACGTCTGTGTCACTCTGGAAATAAGAAAACTAGAATGAAAGATAATCCATTTTCAAATTGCATCAATGATGAAGAAAGGCTCTCGCATTGATCCATTAATTTACATGTTTTCTAATAGTTGAGCGGCTTCCGCCCTTTGTTCACTCGTACCTTCAGCTAAGACTTCTTCTAGGCTATCTCGAGCACCTTCAGCATCGCCCATGTCAATAAACGCGCGGGCTAAATCTAACTTGGTAGCAACTTCATCAACATCATCTGGCAACATTAGATCGCCGATATCATGAATGTCAAATTCTTGAGGGAGAGTAGTTTCATCTGAATTATCAATATCATCAAGACCAAGCGAATCGGAATCTAATGCCTCGTCAGACTCGTCTAAATCAAACTGAAAATCTTCATCAACGCCTTGAGCACCTATCAGCGAGATATCATCTGCATCCAGATTAATCTCATCAACTGACTGAGACAGGTTGATGTTTTTTTCAATAGGATCTTTGATATCCTCGGTCAGTTCCAAACCACCTTCAGCAATATACGAGCCCGAATCACTCTCTGAGGGCAAATCTTCAGCCTCGTCCAAATCAAAATCTAACGGGATATCTTTTAGGTCATTACTTTCTGGACCTTTGGAGTCATCAACAAAGGGGCCTAAATTAGTGCTACGAACATCGTCGAAACCATCATCTTCCTTATCAACGTCTAGTGTGAATTCGAGCGTTTCTAACTCAGCGGCATCAGGCAGCGACAAAGTATCCGCATCGGCTTGAAGTGGCTGAACATCATCAAATTCATTAATGTCTTCGTCTAGATTAAAATCGGTATTAGAAAGATCGTCCGAGTCGTCTTCACTAACCCCTGCTTCAAAATCAGTCATTTCAGGATTTATAATTTCTAAATCGTCAGGGCGAACACCGCTCTCTTTACCCGCCGAAAATAATTCATTGTCGGGGGCCAGCTCATACCCCATTACTTGAACTTTACCCCAATACCGATCAGCTGAACGGCCATTAGACTTAAGCAACGCCGCTTCCTTAAAAAAACCATCAATATTCTTTGTTGCGAAATAAGTATCCAGTAACTTGGCGCGATAATCAATGCGATCTGGATTAGCCTCCAGACTTTGCGCCAATAATTCTTCCGCATTATCGTAAAGACCATAAGCTAGATAAACATCAACTTCGTTAAGTAGATCATCCTGTTCTGTTGGTAAAGCACTGAGAGTAGCTTCTTGAGTCTGATTAGTCTTACTAACTTGAGACATAGAGTTAGCCGACAAGGATTTATCGTCAGCATCAGTGGCTTTTTGCGCAAGATTAATGCGCCTCATGTCATCATTGCTGGAGGGTGACTCGTCCAAATCTACATCGCTTAAGGTAATACCAGTCTCACCATCGTCTTCACTATTTTTGCGTCGACGATACAAAAATAGACCTAACAATAGGATCACTAAACCACTCAGCCCACCGAATGCAATAGGGTTACTAAAAAACCAACTCATAGATGGAATAAGATTAATAATGCCTAGTGGTAAAATGCGATGCAGTAATGAAAGATCCTTATCTAGAGAGCCTTCTGCTAATTCAGTTACTTCTACGGAAATTGCCGTTGATTTATTTTGCGACCCATCCTCTGCTAATAAATCATTAGTTTGATCCGCCTGCAATTGAGCCAAGCTATCATCCTCAATTTCGAGCATTTTCTGTAATTCATCAAACTTACTGAGTCGTGCTTCAAGATCTGCAATACGAGATTGCATCTCTTGCTTCTCAATCTGAGAGGCGTCTAACTGTTCTTCTGCCAGAGCTAATTGATTTTTTAAAGCGCTGCTTTCATCGCCGCCTTCAGCCTGACCCGCCAATTCAGAATCGCTACTACCTAGCGTTAATAAACTAAAGTCATCGCTTGAATTTTGCTTGATCTGAGCACTATCATTGCTAACACCACCATTTGCAATAGAAACAGGCGGTTCTATTACTTTCCCACCATTTTTATCCCAAAGACCATGTTGTTCTAATACCTGAGCATAGGCTTCCTGCTTGTTTAACTGATCTAACTCATCAGCAGTCGGCGCACGAAAGACAGCACCAACTTTTAAATTATTGATGTTGTTGTTTGAAAAGGCATCAAGATTCGCTCGCTGCATCGCCAACATTACCTGCGCCATACTATGTCCAGAGTCTTTAAACTGGCTGGCGATAGACCATAAGGAATTGCCTTTTACGACAACAACACTATCGGGATTAGCATTGCTTATGTCACTAGCAGTAACTGAAGCTGCATTAACTTCAGTTGTATTAACTACATCAGGGCTTGCAATTGGTGCAACTTCAGGGCTTGCAATTGGTGCAACTTCATCTTCAATAGTTGCAGCAATGACACTGTCAGAGGACTGACTATCATCAAAAAATGGCGGGTCAAGCAGTATAGTGAATTCTCTTAGCACCTTACCTTTGGACCAATCGGCCTCAACTAGGAAATTTAAAAAAGGTTCTTTAACGATATTTTTTGAAGTGACTAGTATTATTGCTTGGTCACCACTTTCACCTTTCTTAACTTCAAAACTCAAGTCAGTTAAATGACTTGGTCGAGACAAGCCTGCACGAGCGAAAGACTCTATAGACGCTAAGCGGACTCCTAAATTATCAATTTCACCCGGACGAGCGGAGATAACAGCAATTTCAGCTTTAAGCGGTTGATTCAGAAATGAACTGACATTAATTTCACCTAAACCCAGCGCAAAGCTGATCCCTGGCATCGCAAAGCTTGCCAACCAAAAAATAATAATTAGTTTCAGATTACGCACGTTTTGTCTCCACGCTCCCTACTATGTTTTTTTATAAAATATTTGATAAGTAATATATCAACAGATAATGGATCTGCTTTAAAGCAAATGCTCTCATGGATAACAGCAACTATAACTTACAAAAAAGATTTTAACAAAATATCCACAGCATTCACGTAATTAGTCGTCAGCCCATATCTTAACGGGTCAGCAACCAGCCAAAACTGTATCCGGTTGGGCTCATTATCGGCTTGCTCCAAACCACTAATAGTGCAATTAAATGATTGATTACAATCAGTGATTGGACTCGAAGTTGTTTTCTTATAAACCACATTATCTAATTCTTTAAGTATTTTTTCACACTGTATTAAATCCACTTTTGATTGAAAGCTGAGTTGAACTGAAGCGCCTAATCCATGAAATACAGGAACATCAATAATTTGATGAGCACATTCAATATTTTCATCACCAAGCAATCTTGCTAAATCGTCATTAAAGGCCGGTATCGCCATTGCAGGAATAATGTTGAAGGCTATTTGCAGCGGGTATACGTCTGGCGTTATGTCTCGGCCGTTCAATAGCTCGACCGTTTGATTCGCCAACTCATCAACCCCAGCCTTTCCTTTGGATTCAACGCTGCGAAGAAACGTTGTGTTGATAGTTGAAATAGCCGAATGGGCATGCAACGCAGGCAAAATACCCAATAAGCAAGCCATCTCAGCTGATACCAATTGTATATTCTGCTGAGTATATGAAATATCGAGTTTAGCATTATTAGTGGCGGCATAAATTAAACCTTGCCCATCACCATGTACGTGACTCAATATTAATGCACTCTGAGATTCAAGCTTTAACGCTATTTGGTCGTCACGTTGGGTCAATAAAACTAATGAACATGCCGAGTAGTCAAATTCAAGCTGGTCTTCGACCGCTAGATAGCTGCCACCAAAAGCCAACTTAACACCCACTTTAGAGTCATCACCGAGCAAAACGACTGAATCTGAAGTGAGGCCTAATTCAGTTAATTTTTCGAGTATTGCTTCTACTAAGCTTTCGCCGGCATGTGTAATTGCAATCTTGCCTTGTTCCATAGTGTTAGTGCTCAATTATAATGTTTAACATACGGCGTAAAGGCTCGGCCGCACCCCATAGTAACTGATCACCAACCGTAAATGCTGAAAGGTACTCATTACCCATATTCATTTTGCGTAACCGACCGACTGGTATATCAAGGGAACCTGTTACTGCTGCAGGTGATAACTGCGCCATCGTCATTTGTCGATCATTAGCAACTACTTTTACCCATTCGTTAGATTCGGCCAACATTTGATGAATCTCATCTAAAGGCACATCTTTTTTCAGTTTTACTGTCAATGCTTGCGAATGCGAACGCATAGCGCCAATACGAACACAAAGGCCATCGATAGGAATAATATTATTACTGCGCCCCTTACCTGTTCGACCCAAGATTTTATTCGCCTCAACACCACCTTTCCACTCTTCCTTACTTTGTCCATTGTCTAATTGAACGTCAATCCATGGAATTAAGCTGCCCGCTAACGGTACACCAAACTGATCGGTCGGGTATTGTTCTGAACGCAAATGTTCGGTTACTTTTTTGTCTATTTCTAGAATCGCTGACTTTGGGTCATCTAAAAGATCTTTAACACAAGCGTGAGTACTACCCATTTGAGCAATAAGTTCACGCATGTGTTTGGCACCACCACCAGAGGCAGCCTGATAAGTCATCACGCTAATCCAATCGATTAAATCATGATCTAGTAAACCGCCCATAGCCAACATCATTAAACTAACCGTGCAGTTGCCGCCAATAAAATCCTTCTTGCCGGCAGCTAGCGCATCATCAATCACTGAACGATTAACGGGATCAAGGACAATAACAGTATGGTCCTGCATGCGAAGCGTCGATGCAGCATCTATCCAATAACCCTTCCAACCACTAGCTCTCAAGTCAGCATAGACTTTGCTGGTGTAGTCACCACCTTGACAGGTAACAATGGCATCCATTGCCTTGAGACTTTCAATATCATCGGCATCTTTTAATGTTGGAATGTCTTTTCCAATATTAGGGCCGGGTTGACCTACTTGCGAGGTAGTGAAAAACACCGGCTCAACGATATTGGCAAAATCATTCTCTTCGATCATGCGCTGCATCAATACTGACCCAACCATACCGCGCCAACCTACAAATCCTACTTTTTTCATTTTTTGTCTATTCTCAATAAATAATTATGAGCAACGAATACCTAAAGCCTAACTTAAGGCACCTAAAGCTGCCACAACGGCATCACCCATTTCAACAGTACTAACGGAGTTGCCACGGTCGGCAATATCAGCTGTTCTAAAGCCTTGATTTAATACATTGCCAACGGCTAATTCAATATGATTAGCGAGTTCTGATTGGTTTAGGCTGTAACGTAACAACATTGCAACCGACAATATGGTCGCTAAGGGATTCGCAATGCCTTTTCCAGCTATATCGGGGGCAGAACCATGAATAGGTTCATACATACCTTTACCATTTTTATCGAGTGAAGCCGAAGGCAACATACCAATGGAACCCGTTAACATCGCAGCGGTGTCTGACAAAATATCACCAAACAGGTTGGTCGTCACCATCACGTCAAATTGCTTAGGGTCTCGCACCAGCTGCATCGCAGCATTATCCACATACATGTGAGATAACTCTACTTCTGGATAATCTTTTCCCACTTGAGTAACCACATCACGCCATAACTCTGACACTTCAAGTACATTCGCTTTGTCAATTGAGCACAGCTGCTTATTTCGCACCATGGCAATATCAAAAGCTGAACGGGCAATTCGTTCAATTTCATTTTCACTATAAACCAAAGTATTAAAACCTTGGCGTTGACCATCCTCTAATTCACGAATACCACGAGGCTGACCAAAGTAAATGCCACCGGTCAACTCACGCACAATCATGATATCAAGACCCGACACAATCTCTGCCTTGAGGCTCGAAGCACTGGCCAGTTGCGGATAGAGAATAGCGGGTCGCAGATTCGAAAATAATTGGAGTTTAGATCGTAATCCAAGCAAGCCTCGCTCAGGCCTTAATTCTCGTTCAAGCGTTTCATACTTTGGGCCACCCACCGAACCGAGCAAGATTGCGTCAGATTCTCTACAAAGTGCCAGAGTCGAATCAGGTAGCGGATGTCCAGCTTCGTCATAACCCGCACCACCAAAAGCTGCCGATTCAAGCTCAGCATCAAAGCCAAATTTCTGCTTCAAACATTCGAGTGTTTTTACCGCTTCCGCGATAATTTCGGGACCTATTCCATCACCAGGTAAGATTGCAATTTTATTCGTCATTTTTTTAATCTCTTAACTCAATGTTAACTTGAATCTAAAAAAAATACCTGAGGGCTAAATCTCAAGTTTTTGTTAACAATATTAACCTAAAGAAGCCAGGGAGCCTTCGAAAAATATTGAGTTTCAAAGGCTTTTATTTGTTCAGCATGCTGCATCGTCAACCCAATATCATCCAGACCTTCAAGCAAGCAATGCTTACGAAACTCGTTAATATCGAACGCCATTTTGGCACCCATTGGCGTTATGACTGTCTGCGCAGCCAAATCTACCATAAGCCTGTAGCCTGCACTTGGATCTGCTTGTTGATCCAACTCCACAAACAACTGCTCAACCTGATCGGGCTTTAGTGTGATGGGTAACAGTCCTGTCTTGAAACTATTGTTATGAAATATATCGGCAAAGCTTGGCGCAATGACAACTTTCAAACCAAAATCCATTAATGCCCAAACCGCATGTTCACGTGATGAACCACAACCAAAGTTTTCTCTGGTTATTAGAATTTCCGCTTGATCATAAGGTTTTTGGTTTAATACGAATTCGGGATTTATCCGACGACTCGCGTGATCACAGCCTGGTTCGCCTGAATCGAGATAACGCCAACTGTCAAATAAAGTCGGGCCAAAGCCAGATCGTTTAATCGACTTTAAATACTGCTTAGGAATAATCGCATCTGTATCAATATTTGGACGATCAATACCTGCAACAATTCCATTTAGTTTTTCAAATTTTTCCATCGTAATATCTCCTGGGGAAACATGCAATCAGGTTAAGTCAGATTTCGCACATCAGTAAAATAACCTGTCACTGCCGCTGCGGCTGCCATTGCTGGTGAGACTAAATGCGTTCGCCCACCTTGCCCTTGACGTCCTTCAAAGTTTCTATTCGAAGTCGACGCGCATCGCTCACCCGGATCAAGTCGATCAGCATTCATCGCTAGACACATAGAACAACCCGGCTCGCGCCATTCAAAACCCGCATCAATAAATATTTTATCTAAGCCTTCTGCCTCAGCTTGTTTTTTAACCAAACCAGAACCCGGCACAACCATCGCTAGCTTGATAGTATTAGCAACCTGACGGCCCTTGGCTACTGCGGCGGCCGCTCTCATATCCTCGATACGTGAATTAGTACAAGACCCAATGAATACCTTGTCAATTATGATATCTTTAAATGCCATGTTCGCTTTCAAGCCCATATATTCCAGCGCTTTTTGCATAGCACCCGATTTAACCAAATCACTCTCAGAGGCAGGATCCGGTACCAATTGACTCACGGCGACGACCATTTCAGGTGATGTTCCCCAGGTCACTTGTGGTTCAATTGACGTACCATCAATGTGGATTTCTTGATCGAAGACGGCATCATCATCGGAATGTAAACTTTGCCAATATTCAACTGCCTTGTTCCAGTTCTCACCAGTGGGAGAAAATGGCCGTCCCTTAACATAATCGATAGTCGTTTGATCACAGCCGATCAAACCAGCACGAGCACCAGCTTCAATGGTCATATTGCAAACAGTCATTCTGCCTTCCATCGACAAACTAGCAATCGCATCACCCGCGAATTCGATGGTGTAACCATTGCCGCCGGCGGTTCCAATTTCACCGATAATTCTTAGTACAATGTCTTTGGCTGTAATACCATCAGCAACAGCGCCGTCGACGGTAATACGCATATTTTTGGATTTGCCTTGAATCAAGCACTGGGTCGCCATGACGTGCTCGACCTCAGACGTACCTATACCAAACGCTAATGCCGCAAAAGCACCATGTGTAGAGGTATGAGAGTCACCACAAACCACAGTCATACCAGGCAATGTGGCACCCTGCTCTGGCCCAATAACATGCACGATACCGCGGCGTTCATCACCAATTTTGAATTCAACTAACTGGTAATTGTCACAATTTTTATCCAGAGTTTCGACTTGAAGGCGAGCAACTGGGTCGGTTATCCCAAATTCTAAACCGATGGTTGGCGTATTGTGATCAGGAACAGCCACTATGGACTCCTTGCGCCAAAGATCACGACCCGCTAATTGCAAGCCCTCGAAGGCCTGTGGTGAAGTCACTTCATGGACTAAATGACGGTCAATGTAAATTAAACCACTGCCGTCAATATCAGGACGCACTTCGTGCATCGCCCATATTTTGTCGTATAACGTTTGCGCGGACATAATTAAGACCTCTTTAATCTTGAAGTTAAAAATTTCGTCAATGATTATGGCGAATTAAGTATCAATATTGATGTTGATTTGTACTAATAAGAATCTTACGCTTGTTTATCTAATAACTCTAATTCATAATTTTCATTAATTTAATAACTAACAGGAATGCTTATGCAGTTATCACAAGTAACCGCTTTCATCACAATCGCCGAATTAGAGTCCTTTTCCCTTGCCGCAGAACGGTTACACATTACGCAACCCGCTGTCAGCAAACGTATCCGACAGCTTGAACAAAGCATGAAAACATCACTATTCGACAGGATTGGCAAACGGAGTATTTTAACGCCCAACGGCCTCGCTTTTTTACCTCATGCAGAACGAATATTACACGAAGTAAAAACCTATAGGTCGAGCCTTGTCGGTCAAAACGACAAACCGTCGGGTTCACTAACACTGGCGACTAGCCACCACATCGGCCTGCATCGTTTACCGCAAATTCTGCGTGATTTTAAAATCAAATACCCACAGGTCGACTTAGATTTACACTTTATGGACTCAGAAGATGCCTGTGCTGCCGTGGCTAATAGTGAAATCGAACTTGCGATAGTCACTTTGCCTGAAAATGCTGACGCTAAACTTAACTTGGAAACCATCTGGATTGATACCTTACAAATTGTATTAGCACCCGATCATCCCTTGGCAAATGATGATCATATTGACCAATTAAAGTTGCTCGACTACCCAGCGATCTTGCCCTCAATGGGTACCTTTACACGCAGGATCATAAATAATTACTTTTCTACCAATAAAGATCACATTAAAATAATTCTAGAAACTAATTATCTCGAAACCATCAAAGTAATGGTATCCGCTAATCTGGGCTGGAGCATGCTTCCGGCTAGCATGCTAGACAAAACCGTGATTGGTAAGCCGCTTAATAGCTCAGGCATGCATGGGTTCGAAATTCAAAGAGTGCTCGGCATCGTGACACGCCAAAACCGCACCTTATCCCTGAGTTCACAAGCCTTCATTTTGATGTTGCAGCAAGCCAGATCAGAGTCGAGTTTAAACGTGACTTAAATGGGCCAACACCTTCCGCCCTATCAGACTGAAAAACATTTTCTTTATTGTTATAATCTGAATTACGAAGAATACAGGGAGCCCAATGTGCGTCAGACCCTAAACACCATAATCATTTCTATCGCTACCCTGTTTACCCAGAACGTGATAGCTGGAGAAGTTACTCGCGCTATATTCACAATTGGAATTGATAATCGCGAGCCAATCACTCAAGTTGATAGTATTAATTCAAATTCATACGCTGAGATTTCTTTTTTTACTGAACTGACAAACCTCAAGGGTCATACCGTCACACATCAGTGGGTCCATAACGATACCATTATTTTTGAAAAAAGGTTCGAAGTTAATGGAGACCGCTGGAGAGTATGGACAAGCAAAGAATTCTTGCCCGATTGGTCTGGTAGCTGGACAGTTAACGTGCTCGATACTGATCTGTCAGTACTCGAAAGCAAGTCTTTTAAATATCAATAGTTAATAACAAGGCTCAAGGATTTAGACACTTTAAAATCCACACTTCGGCATTTTGTTCAGATTCAGTCACTAACCATAGGGTTGAGGCATAGCATTGCGAACTAGCAAAGTTATTCATATCGTCTCCTGCCATGCCATGCTTAAGGAGTAGTGTATAAATCACCAATAGGTAAAGGCTGCTTTGCTAGACTCACCCTACTGTATGCCAAAGGTGTCATCAGCTTTGCGGATAAATTATAGGCACGAAATTTAACGGCACCATAATGTAAAAAAAGACAGTGGTTGCCAAGAAGGCCATAACCCCATCAATCCCTGAACCAGACAAGATTAAGGGGTCTCATCAATTTATGCTCAATCCTGACGATCCGTGGCCCGAAGGATATCAACTTAGCGAAACCTGGTCAGTAAAAATTTAACGTTGCTCAGACTGAAATCATTATCAATTAAAACGAATTAAATAATGACGCTATACAGTCCAATTTAGAATGAACTCCACCACTATTTGGCTATTTCTTTTCCCGAGAAGAAATAAACTGAGTCGTTAGTAACAACGTTGTCGAAATCAGGATCATAATCGTAGAAATAGCGGCAATGGTTGGATCAATAAAATCTCTAAGTGCGGCAAACATATGTTTGGTCAACGTTGCATTTGAACCGCCTGAGACGAATATCGAGATAATGACTTCATCAAAAGAGGTCAGAAAAGCCAATAGAGCTGATGTCATAACCGAAAATTTAATTTGCGGTAAAGTAATGACAAAGAAGGCTTTAACTCGCGACGCACCCAAACTTCTAGCCACACGTTCCTGATTCAAATCATAGTTTCGCAAAGCGGAGGTGATGACGATCATGACCAACGGTGACGCCAAAACAGCATGTGCCAAAACCAGTCCGAATATTGTGTTATTGAGGCCAACTTGCCCATAAGAATAGAATACGCCAATTGCAATAAGTATAACGGGTACGATCATCGGTGTTATAAGGAAAGCAAACAGTAATTTAGAGGCCCAATGCCCAGAAACAAACAATGCATAGGCGGCCATAATACCCATCGGTGTTGCTAGTAACATGGTGAGTGTGCCAACCTGTATCGAGGTAACAGTGGCCCTCATCCATTTCGACGATTCAAAATACTCATAATACCAACGCATCGACCAATTAGACGGCGGAAACTCCAGATACTGAGAGTTGGAGAATGACATTGGCATGACGATTAACGTTGGAATCACCAAAAGAAGCATGACAATCGCCGCAATGATGTAGAGCCATAGACGATCACCATGAGTCAGCTGAGTATCTGAAGCTGGTTTTTTGAGCCAATTCATATTAACGCTTCCCAAACAGTGCGGCATCTAATTTAAATAATTTTGTCGCTACCGTTAAAATAATCATAGTCACTACTAACAGAACGACACCAAGCGCACTTGCCGCACCCCAGTCAAACTGGTGCTCGAGAATAGCTGTGATTTGTGTAGCCACCATGACTACGCGCCCTCCACCAAGTACAGCAGGTGTGACATAAAAACCGAGACAAAGTACGAATACAATGAGTGACCCTGCAACCATGCCAGAAAGGGACATGGGGAAATAAATCTTCCAGAAGGCTTGAACGGGTGAGGCGCCAAGATTAGCTGCGGCATGCATTAAGTCACGCTGAATTTTTTTCATTGAGCCATAAAGTGGCAACACCAGAAAAGGTAGCATAATATGCGCCATACCGATCAGTGTACCAGTTAAATTGTGTACCAGTTTCAGGGGCGAATCCCATAGGCCAATAGACATCGCAAGGTCATTCAAGATACCATTTTTTTGCAATAGCACTAGCCAAGCATAAGTACGAACCAACAGGGATGTCCAAAACGGAAGCAATACTGCCAACATAAAAAAACCAGCCAATCGTTCGGGTAACATGGCGAGAAAATAGGCGAGCGGGTATCCGATCATGATACAGATTAAGGTCGTTAAAATACTAACCTCAAAGGTAGTCACAAAAGTCCGTGCGTAGGACTTATACTCGATCATTCGCTGATAGTTTGCTAATGAAAACTGTCCATCGCTGCCAGTAAATGACAAATAGAATAGCCAGCCTACTGGAATAACGACAATCGCTATAACTGCCAGCACGGCGGGTGTTGCGAGACTTAGCAACAGTCGTTGTTCTTGGATATCAAGAGCCCTGAGTGACTTCTCGTTTAGAGGTTCAACGCCCCTACCCTCAGCATCAAAATCCGGAGTATTTTGGACACTCATAACTCTAGACCACCAGGGATAACAATGACATCACTTCGGTTTAAACCGAGGGAAACCGAATCACCTGATTGTAATGCATTCTGCCATGATGAAGCATCGGTTCCAAAACGAAAGGAAAGGTTATATTTATCATTTACTGACATAATCGCAAACGCTGTGTCACCTTGGAAGATGAACTCACGAATAACTCCAGTAAATACGATGGTTTTTTCTGGATCGCACTGTCCACTCTTAACAACAGTTAACCGTTCTGGACGTATCACCAGAGACCACTCCTTAGAGTCACTTGTTTTATAATTAGTTTTGATTAAGTTGTCTTGAAAATAAAGGCTACCAGAACCATCATGAGTGAGTGGTAACATAGTTGACTCACCAATAAAGTCAGCAACAAATGCATTAGCTGGATGATTATAGATATCGTTCGGCGTACCGATCTGGGTCAATTGCCCATTATTGATGACCACGATTCGATCAGACATAGTTAAGGCTTCACGTTGATCGTGGGTGACATAAACAGTGGTAACACCAAGCTGTTCATGTAAATGTTTTAACTCAATCTGCATTTGCTCACGCAGTTTTTTATCTAGAGCGGATAACGGCTCGTCCATTAATAAAATACGGGGACGAAACACGAAGGCACGAGCCAGTGCGACGCGTTGCTTTTGACCACCGGACAGTTGCTCAATACCACGATCACCAAGGCCATCGAGTTGAACTGTCTTGAGGGCTGTGGCAACTCTCTCAGCAGCTTCTGCTGCACTAACGCCGCGAAGTTTGAGTGGAAAAGCAATATTTTCTGCTACCGTCATGTGCGGAAACAACGCATAACTTTGAAATACCATGCCAACACCACGTTTGTGGGGTGGTTTTAGTATGACCTCTTCATCACCAAATCGAATACTGCCTGAATCTGGCCGATTAAATCCAGCTATAGCCATTAGCAGAGTCGTCTTGCCCGATCCTGATGGGCCAAGTAACGTCAGAAATTCACCGCTCTTAACATCCAGATTCACAGAATCCAGCGCGTACATTTTGCCATATTTCTTAGTCAAATCCTGAACATGAATGGGTAATGCTGTTGATGAATCGGTGTGTATATTATTTGATTGGATAGACAAGGAAGGAACCTGTATTTAAAAAAGGGCCGGGTGCAAAACACCCGGCAAAATAATTGATTAGTATTTATTTACTACCTAATTTTACTCACTCATTAATTCCATGTACATTTCAAGCGCCTCAGTTCTATGCTCAGCATAAAAATCTAGGTTTATAGGCAACATTAGCGGTACATTTTTAGGGTGCGAAGGTAAAGACTCAATCAACTCTTTTGAAGCTGTAGTTATCTCATAAGCTTTTCTATTGGTTGGACCATAAGTGATGTGAAATGGAAGGTTAGCCTGATATTCCGCTTTAGAAATTTCTGCTAAGAATTCCATCGCAGTGTCCTTGTTTGGAGCACCCTTGGGCATCGCCATGCAATCAAAGTCATACATAGCCTGATTAAAGGTATAGCCAACCTTAGCACCATCTTTCTTGGCATTATCGAATCGACCGTTCCAACCCGTGATCATGTCAACTTCACCATCCTTCATAAGCTGTGCTTGCTGCGCACCTGAACCCCAAAACACAGCAATATGTGGCTTTAACTCACGAATCTTATCTATAGCTCTCTGCTTTCCTGCTTTGGTTGATAGCACTTCATAGACTTTATCCATTGGAACACCATCAGCCAACAGTGCGGGTTCAAGTGCACCGTCTACACTGTTAGCACGGTAGGCGCGGGTTCCTGGAAACTTTTCTACGTCCCAGAAATCAGCCCATGTCTTAGGTGCGGTAGCACTACCTGGCATGCCATACTTATCTGTATTCCAAGCCATAACCGTCGCAAACACGTCAGTCCCGACACAGTAATCAGTATACATACCCGGAATAAAGTCTGAAACATCGACCACACTGTAATCAATTTTTTCTAGACAACCTTTTGCTGCAGCAGAGGCTGAGCCGCCCGAGCCGGTAATAACAAGATCCCAACTCACTGCTCCTGACTCAACTTGCAGACATACTTTTGACATACTTGCACCAGATTCGCGGATTATATCAATACCCGTGTTTTTCGATGCATCCGTAAATAACGCGGCATCCTGTGCTTTACCGTAACTACCACCCCAAGAAACAACCGTAATCGGATCTGCTGCCTGTGCCAGTCCTACATTGAAAAGCGAGACTGCAATCAATGCCCCTAGCTTTAAACCTTTAGTATTAGTTTTCATCCTACTCTCTCATTTATGGTATTTATTTGAATTATGAATTTAAGCCATGGTAGCGGTATAGCCGAAGGTCCATTATAAACAAACGAAGATACCAATTTTAATGAACATTAAGATAATTAAATATTAAGACTATCTAACCAACGATAATATTGAATTGATGCCGACAAAAACCATGGGGTACCGGTATACATTGGGCGTGTTTGAAAATTTAACCCATCGAAACCTGTTCTTCCTTCCTGCTGTCCCAATAACTGCTGCGCAATGCGCATTCCCAGATAGCATGACATTGAAACACCAGAGCCACAGTAACCCATTGCATAATGCACACCATCGTTCTTTCCTAGGTGAGCGAGCGAGTCAAAGGTATAACCAACAAAACCTACCCAGGAATGACTAATGCGAGTTTTGGCCAGCTCAGGAAAAATATCCACCATTCTGCTGTGAAGCTTTGGCCCGCTGACGAGTGGATTGGTTTCTGCATGAGACACTCGGCCACCAAATAGTATTCTTTGTCTGTCCGGAGACGCTCGATAATAAAAAACCATTCTACGGGTGTCACCAACCATTCTGTCTTTGGGAATTAGTTGGTCCATTTGTCCGGCAGCCAATGGTTCAGTTCCAATAATATAACTGCCAATCGGAATAATGCGACGTCTCAACCAGGGCGTTGCAGAGCCAGTATAACCGTTGCTCGCAACGATCACTTCTTTTGCCCAGATAGCCCCTTTTTTCGTAGTGACACGAAAACCATCTCCCTCTTTGGTAATATCTAGCGCGGGATTAAAAGGAATGATGATAACTCCGGCTGCGATGACTCGCTCAAGCAATCCATGGTGCAGGCGAGCAGGATCAACAGATGCAACGTTAGGATAAACTATACCGCCAAAATATCGATCAGTTCCAAGCTCATGGTGTTGTTCAGAACGTGGCACCAGAAACGCCTTTGTTTCAAGACCCTTGACTGAAGCGCTTAGTTTTTTGCCTAGTTTTTCATATTGGACGCGGTTATGTGCACCCAGGAATTTACCGACAACTTTAAAATGGCAGTCGATGCTTTCAGTCGAAACAAAATCTTCTAGCCACTCAAGTGCGTTATGGCCTTCTTTTAAAATATTGAAAGCACGTTCTGGACCATACTTTGCGGCCAAAGCTTTATGCGTTGGCTTAATACTGGTACTAATTTGCCCACCATTACGGGTGCTGCAGCCCGCGCCAGCATTTTCTGCGTCAACTACGACAGTATGGCGCCCTGCACGAGCCGTCTGTAATGCAGCGCTGAGCCCAGTATAACCAGCGCCAATAATGACTACGTCGGTTTTGGGGGGCAATTCAGTATTAGTGTCGCCGAATAGAGATAATTCAGGTGGCGGTGTGTCTTCCCACCAATAAGGTGTGGTTTTAAAGTCGTCAGTTAATAACGAGTCACTCATTTCGGGGCTCTCATCAAACTTATATCTCACTCTTTTGGTAACTGGCTTTATCGAGCCAATCAGGATTTATTTCTACACCCCAACCCGGTGCATCAGGAATTAATGCTTTACCATCAACAATGTCATAAGGTGATTTAACAAACAATCCATCCTGCCAAGGGTAGTAGTCTTCACCTTCAATTGAAAATTCTAGATATTTTCCAGCATTGGGAATAGCCGCTAATAAATGCATCGTGAATAAAGTAACCATCGACAAATTAGCGCAATGCGGCGTACAGGGTAAACCCGCCAACTCACCCATTTTTGCAACTCGCAAGGTGCGTGTAAGGCCACCGAGATAACAAACGTCTGGCTGAATAACGTCAACTGCACGCATTTCGATCATATGCCGCCAGGTGGAGATATCGCAATCTTGCTCACCACCAGAGACATCAATATTGAGCGCATCAGTTACCTCTTTGGTTTGTTCCATTTCCCAGTAAGGGCAAGGCTCTTCAAAGTGGCCATAATCACTATCTTCCAGCAAACGTCCAACTTCGATAGCGCGTTTTGGCGAATAACAGCTATTGCCATCCGCTAGAATAGTGGCATCATCTCCCAACGCTTTGCGCATAGTTGGAATAATTTCTTCTGTGCGACCAGACCATTCATCAACATCACGACCACATTCTGAACCAACCCGAATTTTAAAAGCATCGAATCCATATTGATCCCGCAATTGCTGCAATCGAATCGCTTCATTTTTAGGTGTGATGTCACGTTTCATTGAAGAAGCATAGGCTCGTAGCGGAGTACGATTTCCACCAATCAGTTCACAAACCGATTTATTCTGTCGTTTTGCATGCAAGTCCCACAGGGCAGTATCAATTCCGCCAATGGCCCTTCGCAAGTAGGACCCAGGAAACTTGTGTTCTCGCTCAGTAATAATATCAACCAATCCATCGATGTCTGTTGCATCCCAACCAAGTGACCACGGCGCTACCTGGCGGTGCAATATTGTCGATGTTATGTCTGAGTTGTAGGTAGAAACCTGCCCCCACCCCTGCTCACCACTATCAACAGTGACACGAACGAAGCCGACGAATTCGGTGCTAAATGTTTCGATAGTTTTTATTTTCATGATTTTATTTTAAAGCTAAATTGTGGTCAAGTTTGTCTATATAATGGTCGCGATATTGAATATATTAAAAATTTCAACTAGCGATTTTTAAGGCATCTTGAAGTAAAATGGGTTACAGGTAAGGTCCATTTTGAAACTATTTTAATACCATTTTTATCTAGCGGTGCTGCTATAACTTAACCCCCCTAGCTAACAACCATACAATAAGGTCTGCTTAAAATTATGATAAAACGTGCTGGGGGTGCTTTACTACTCTCTATCGAAATTGATCGCAGTGCGCCAGGCACCGTCAGTCACCAACTATATTCTGCGATGCGCGAAATTATTCATGCTGGCGGCATGCATATTGGCGAGCGGCTTCCCGCAAGCCGTACATTGGCAACTGACTTGAAAATATCACGCACCACCGTGATTAACGTCTTTGAAATACTCACATCAGAAGGCCTTATCGAGTCTAGGACTGGTGCCGGCACGTTTGTCAGTAAAGCCTGGATGACTACGCGACCAGCAGAAACTTGCGTTGTTGAAAAACAGGATTCTGTACGACCAATGTTAAAACCGCGCCTGTCAAAAGTCATTACACGTGCCTTAGATAATTTTGTTGATCGATTACCACATAAAACAAAAGCCTTCACTACTGCACTCCCAGCTTTTGATGCCTTTCCGAGTTCACTTTGGGCTCAGTATGTGACCCGCAGCTGGCGTTCAAATCATCAGGGTAATATGGGTTATGCCGACCCACGTGGTCATTTCCCTCTGCGTCAGGCGATTGCATCGCATCTGTTATCTAACCGAGGCATAAAATGCGATCCCGAACAGATCTTTATTGTCAGTGGCGCACAACAAGCCTTTCAAATTATCGGTACTGTACTACTCGATCCTGACGATCTGGTCTGGTGCGAAAATCCGGGTGCCATTGG
>JBLHWR010000037.1:0-17997 GCA_047629275.1 Gammaproteobacteria bacterium
TTATGCAGTCTTAAAAGATCAAGTGTATCTTGTCGTGCATTTCTGGTGTGTATGATTAAAGGCAGTTTCGATTCACGAGCGGCTGCTATATGCGTAATGAATCGCTGTCGCTGCCACTCCATATTGCGTTCTGTTCCGATGTAATCTAACCCGGTTTCTCCTATTGCAACAACTTTGTTTTTTTCAACCAAACTGCATAGTCCGTCAACTGTTGGTTCAGTAACATCTTTGTAATCTGGGTGAACGCCTGCTGAACAATAAATATCTTCATGAGGAGAAATAAGTTCATACATAGAGTCGAATGACTCTAGGTTGACACTAATGCAAACCATACGAGTGACTAGTTCTGCCCGAATATCATTGAGTAGATCAGAAAAACTGTTATTAAAGCCCGCTAGATCAATACGATCAAGGTGGCAGTGGGAGTCAAAATACATGAACTGTGGCGTACTACCTACATGGTATGAGTTGGACGATCCGCTTGTAGTGCACCTGCAAGAAAGCCTTCGATTTTGTCTCGGGTAGAACCATTATCTTGAGTAGAAAATTGCACTCCAATACCTGCTGCTTTGTTATTTTGAGACCCAACTGGTGTCACCCAAATAATTTTTCCCGCGACGGGTAAACGTTCTTTATCTTCCATTAGACTCAATAACATGAAAACTTCATCGCCGAGTGAGTATTGCTTCTGAGTAGGAATAAATAACCCACCATTTTTAACGTAGGGCATATATGCAGCATAAAGCGCGCTTTTATCTTTTATATTAAGAGACAATATACCCTGACTAGGTGATGCCATTAGTGGCTGCTCCGATGGATAATTCTTTTCAAAGATATTAACACGTCTTCTAGTTGAAGCTGAAGGTTAAGATTATTTTCCTCGACCATCAATTGCTGATCGACCTGAGTCGATAAGCTTAGAAGCTGCTGCCCTGCTTTCTTATGAATTTTAGATTGTTTTGTCTTTTCAGACAATCCGCTGAATTGAAGACTATATGCCCTGAACACCATTTTTATTAGTCGACGCACTAGTGATACGTCTAAATTGATTAATATCGAGCATAGTTTATTAACGTCAATTTCATTCTTAATATACAACCCAAAATGGGACTTAAATTGTTTAACTACGGCAGCATATTGATTCGAGTGCAAATCAAATGCAAGTAAAGGATCACCGGTTGAGAAATCTAAATATTGGCAGGATTCAGATTCGTTCAAACCCTGTTGAGCTAGCCAATCTAGAGAGATTTTTCTATCAGGATGATCCAAAGTTAAAACCTGACAGCGACTACGAATCGTCACGGGCACTTTTCCTTTATTGTGGGTCAGTAACAAAATAAGCGTATAAGGCGCAGGCTCTTCAAGAGTCTTAAGAATACTATTAGCCCCTGCAATACTCATTTTTTCTGTAGGGTGAATCGCAACTACCTTTAAATTATCGTAACGACGAGTTAAATAAACCTCATGTATAAGGTTTCGTATCTGATCTATCTTTATGTTTTTATTGATTTTTTTTGTCTTACTATCTGACATTAATGTTACAAAAGTGAAATCAGGATAGGTATTGGCCATCATCAGACTGCAAGATTGGCACTGCTCGCAGGGATCTATATTGTGATTATTATTACATAACAATAACATGGTTAAATGCCAGATAAAGGGAGCCCCAATCAGTTCACTTTTAGCCTCAATGAGAATAGCATGCGGTAGTCGAGCCTGTTGCTTGAGCGACAACACCTGCTCTAATAAACTCTGCTGCCAAGGCCAGTAAGCTGGTTGAATAGTTATATTATCGTCGTCAATTTTAGGCATTGAAATTGAAGCCTATTTTGCTATCAAGTTAATATTAAAGTGATGATTTATAACCGTAAATATTTCTTGGGTCACGACTGAAATTGATTGATTAGCATCAATAACATGATATCGATTAGGGTTCGTCGTAGCAATTTGTAAAAAAGCTTGTCTAACTTTTGCATGATACTCATTGCCTTTTTTTTCAAACCGATCTTCTTTGCCGCCGCGGCCAAAAGCTCTTTGCAGCGCAATCGATTCAGGAATGTCGAGTATTAGTACTAATTCAGGTTCAAAAGTGCCCACAACTTCATGATGAATTTTTTCGACTAGATCAAGACCTAAACTACCGGCAATACCCTGAAAAGCTCGACTAGAGTCGGCATATCGGTCACTGATAACCCACCCATCCTTCGCTAGCATAGGCCAAATAGTGTCGACTAAGTGGGAGCGCCTAGCAGCATACATAAGAAGAAGTTCAGTCATGCTATCCCATTTTTCGGGCTCACCTTCGACCAGTAGTTTGCGTATATCCTCAGCTGCAGGAGATCCACCTGGCTCTCGGGTCAAGAGGACTTGATTGCTGATCAAACTCAAAGCTTCGTGTAATAGCTTGCTTTGGACTCCTTTGCCAGAACCATCGACGCCATCGATTACAATCATTTGGTTATTTATGGAGAGTGCTTGAGTCATAGTTAACTATTCTACTTGGCTCGACATTTTTTTCTTAGGCTGACGTCCTTTTAGCTGATACTTAATAACCGCATTATTATGCTCTTTTAAAGTCTTCGAGAAATAGTGTGTTCCATCACCTTTAGAAACAAAATAAAGTGCTTTAGTATCGGCTGGGTTAAGTGCAGCTTCTATCGAATCAAGGCCTGGTAAGGCAATTGGCGTGGGTGGTAACCCTTTACGTAAATAGGTATTGTACGGCGTGTCAGTTCTCAGGTCTTTACGTCGAATATTGCCATCAAAACTCTCACCCATTCCATATATGACTGTTGGGTCAGTTTGTAGCCTCATATTTAAATTCAGACGTTGAATAAAAACAGCTGATATCAATGAACGTTCATGACCAGCACCCGTTTCCTTTTCTATGATAGAAGCAAGTATGAGCGCTTCATAAGCAGAATTAAGCGGCAGATTTTTGGCACGATTCTCCCAAGCTTTTTGTAAATGTTTCTGCATGAGCTGATAAGAGCGCTTCAAGAACTGAAGATCACTTGTTCCTTTCGGAAATAGATAAGTATCGGGGTAGAAAAGGCCTTCTGGATGTTGACCATCTAAACCAAGGGCTATCATTATTTCTTCATCCGAAAAATTTTTTAGTGTATTTTTAATCACTCGATTGTTTTCTAATTGGGCCATCATTTGACGAAAAGACCAACCTTCAATAACAGTGAAGCTATATTGAATTGAGTTACCTGTCGTAAATAGTTCAAGCAGACCTGAAGTCGATTGCCCCTGGCGAAGCTGATACTCACCTGCTCGTACCTTGGTTTCTACACCTTTTAATTTTGCTAACAATATAAACAACCAAGGGTCTTCAATTATTTTTTCGAGACTCAGTTTTACCGAAATAGATTTTATGCTAGCACCAGGTTCGATCAGAAACACATACACATCGCCCGGTAGCTGAATGTCTTTATACTGAAATCTAAACAGTTGAATAGTCAGTACGGAAACAGCGAGAAAAACAAGGATTACCCCATAAAGTATGATTTTTTTAATAAATTTAAGTAACATTAATTTAGTTCCTCAGCATCAAAACAAGGAGAATTGTTAAAATGATTATTTAACAATCGAGTGATAGAACCAGTGTCGTATGTTTGCCCGTTAATTGAGCCAATCGAACGAATGCCTTGTACACTATTGCAAAAAAAACATTCGTCTGCAGCGAAAAGTTGATCCAATTCAAAACGTCCGATTTGAACTGTTTTTCCAATTTTTTCCCAATGCTCAATGATTTTGGATCGCATAATTCCATCAACACCGGATAAAGACAGGCAGGGTGTAAAAAGCTGACTACCTTTGATGAAAAATAAATTATTGATAATACCTTCCACAATAAACCCTTCGGTATCACACAAAATAGCTTCATCTTTGTCTTTTTTATTGCTGAGCTCAATCGCGGCCAAAATATAATCCAGTCGGTTTAGATGCTTTAAGCCAGAAAGATTAGAATTCATAGGTAATCGTGTGTCACAAACAGATATCTTTAAAGCATTATTGCTAGGTTGGTTATAGGGGTAGGATAAAACAAATACCGAACTTTGATCAGGACTAGGAAGATTAAGTCCTCTGCCACCAACACCGCGTGTCACTATAATTTTAACAACACAGGTGTCAGTGTCTTTAGTCACTTCAGCTAGTTTATTTTCAAGCCAGTTCAAGTCTGGATTAGGCAAAAAGAGTTGCTTACACCCCTTAAGAAGACGTTGACAATGCGACTCCCAGTAGGGAATTTGGCCATCAAATTTAAGTAGTGTCTCGAATAGCCCATCGCCGTAGTGTAATCCGCGCTCTTGCCAGTTGAGTGTCTCGTTAATGAGGAACTCAGGCATCAACTTTAATGGCGTTTAGCAGCCCACGAGCTTTGTGCCTTGTTTCCATTAACTCTTTTTCAGGAACAGAATCATAGACTATGCCACCCCCAGCGCGAAAGCTGACTTGGTTTTGATTGTATAACAACGTCCGAATGAGAATATTGAGGTCCATTTGGCCATCTAGTCCAATGTAACCCAGTGAACCCGTATAGGCCTCTCGAGGGGCTTTCTCAAATTCACTGATAATTTCCATGCATCTAACTTTAGGACACCCAGTGATCGTTCCACCCGGGAATACGGCATGAACAACATCTATCACTTTTTGATCAGAACGAACGGTACCTTGAATGTTTGATACGATATGATGCACATGCTCATAGCTTTCCAACACCATTTTTTCAGTCAATTGAATACTCCCTGCCTGACAGAACCGACCCAAGTCATTACGAACTAAATCAATCAGCATAACATGCTCAGCTTTTTCTTTTGGATGCGCTAAAAGATGATCGGATAATGATTTATCTTCCTGTTGAGTTTTACCCCGCGGATGCGTTCCTGCAATGGGGCGTGATTGGGCGACGCCATTTTTGACTGATACCAGCCTTTCTGGAGACGAACTAATGATGTACTGATCGTTATATTTTATAAGAGCAGAAAACTGAGCGGGATTACTAAGACTGAGGCTATGATACAGACTAATTGGATCACAATAATGATCGAACTCGACGTTCCACTTTCGAGATAAATTAGCTTGAAATATATCACCGTCTCGTATGTACTGCTTTGCTTTTATAATGAAGTCTATGTAAAGACTAGGATCATCTTCGGTAATTTTTCCAATTGCCAACTCGGCAGGGCTGTAAGCACCGGTTTCCGCAATATCGGTAAGCATGATGTCTATTAAGTCTTCAGAACCATCCTCAACCACAATATAAGCTTTATCTTGATGATGGTCTAAGATGATTGCAGCAGGAATTCTGGCCTTAAAAGCAATCGGTAAACGGGACTCTTCGGCAAAAAACTTTACTCCGGGTTCAACTGACTGGGCATATTCATAGCTTAAAAAAACAAACCAGCCGCCACAAAATGGCAGCTCTGACTGTTGTTTAGGATTTGCTATATCAACCGATATTGAGCTTAGGCAATCCTCATCGCCAGACCATTGAGAAATAATAGACTGAGGATGAGACAAAAGAATTGAGTAACGAGAATTTTCCCCGCAACTCGAATTAGATGCTAATAAGTAAGGATAACAATCAGGCTTAAGTGCATGAACAGCAAGTAGGTCTGGAATCCCTTTGAGTTTGAGGCTTATAGTCACGGATGATCATATCTTCTTGAAAATACAAGTTCCATTAGTGCCACCAAAGCCAAAAGAATTTGACATAGAAACATTTAATTTCAAGTCCCGAGCGGTATTTGCAACATAGTCGAGATCACATTCTGGGTCTTGATTGTCTAAGTTAATAGTCGGTGGAATGACTTGATCTCTTAAAGCTAAAATTGAAAAAATAGCTTCAATTCCACCAGCTGCTCCCAATAAATGACCCGTCATGGATTTGGTTGAACTCACAACAAGCTTGTAGGCATGATCACCCATAGCGAGCTTTACAGCCATTGTTTCAGCAACGTCTCCAGCAGGTGTAGATGTGCCATGTGCATTGATATAACCAACGTCTTCGGCATTCAGCCCTGCATCATTCATTGCATTTTTCATACATCGGGCAGCGCCCTCGCCTGTCGGTGATGGTGATGTCATGTGAAAAGCGTCTCCACTCATTCCGTAACCAACCACTTCACAGTAAATATTTGCACCACGCTTTTTGGCCATTTCGTATTCTTCTAATACAACAACGCCAGCACCGTCACCCAGAACAAAACCATCTCGGTCTCTATCCCAAGGTCTACTGGCTGCTTCGGGATCATCATTACGAGTCGATAAAGCACGAGCAGCGGCAAAACCACCAACCCCTAAAGGACAAGTAGCCATTTCAGCGCCACCAGCGACCATTACATCGGCATCACCATAAGAAATCATTCTGGCTGCGTCACCAATATTGTGTGCACCTGTAGTACAGGCGCTAACAATAGAAATGTTAGGTCCTTTAAGACCACGCATAATTGATAAATTACCTGACACCATATTAACAATTGAACTGGGTACAAAAAATGGAGATATCTTTCTTGAACCACCGGCAACAAAAGAATCCCGATTTTTTTCGATTGTTGGTAAACCACCAATCCCTGAACCGATTGCAACACCAATTCTTTCAGCATTTGCATCAGTCACTTCGATACCAGAATCGTCTAATGCCTGAATACCTGCAGCTAGGCCGTAATGGATAAAGATATCCATTTTCTTTTGATCTTTGGGTTTTATATAAAGGGAAGCGTCGAAATTTTTAACAGAACCTGATATCTGGGCACTAAAACCACTGGCATCGAAAACTGTTATCGGTGCAATACCACTTTTACCTGCAATAATATTTTTCCAGGACTCTTCTACCGTATTTCCAACTGGGGTCAATAGACCCAAGCCGGTAACAACTACACGACGTTTTGACAAAATTGATACCTCATCTTAACTCAAGGACATTAATTTAAAATGCCGCTTAAAATACAGTGATGATAAGCGGCATCGTCCAAAGCGAGTATTCAGTTACAGGTTAGCGTTGACGTAGTCTATTGCTAGCTGAACACTGGTAATTTTTTCTGCTTCTTCGTCGGGAATTTCAGTTTCAAATTCTTCTTCTAAAGCCATTACTAATTCTACAGTGTCAAGTGAATCTGCACCTAGGTCATCAACGAAGGATGCTCCATTAGTAACGTCTTCTTCTTTAGCACCTAGTTGTTCTGCAACAATCTTTTTTACACGGTCTTCAACAGAGCTCATTGAGAGTTTCTCCTGGTTAATGAAATTTGACTTGTCTGAGTGGCGATATTGTATTCAAAACTAGTGCGACTTGCCAGAATTGTATGTATTTTTTTTTCCTTTATTAAACAGTGACTTAAGATTTAAAGCCAACAAAGTAACAATCTATCTTAAGCTTAATTCGTGTTCTTGATAACAAAATTTAAAATATGGACTGATGAAGATGATATTTTATCGATATAAATTTAGTTCAAAATTTAACCAAAAAAAACCAATTAATCCTATAAAAAATTTATTTATGCCATGAACATCCCACCGTTAACATGAATATTTTCCCCGGTAATATACCCAGCAGATGGTGAAGCTAAAAAAAGAACTGCTGCGGCAATGTCATCTACGCTGCCTAATCGACCAAGAGGAATTTGCTCTGTCAGTGCTTTTTTCTGATCATCACCAAGTCCTTTCGTCATGTCAGTGTCAATGAAACCTGGCGACACTGTATTAACTGTAATATTCCGAGAGCCGATTTCGCGTGCTAATGACTTACTGAACCCAACCAGTCCAGCTTTTGCCGCGGCATAATTAGTTTGCCCAGGATTACCCGTTGAACCAACAACGGAAGAAATATTAATAATCCTCCCCGTTCTTTTTTTCATCATAGGTCTCACTACCGCCTTAGTCATTCGAAAAATAGAGGTTAAATTAGTATTAATAATTTCATCCCATTGTTCGTCTTTCATTGCCATCAATAAGGTGTCTCTCGTGACACCAGCGTTATTAACCAATATGTCAGGGGAAGAGTAGTCTTCATTAATCTTTTTCAAACAGGCTTTAATGGATTCAGCGTCGGCAACATTTAAAACCATCCCCGTGCCAATTATTCCATTTTCTTTAAATCTATCCGATATTTTTTGAGCCCCTACTTCAGAAGTCGCTGTTCCTATTACAATGGCTTTTTGATTACCTAGCGCATAGGCTATAGCGAGACCAATTCCGCGACTGGCACCCGTCACGAGTGCAATTTGATTCGTCAACATGTGTTGTTACTCCGAGAATGATTCGATTGTTTTTTCTAGAGAAGCGATATCGGATACTGATTGTGATTGCATCGTCTTTTCTATTCGGCGAGTTAGGCCGCTCAGGACTTTACCTGGACCACACTCCACAAGACACTCGATACCTTTTGAGTGCATGAAGCGAACGCTGTCAGCCCATCTTACGGGTTGGTATAATTGTTTCTTCAAAAGCAGTTTAATTTCGTCAACAGAACCAGCAATATTTGCATTTTGGTTGTGAACCACGGAAATAGTTGGCATTTTAAAGGTCGTATTAGATAACGATTCAAAAAGTTGGTCGGCTGCTTCTGTCATCAGTGAACAATGGGACGGTACACTGACGGCTAACAGCAGCACGCGCTTCGCACCGAGTGCCTTTGCATTCTTCATTGCTTCATCAACTGCAGACTTGTTACCGGCTATAACAACCTGCCCTTCAGAATTAAAATTAGTCGCTTCAACAACCCCTCTAGTTACACTAGCACAAGCCGAAACAACACTATCGTCATCAAGCCCAATAATAGCAGCCATAGAGCCTTCACCAGGGGGTACAGCCGATTGCATTAATCGTCCACGATAAGATACCAATTTTACTGCATCATCTAATTCGAGACTGCCAGCACAAACTAACGCAGAATATTCTCCAAAACTATGACCAGCCAACAGACTGACCTCAGGTAGCTCGCTGCGAGCACTCGCTATGTGCCAACAAGCAACGCTTGCACATAGCATAGCTGGCTGTGTGATTTCCGTTTGATTGAGCTTATCAGCTGGCCCCTCGGATACTATTTTCCATAGGTTATAACCGAGCGATTCTGACGCTTGGTCATAGATATTTTGCACCAATGGTTGGTGATCATTCCAGCTGGACATCATGCCAACTGATTGGGCTCCTTGCCCTGGAAAAACAAATGCGGTTTTAGTCATTGATATAATTATAGATTAAGAAGCCGAGATAATATCATAGGCATACAACACGCCATATAAGTGAGTTGCCTTCAATGCAAAAAAATGCATAATGACGCGTCTCTAAGTAAAGGCTTATATAATGGCAAAAGGCGACCACATTGAAATGAAGGGAACGGTAAAAGATACCTTACCTAATACCATGTTTCGAGTTGAGTTAGAAAACGGTCACATTGTTACTGCGCACATATCGGGCAAAATGCGTAAGCATTATATCCGTATATTAACAGGCGACTCAGTGACGGTTGAGTTGACACCTTATGATTTATCAAAAGGTAGAATCACATTTCGCGAAAGATAATTTAGAAGGATTAAGTACAAAAGAAGAAGTATTTAGGCTGTTTCAAATTGATAATCGTATTGACAGTAAACCAAGCCTACTAATGTAGACTTGGCTTATACCGGTTATTAACTAGTTGCGAGGTCGCCTGCTGATTCAGCATTTGATGAGGTCACGTTGCAAGTGAGTTGGTTATCACTCACATCAATTTTCACACTCCCCCCTTCAGTTAAATCACCAAACAGTAGTTCATTTGCTAATACCTGTTTAATTTCATCTTGGATAACTCGTTCCATTGGCCGTGCACCCATCTGAAGATCGTAGCCTTTAGCGGCCAGCCATTTTCTAGCACTGTCGGTAACGTTCATGCTGACTTTTTTAACTTCAAGCTGCGATTCTAGTTCGATTAAAAACTTATCAACAACATTTAAAATGACCTTGGGGCTGAGTCCTTTGAATTGAATAACAGCATCTAATCGATTCCTAAACTCTGGCGTGAACGCTTTTTTGATTGCTTCACCGGTATCGCGAGTGTGATCTTGCAATGTAAAGCCCATAGATGATCGGCTCATCATTTCAGCACCCGCATTGGTTGTCATTACTAAAATCGCGTTTCGGAAATCAGCTTTGCGGCCGTTACTATCGGTTAATGTCCCGTTATCCATGACTTGTAATAAAATGTTAAAAACATCGGGATGCGCTTTTTCAATTTCATCCAGTAATACAACCGAATACGGATGCTTATTCATTTCTTCAGTCAACAAACCACCTTGATCAAAACCAACATAACCTGGAGGAGCGCCTATCAATCGAGAAACAGAATGTCGCTCCATATACTCAGACATATCAAAACGGATGAGCTCAATACCCATTATTTTTGCTATTTGGCGGCAAACTTCAGTCTTGCCAACCCCTGTTGGCCCAGCGAATAGAAAAGAGCCGATGGGCTTGGCTTCTCTACCTAAACCAGATCGAGACATTTTAATCGCAGAATCGAGCGCCTTGATCGCCTCGTCTTGACCAAACACAACCCTGGAAAGATTTTTTCCTAGGTTTTTGAGCATGTCTAAATCATTGCTACTCACTGTATTGGAAGGTATTCTGGCAATCTTCGCGACTATCTCTTCTATATCTGTGACACCAATTGTTTTCTTGCGTTGTTTAATCGGCATTAAGCGGCGTTTGGCGCCAGCTTCGTCAATAACATCAATGGCTTTATCGGGCAAGAACCGGTCATTGATATAGCGCGAAGCAAGTTCAGTCGCTTTACGTAATGCTGGCAGGGTATACTTAACATTATGATGCTCTTCAAATCGTGTCTTTAATCCTTTTAATATCTGATATGTTTCTTCAACACTGGGTTCAGCGACATCTATTTTTTGGAATCGACGAGCTAGTGCCCTATCCTTCTCAAAAACACCACGATATTCCGCATAGGTAGTTGAGCCAAGGCATTTAATTTCACCACTGGCCAATACGGGTTTAATTAGGTTGGATGCGTCCATGGCACCACCTGATGCAGAACCCGCACCAATAATAGTGTGGATTTCATCTATAAAGAGAATGGCCGCAGGTTCCTTTTTCAATTGGTTGATGACGGCTTTTAATCTTTTTTCAAAATCACCTCGATATTTAGTGCCAGCGACCAATGCGCCTAAATCGAGAGAATAAACAACACTGCCAGCTAATATTTCAGGCACTTCCTCTTCAACAATTTTTCGAGCTAATCCTTCAGCAATAGCTGTTTTACCAACACCAGCTTCCCCAACAAGCAAGGGATTATTTTTTCTGCGCCTGCAGAGTGTTTGAATAATACGTTCAACTTCGTGGTCTCTGCCGATTAGCGGATCAATTTTTCCAGCAATAGCAAGTTCATTAAGATTAGTTGCAAATTGATCCAATGGGTTAGATTTTTCGGCCTCAGGAGAAGCACTTTCGTCTGGTGGAGTCAGTGTGTCATCTTCGCTGTCTTCATTAATCCGGCTTATGCCATGTGATAGGAAGTTAGTGACATCAAGGCGTTCAATATTATGTTTATTCAGCAAGAAGACTGCGTGTGAATCTTGTTCAGAAAAAATAGCAACTAAAACATTTGCGCCAGAAACTTCACCACTTCCATTTGACTGAACATGAAAAAGTGCGCGCTGTAATACACGCTGAAAGCCAAGAGTGGGTTGTGTATCTTTGTCCTCATCTGTTGATAACAGGGGCGTATTCTCATCGACGAAGATTTCTAATTCGGTACGAAGTAATGCAACATCACCACTACAGGCTTCTAGTACCGCTTTTGCAGCCTCGTTGTCCGTTAACATGAGTAAAATGTGCTCAACTGTTATGAATTCGTGACGCTTTTCACTGGCGTCATGAAAGGCCTTGTTAAGGGATAGTTCTAACTCTTTATTTAGCATGGTTATAATTCCGAAGCTCAATTTTTCAAATATTTATATAGTTTGCCTAAGACGAGTTACAGTGCATCGGTTAGTAGCATTTAATCAAAGGCTAAAAGTTAACACTAATCGAATCAGGTGACTTTAATTCTCTTCTAAATCGCATAATAACGGGTGTTTATTTTCTCTGGCATAACTATTGACCTGAGTTACTTTTGTCTCCGCGACATCCTTAGTATAAACACCACAAATGCCCTTACCTGACTTATGCACATTTAACATAATTCTAGTCGCACCTTCACGATTATGGCCAAATATCGACTCTAAGATGTGTACAACAAACTCCATTGGCGTGTAATCATCATTAAGAATGAGCACTTTATACATAGGCGGCTTTTTGAGCTTGGGTTTGGTTTGCTCAAGCAGCAGAGTGTCATCGTTATCGTTGTCAATATTTTCGTCAGTCATGGTTTGTTATTAATCAGAAATCACTCGCTTTAGTTAAGGGTGAGTTGTAAAAAATCAAGTCTAAGATATTATTCATCCGTTGACTATGTATTCTATTAGCCGACTACACTTGAAATTAGTCGGTAGATGTAGACTATTTATAGTTGATCACCCTGTTATAAATGGAATTTATTCAAGAGGAATCATCATGGCCATCGGCACAGTGAAATGGTTTAGTAACGTAAAAGGTTATGGATTTGTCAATACAGACGAAGATGAGAGCATCGATATCTTTGCTCACTTTTCCGAGATAGAAATGGACGGATACAAAAAGCTCAACCCTGGCCATAAAGTGCAGTTTGATCTCGATGATGGACCGAAAGGCTTGCAAGCTAAGCATATTCGGCCTGTTGACGATTGATGGCAATCGGATTGACCTGACTGTTAAGCTCCGCCTCTAACCTCGTCAGTACAAATTATATCTAAATTTAAGAGACACTGTGCTCTCTTAATAACTTCTGTTGTACAATACTTTACAGATTATACCTACCTATTGATATTCTAATGAGGTCTCCATGAGCTACCAACACATAATATTACCTGCACAAGGCCAAGCAATTACAGCCAACGAAGACTTCAGTCTGAACGTTCCTGATAACCCTATCATCCCCTTCATAGAAGGTGATGGCATTGGCGTTGACATTTCGCCCGTTATGATTGACGTGGTCAATGCTGCTGTCAGTAAAGCTTATGGTGGATCTAGAAAAATCTCTTGGATGGAGATATATGCAGGTGAAAAAGCAACGCATATATATGGTGAAGATGAATGGCTTCCAGAAGAATCATTGTCTGTCATGAAAGATTATATTGTCTCTATTAAAGGCCCACTAACAACGCCTGTTGGCGGTGGAATACGATCGCTTAATGTTTCTATTCGTCAGCAACTTGATCTTTATGCCTGTGTGCGACCCGTGCGGTACTTTCCAGGCATCGAGACACCCCTAAAGCGTCCTGAAGACACTGAAATGGTAATATATCGTGAAAATACAGAAGACATTTACGCCGGTATCGAATGGGAAGCGGGTTCTGATGAAGTTAAGAAAGTTATTAAATTTTTTGTAGAAGAAATGAATGTAACGGGTATTCGATTCCCAGAAACTTCGGGCATAGGGGTGAAACCTGTTTCTTCAGAAGGCACCAAAAGACTGGTTCGTAAAGCTTTTCAGTACGCTATTGATAATGATCGAGATTCAGTAACGTTGGTACATAAAGGCAACATAATGAAATACACCGAGGGTGGTTTTCGAAGTTGGGGTTATGAGCTAGCGAAAGAATCATTTAGTGCAACCGAAGTGAATGGTGGGCCTTGGTGTGAATTTAAAAACCCTAAAACGGGTAAAATAATTTCTGTTAAAGACGTTATAGCGGATAATTTCCTTCAGCAAATACTGCTCAGACCAACAGAGTATGATGTAATTGCAACGCTTAATTTGAATGGTGACTATATTTCTGACGCACTGGCTGCACAAGTGGGCGGAATTGGTATTGCCCCTGGTGCCAATATTGCAGATACCATTGGTGTTTTCGAAGCAACCCATGGCACTGCTCCGAAATACACCGGCTTGAATAAGGTGAATCCTGGTTCAATCATATTGTCAGCTGAAATGATGTTACGTTATATGGGTTGGCTTGAAGCTGCAGACTTAATCATCAAAGGCATGGAAGGTGCTATTGGTGCAAAGCAAGTGACCTATGACCTGGCTCGTAATGAACCTGAGGCAACCGAGCTCAGTACTTCTGATTTTGGCACAGCTGTTATTAATTTTATGGGCTAGTCGATCAATAAAGAGGATTTAACTGGTTTGCTCCATTCGGTGCAAGCCAGTATCTTCTACAATACGTGCCGCAATTTCTTCTACTGATATGGTGGTAGTGTTTAAAAATTTAATATTGTGTTTGTAATACATTTCTTCTGCAGCGCTTAACTCAAACCGACACTGCTCTAAAGAAGAATAACGGCTATTTGCACGCCTTTCCTGTCGAATGTTAACTAAGCGGTTAGCATCAGTTGTGAGTCCATATAACCTGTTTTTAAATGGCCGAATAGGTTCAGGTAGACGATCTGATTCCATGTCTTCTTCTGTTATTGGATAATTGGCGGCTTTTAATCCAAATTGTAATGCCAAATATAGACAGCTCGGCGTTTTCCCGGTTCTTGATACACCAATTAAAATAATGTCTGATTCATTATAGTTGCGCGTTTTTCCACCATCATCGTGAATTAACGAAAAATCTATGGCGTCAATCCGTGATTCATACAATGACGGATTTGCAATTCGATGCCCCGATTGATGAGACGATGACATGCCTAAAGTTTTTTCAAGACGGGGTAAGAAGTCATTAAACGGATCTAAAACTAAAGCCTTACATTGACCAATAATGGCTTTCAGTTCTGGGCTGGCCATAGTCGAAATGACAATAGGTAAACTATTTTCTTCACTTAAACCGCGATCAATTTCCTGACTAACCATTTTCGCTTTTTCGACCGTATCTACAAACGGGATCGTTTTCGTTTTGAAATGAAGACCAGGAAATTGAGCCAGCAGGCTATGGCCTAATGTCTCTACTGTTATCGCTGTACCATTCGATATAAAGTAAGCTTTTCGGGTATTTTGTTCCATAACAATTAAACTTAAGCATCCTCAGATAAGTGTTTTCAGAATAACATTGATTGACTTAGCAATATTCACTTTTCTACCGATATAATCATAACTCCTATGATAATATCATTGACTTCAACATAGTGAATACTGGACTAAAATGACTACTAATATACTGCCACTTGACCAACTGGGAATGAATGATGTGCCACTGGTCGGTGGAAAAAATGCGTCATTAGGAGAAATGATCAGCAATTTAGGTAATTTGGGTGTTTCAGTTCCAGGTGGCTTCGCGACAACCTCATCTGCATTTGACCAATTCTTAAACGAAGCTGGACTAACAAAAAAAATTCATAAGACACTTGATGAACTCGATACGAATGATGTAAATGCCCTTGCCAAGGTAGGCAAGGAAATTAGAGGCTGGATAATTGATTCTCCGTTTCCGTCAAAATTCGAAGCGGATATAACGAGTGCTTATGCTGAAATGTCCGTTAATGGGTTAGAGGCGAGTGTTGCTGTTCGATCTTCTGCAACGGCAGAAGATTTACCTGATGCATCATTTGCAGGGCAGCAAGAAACCTATCTCAATATTAAAGGGATTGATCAAGTCCTACATTCTGTAAAACTAGTCTTCGCTTCATTGTTTAACGATCGCGCTATCTCTTATCGAGTGCATCAGGGATACGCCCATTCTGAGGTGTCCCTTTCTGCTGGTGTACAACGCATGGTTCGGAGTGACCTGTCTTCCAGTGGGGTGATGTTTAGCATAGATACCGAGTCAGGATTTGAAGACGTAGTTTTCATTACCAGTAGTTATGGTCTAGGTGAAACTATTGTGCAAGGTGCGGTTAATCCTGATGAGTTTTATGTTTACAAAAACACGTTAGGAGTTGCCGAACGGAGCATATTGCAAAAAACGCGAGGCAGCAAGCTGATCAAAATGATCTTTTCTGACAGCGATAGTGCCGACAGCGACAGCCCAGCACAGGCAATTCAAACCATTAATGTACCTCAATCAGAACAAATTCTTTTTTCTATTTCAGATGAAGATGTGACTGAACTCGCTAAAATTGCCGTCACAATAGAAAAACATTATGGCCGAGCAATGGATATTGAATGGGCTAAAGATGGTGAGAATGGACAACTTTATATTGTTCAAGCCCGCCCAGAAACAGTTCAATCACAGGCAGGCCAAGTAGTAGAGAGATTTGTTCTCAAAGAAACGGCTGACCCTATACTTGAAGGCCGCGCTGTTGGTAACCGCATTGGTCAAGGCCCCGCAAAAGTCGTCAATAACATATCTCAAATGGATCAAATTCAGGCGGGTGATGTACTTGTCACCGATATGACAGATCCAGATTGGGAGCCGGTTATGAAAAAGGCATCGGCTATCATTACTAATCGAGGGGGTCGAACCTGTCACGCTGCGATCATTGCACGTGAATTGGGAATTCCCGCGCTGGTTGGTACGGGTAACGGCACTGAAGTAATCAACAATCTTGCTGAAGTAACCGTGTCTTGTGCAGAAGGTGATACGGGTTATGTTTATTCTGGTTTTCTTGAGTTCGAACATCAAAAGCATGAATGCAACAATATGCCTGATATACCTGTAAAGGTAATGATGAATGTTGGCAACCCGGAACGGGCCTTTAGCTTTTCGCGGTTGCCCCACTCAGGAGTTGGGCTTGCACGACTTGAATTTATTATTAATAAAATGATAGGCATTCATCCTCGAGCCCTTTTGGAGTTCGATAATATGGATAAAGAACTACAGCAACAAATCAGTCGAAAAATAGCAGGTTATCCGAGCCCCGTTGAGTATTTTATTCAAAGGTTAACCGAAGGTATCTCAACATTGGCGGCTGCCTTTGCTCCAGAGAAAGTCATTGTCAGATTGTCTGACTTCAAATCCAATGAATATGCTCACCTGCTTGGTGGCGATGTGTTTGAGCCCGATGAAGAAAACCCGATGCTTGGCTATCGAGGTGCGACTCGTTATATAAGTGATGATTTCAAACCCTGCTTTGCACTTGAATGTGAAGCCATCAAAAGGGTGCGTAATCAAATGCAATTAAGAAACATTGAAATCATGATTCCATTTGTGCGCACCCTAACTGAAGCGCGATTAGTCCATGAAGCGCTTAAAGACAATGGGCTCGAACGTGGGGTCGATGATTTTAAAGTGATTATGATGTGTGAAATCCCGTCGAACGTAATTCTAGCTGAACAATTTCTTGAATACTTTGATGGCTTTTCTATCGGTTCCAACGACCTGACGCAATTGACACTAGGACTTGACCGAGATTCGGGACTAGTTGCTCACTCGTTTGACGAACGTGATCCCGCTGTTATGGCGCTTTTAAAACAGGCAATTCAAGCCTGTAAAGCCGCTGGTAAATATGTTGGTATTTGTGGACAAGGGCCATCGGATCACCCTGACCTCGCCAAATGGTTATTAGAACAAGGCATTGATAGTGTATCGCTTAACCCCGATACAGTGATTGAAACTTGGCTGTTTATGGCAGATCAAGAAGCAGGTCAAACGCAATAAAAAGTGAAATAGGATGTCTAAAACTGTTTGGAAACCACACTCAACCGTCGCTGCTATGTGTGAGCGCGACGGTAAGTTTCTGCTGGTAAAAGAGAGAATCAGCAACAGAATAGTATTTAATCAGCCTGCAGGACATCTTGAATCCAATGAAAGTTTGATTGAAGCAGTTGTCAGGGAAACACTCGAAGAAACTCAATATGATTTCTCACCTACTGGTTTACTCGGCATCTATCGGTCTATCCCAGAAGATATGCCTGAAATCACATATCTGCGGTTTTTATTTATTGGTGAGGTCGGTCATTGCTTCGATGGCCCGCTTGATGATGCCATTATATCTGTCCATTGGATGAGCTATGATGACATTGTGTCCTGTCGTGAACAGCATCGCAGTTCACTCGTTTTAAATAGTGTTGATGATTACATTAATAAAGATCCCGTG
>JBLHWR010000038.1:0-17911 GCA_047629275.1 Gammaproteobacteria bacterium
CAACCGTATTGCCAGTTCAAATATTTTTATGGTCAGATAGTCCAGAAAGTGCTTTTAGTGCTTTAACTGCCGCAACTATTTTGGTGCTGCTGGCATTTTTGACAGCGATGAATGCCCTAGCAATACTGCTTAGGAATTATTTTGAGCGTCAACGTTAAGCGTCAATATTAAATGTTACCAAAAAGCATCAACATTAAAAATGGCTTCACAGTATGGATAAAAACATGCAACAGAAAATGAACCAAACAGCTTCTCCTAATTTAGACCTCGGTAGTTTTGAGTCTACTATTGGCGAAAATTTGTTAGAGGACGCTAAGATTTCAACCCGTGATGTGAACGTCAGTTATGGCGACAAGCAAGCAATTTATGATGCTTCTTTGGATATTGGTCGAAATCAGGTGGTTGCTCTAATTGGCCCTTCAGGTTGTGGTAAATCGACGTTTTTACGTTGCCTTAACCGGATGAACGATACCATTGGGAGCTGTAAAGTCAGTGGCAAACTAATCCTCGATGGTGAGGACATTTACGCCAAAAAAATGGACCCAGTGTTATTGAGGGCACGAGTTGGTATGGTTTTTCAAAAACCAAATCCTTTTCCAAAATCGATATATGATAATGTTGCCTACGGGCCACGTATTCATGGCCTAGCTCGAAACAATGCCGAGGTAGATGAAATCGTTATTACGAGCCTTGAAAAAGCAGGCCTATTCGAAGAAGTGAAAGATCGACTAAGTGCACCAGGCACGAGTTTATCGGGCGGCCAGCAACAACGGTTGTGTATTGCACGTACCATTGCGGTTAGCCCAGAGGTTATCTTGATGGATGAGCCTGCTTCTGCGCTGGACCCGATAGCAACTGCAATTATCGAGGGTTTGATCGATGAGCTTCGTCAAAATTACACGATTGTAATCGTCACTCATTCGATGCAGCAGGCTGCAAGGGTGTCACAACGGACTGCATACTTTCACATGGGCAGAATTGTTGAGGTGGGTGATACCAGCCGAATATTCACCAATCCGCGCCATGAAATGACTGAAAACTATATCACTGGAAAATTTGGGTAATCGATATGAATAAAGATACACCATTAGGTGGGCATATTTCAAAACGTTTTGATAACGAGCTGGAAGACATTCGTCACCAGGTTTTAGCCATGGGTGGATTGGTCGAAACCCAAGTGTCGAATGGCCTCAGAGGCTTATTCGAATCAGATTCTGAAATAGCACAGCGGGTAGTTCAAGACGATGATAAAGTTGATCGTATGGAAGTTAATATCGACGATCAGTGTCTAAAGATATTGGCCCGACGACAACCGGCAGCGAGCGATCTGCGCTTAGTTGTGGCTATCATCAAAACAATCAATGACCTTGAGCGGATTGGAGATCAGGCTGAAAAACTGGGTCGTAATCAACTCGAACTTATTGATGATGACGCTGGGTCATCGCATTGTATGAAGTTAGAACACCTTGGTGAGCTGGTCAGTAAAATGCTTAACAAAGCGCTTGATAGTTTCGCCCGAATGGATGTCGATGAAGCGCTGAAAACTATTGGTTTAGATGAAAAAATAAACGACGAATACGATGGCATGATGCGACAGCTTATTACTCACATGATGGAAGATCCACGAACTATTCGAAACGCCTTGCGAGTATCTTGGTGTGCTCGAGCGTTAGAACGTATCGGTGACCATTCAAAAAATATCTGTGAACACGTGGTGTTTTTAGTTCAGGGAAAAGATGTCCGTCATATTGGACTAAAAGAACAGGTTGAAATGGCATCAAAATAATATTTATTAATCAAATTCCTCAGAGTCAGCATTAGAGGCCAAAATCGATGCTATTAGATTATGGCCTCTAGTTATTACCTTTAATTATAAAGTAATGGGGTTAAAATCGATCAAGGGATTGACGTCTGCTTCGTAATCAATGCCATCGATACCAAAACCAAATAACTTTAGAAACTCGCTTTTATAGAGTCGGTAATCAGACATTTCAGACAAGTTTTCACTGGTGATCTGAGGCCACAGATCACGACAGGCCTGCTGCACATCTTCACGCAATTCCCAGTCATCTAGCCGAAGCCGGTTATTGTCATCAACAAGTTCTGCAGGCTTTAAATTATTGTAAAGCCGTTCAGCAAACAAGCGATAAATTTGATCCATACACCCCTCGTGAATATCGGCTTGACGCATGACTTTAAATACCATTGATAAGTACAACGGCATAACTGGAATGGCAGATGAAGCCTGAGTAACAACCGACTTAAGCACTGCTACATTGGCACCGCCACCATTAGGTGAAAGCTTAACATTCAAAGCATGAGCAGCTCGATCAACATCTTCCTTAGCCTTACCGAGCGCACCATGCCAATAGATAGGCCAAGTAATATCAGAACCAATATAAGAATAAGCAACGGTTCGAGCATTATCAGCCAGCACACCTGCATCAGACAGCGCATTGATCCATAGCTCCCAATCCGCACCACCCATGACGGTAACAGTATCTGCAATTTCGGCTTCGTTAGCGGGTTCGATTTCAGCATTAATGATGACATCACGGCTAGTATCAATCGCGGTAGAGCGATAAGTTTCGCCGATAGGCTTGAGTACTGATCGAATCACTTCGCCACTATCTGGCATTTTTCGTACGGGTGAGGCGAGGGAATAAACCACCATATCAATTTCACCCAAGTCGTCTTTAATCAATTGGATGACTTGGTCACGTGCCTCGTTAGAGAAAGCATCACCATTAATACTTTTCGCGTAAAGCCCAGCTTCAGCAGCATATTTCTCAAAGGCTGCGCTGTTATACCAGCCGGCTGTTCCAGTTTTCTTTTCGGTTGCTGCTTTTTCAAAAAATACGCCAATGGTTGCTGCACCACTTCCGAACGCAGCAGCAATACGTGAGGACATGCCATAACCGCTGGACGCACCTATTATGAGTACTTTTTTAGGGCCATTTTCAATGGCACCCTTTTGTTGGGTGAATTCAATTTGCTGCTTAATGTTATGGTCACAACCAGTGGGGTGAGTGGTGGTGCAAATAAAGCCGCGAATCTTGGGTGTGATGATCATAAGTAAATCCTGAAGCCGATTGAAAGCAATGAAACAGAACACAATAATACTACAGAGAGGGACAGATGTTTAGTATGACCACCGTCTAGGCGGTAGGATTTAATAAAAGGAAAATTTAAAGTTGCGAAACTGCTACTTTTAAACGTGAAGTGAGGTAGATCATCCAATACTAAAATGAAATATTCTGGTCTTAACCGGTAAGAATTAGTAATTTTTTGAAAGATTTTTATGACTGTTATGGGTTTAAACTTCCAAGCATTACAGCCGATAACAGAGGAGGTGTTGAGTTTGGTGCCTCATGTTACAATTCGATTGTTGTTAAACTATTTTAGACAAATGATTGATACCGCTATCTGCTCCAAGTTTTTTCCTCATTCGCAACCTTTGACTGATGATGATATTCAACAGGTAACCGATTTGTTAGGCCGGCCACCTCGTGGACTAGTTTCCATTCTTATTCGCAGTGAATTGGGGGTACCTGTCGTGATTCAGGTAGCCAGCCTTATCGACGCTAAGCCCTTTCCTACCTTGATTTGGCTGGTGGATAAAAAAATCAACTATGAAATAGACCAGCTAGAAGCCGCTGGCGTCATCGCTCAATACCAGACTGCTGTCAATGAATCCCAAGAGTTGCAAACGAATTTGGTGCAAGACCACCAAAATTATATCGACTTGCGAAAACAGTTAATGCCTCCTGAGGATCGAGCAGAGTTAAAATCGTTGGGCTATATGGAGACCCTGGATAAGCGAGGTATTGGTGGTATTGAGAACTTTACTCGTATCCGTTGTCTGCACACTTACTACGCTGCGCATTTGATCCAACCCAACACTATTGGCTCCATGATAGAGGCGCAATGGCAGTCTTTAGGTATCAGCTTTACGCATTTCTCATAACCTGGTTATAGTTACCTAAACGGATAAACGCAATTAGCTAAGGCGTCTTTATAGATGAATATTTCAACGTACCTTTGCTTCAAGTTCCGTTATGTCGCCATAGGTTTAAGTATCACTGTTTAATTCATTACGAATGTAATGACGATAATAGCCAATGAGTCCACTAGTGACAAACACCAATTCTAGTAAAATACCGACAGGCGTCCATAGTAAAATGTTATGAATAATCCAAACGCTCCCTCCTCCAGCCATGAGTAGGCGCATACGCTTATCACTATTACTGAAAGAACCTGTGGTCATAAGTACTGTTGCTAGAAATCCCAGAGCACTCAAGTAGCTAGTGTATGTAACAACAGTTAAAATAAAGCTTATGCTTAAAAATATAACGAACAATTGCGGTGCTCTCCAACGGATGCAAATCAAAAACCTCACGCTGGATACCAAAAATATATAGCCTGCTGTAGGCTGATCAAGAAGGAAAAAATGTGCACTATTGAACAGGCAACTAATGGCTAGAAAAATTAGAACGTGATGCTTATGCTTTAACTGCATTGCGCCACATTCGATTATCAAAGTAACTGCCACTAAAATTTGTGACAGAAAAAAGTCAGACATCTTTGTTTATCATCATAGGCTATTAATGTTATAGGCGAATCTTTGAACAATTGTAGAAGGTTATAATGTTAAGTGCACTGATATTGTTATGTACCGTAATTTGAAATTACCAAGCGTTTAACAATGGAATTATTTAACAAGATTGCTGAGTGTCTGTTCGGTAACGCGTAAACTAATGTCTATCACTATATGATCTAATGGTTAAAGAAAGCCAGAAATTATTTTAGCTTAATAGCAAAATGCTTTTTAATGGGTGCTGTGACTTCCCATACACCTACAAAATCAGCTTCAACTGCAAAAGCATCGCCCGCGTTAAAACTTTGCGACTCGCCACCATCTGGAGTAATAGTGCAACTTCCTTCTATAAGATGAACAAACTCATAGGCGTCATAGGTTGCATGATAAAAGCCTGTGGTCGATTTCCACACGCCCGATATCACTGACTCATCCTTTGAAGTATGTTGAATCCATGTTTGCATTTGTGCAGCGGGCTTTCCTTCAATAGATTTCCAACCGTCTAAGTGCCCTTCAATAGGGGTTGAATTGAGCTCTGGGAATTTAAAAAGTGTATCAGTCATAAAAATATCCTAATAATTTATTGTTAGTGAGAAGGTTTTAATATGTCTATAATTGGTTGCAATTTAAAATAAGTTAGATTACTCATTGCAACCCTACATTTAAATAACTAGGGATTGAAAAAAGTTAGTCACGTAAAGTACTCTTAATCTGGCAGAAAAAGACAGGCTAGGAATAATGATAGTTGTGTAAACTTGAACCCGAATTACTTTAATACTAAGCGTCAAAACGCACTAATTTTAGTGCTTATAGCCATTCTCTCAATGAGCTAATTAAAGTTACTATCTCTTTTATGTAACTATAAACAAGTTATGTAATTGACAAATAAAGGGTCATTTCAAGAAATATTGCTTAGATGATAAAACCTATATTGTACATAAAACCCCATTAGGGTAATTGAGAATCGCTCCATTCACCAGTGATTAATTAAACTAATACATAAAAGCGCGTTCTGGGAGAAGGTCATACACTCATTTAAAGGAAAGGTTTATAATTTTTTTTGATCGATATTCAAATACTTCATTGTGTTAATGTTTAAAAAACTGACTAAGTAAATCAAGTTCTAAAAAACTATTAATCGAATTTTTACAACAACTAGACTCTAGATTTGATCACAGAGAAAAATTCTAGGGACGTATTTAAAAGTTTTATCGGTGAGTGCAGTAGGCTGTTTCAGAAGGACTTAAAATTAAAGTTAAATTTCCATGAAGAGTATGTCATTCAGGAGAAAATTGGCCTAAAAGAAAGTCGTAAAGTTAATACTTATGGTGAAAATACTAAAAGACGTCTTAATTCTTCTGTCATTTACTAAATTACAATATTTTCTCAAAATAAAAAATAATGAAATATATTACAAACATATAATAAGCGTCGACGTTTACAAAAAAAATAGAAAATGTCGAATTGCCACACCTGCCATCTATAAATAAGTCACGATATGTAAATCTTAACCAAACCTTCATACAACCTTAATAGTTTTGTCATAAAAAGATTTTAACATGTTATCCGTTAATCGAATCAGGATAACTGACAATGCAAGCTATAAGAATATCATCATTAACAAAGCATTTTGATCGAAAACTAGCATTAAAAAACATTTCCCTAAAAGTGGAATCAGGTGAGATTGTAGCTTTAATCGGTCCTAGTGGTTCTGGCAAGTCAACACTTTTACGCCACCTGGCTGGTCTACAAGTATCAGACAAAAATATCCAAACAAAAATTGTTGTAAATGATCAAGTCGTGCAGCGAAACGGAAAGCTGTCAGGTTCTGTCAGAAAAATTCGATCAAACATTGGTGTTATATTTCAGCAGTTTAATTTAATCAATCGTCTCGATGTTATGACCAATGTGCTGATTGGTGGACTTGGCACTATTCCTCATTGGCGTGGCACCTTAGGTTTGTTTAGCAACGCAGAAAAGGCACAGGCATTAGCCGCACTAGAACGAGTAGGTCTCTCTGAAATAGCTTCTCAGAGAGCGTCAACATTGTCAGGCGGACAGCAGCAACGAGTTGCCATTGCACGAAGTTTAATGCAAAGAGCCACAATAATTCTTGCAGATGAGCCAATCGCATCACTTGACCCGAACTCAGCCACGATAGTCATGCAAAGTCTGCATGACTTGCAAAGAAATGATGGCATGACCGTCATTGTTACTCTCCATCAAGTTGAATATGCGCGTAAATATTGTGATCGCGTAGTTGGCTTAGTTGATGGAAGTATAGTCTTTGATGGCAATGTCGAAACCTTAACGGATGATGTTATTGATAAATTATATGGTAAGCCAAAATTTGAAAACGTAATCGAAATTAAGCAGGGTGATGCAACCGTTGATTATCTAAAAACAGACTTAGCAGCCAGTGCTTCTAACTAATCTATTTAACTCGTAAGGCAATATTAACTATTATCTAAAAGGAAATCATAATGTTTAAAAAAGTAGTCAAATCCATGATTGTAGGAGCGGCGATTTCGTCAGCAGTAATTCTACCATCAACCAGTTGGGCCGACCTGAAAGAGCTAAATTTCGGCATTATTTCAACCGAGTCTTCACAAAATTTGCGCAAAACATGGACCCCATTTCTTGATGACATGGGTAATAAGCTGGGTGTCAAAGTGAACGCTTTCTTTGCTCCCGATTATGCTGGAATTATTCAGGGAATGCGCTTTGATAAAGTTGATGTCGCCTGGTACGGAAACAAATCAGCTATGGAGGCAGTCGATCGTGCTGGTGGTGAAATATTTGCTCAAACGGTTGATGTGGAGGGTAATCCGGGTTATTGGTCATTGTTGGTAGCCCATAAGGACAGCGCTATAAATAATGTAGACGATATGCTTAAGAATGCCGGTAATTTAACATTGGGCAATGGTGACCCTAACTCTACATCTGGTTTTTTAGTGCCTTCTTACTATGTGTTTGCAAAGAATAATGTTGATCCCAAAAAGGCCTTTAAGCGAGTCCTTAACTCAAATCATCAAACTAATTTGCTCGCAGTTGCGAACAAGCAAGTGGATGTTGCAACCAACAATACAGAAAACTTGCGTCGGCTCGAAGAAACCCATCCTGATAAAGTGAAAAATATAAAAGTGATTTGGAAGTCGCCTCTAATTCCATCTGACCCCATTGTATGGCGCAAGAATTTAGATGAAGAACTGAAGCAGAATATCTATGCTTTTTTCATGTCTTATGGAATAAATGATACGGCTGAGAAAAAGATCCTTAACAGCCTGCAATGGGCTCCTTTCACGGCATCAAGCGATGATCAACTGATTCCAATTCGTCAATTAGTCTTGTTTAAGGAACGAGTGAAAATTGATTCAGACATGCAGCTTTCAATAGCAGAAAAAAAGCAGAAATTAGCTGAAATAGATCAGCAATTGAATGTTCTAAATCGACGTTCTGCCGCCCTTCAGGCATTTTCTGCGAAGAATTCATAAACTTTGTAAGACGGTTATACCGGGTCGTTTTACGATCCGGTTTCTTAATTTAATAATTTTTTAATTCCACATTTTTTTAATTTGCAATATGGAATTAAATAATTAAATGTCATTTTCGAGAAGCCAGTAATGAATCAAACTCAACATGTGACCGAACCATATCGCCCCAATAATTGGGCTACATTGATTGGTTGGGGGGTATTTCTACTCATTCTGTCGTGGTCTTGGCAGGGTGCAGAAATGAATCCCGGTGCTCTTTATGAATATAGCGGAAATATGGCAACGCTAGGTAGAGATTTTTTTCCTCCCAATTTCTATGACTGGAACTTTTATGTCGAGCAAATGCTAATAACTGTTCAAATTGCTGTTTGGGGCACTGTGCTGGCTATCGTTACTGCAATACCACTGGGTATTATGTCATCCGAAAATCTAGTTCCGTGGTGGGTATATCAACCAACACGCCGACTAATGGATGCGGCCCGTGCTATTAACGAAATGGTCTTTGCAATGATCTTTGTGGTTGCGGTTGGTCTTGGACCATTCGCGGGTGTACTCGCATTATTTGTGCATACAACAGGAATACTAGCGAAACTTTTTTCTGAAGCAGTTGAAGCAATTGAGCCTGGGCCAGTCGATGGAGTCAGATCAACGGGTGCAACGGCACTTCAAGAGATTGTTTATGGAGTGATTCCACAAGTACTACCATTGTGGATTTCATTTGCACTTTACCGCTTCGAATCTAACGTACGCTCAGCCACAGTACTTGGCATGGTTGGCGCCGGTGGTATCGGTGTTATTTTATGGGAGAGTATTCGCGGTTTTATGTTTCAGGAAACCTGTGCCGTCATATTGATTATTATTCTGTCGGTTACTCTACTCGATTTATTGTCACAAAGACTACGCAAGATGGTGATATGACATGGATGTAAAACAGCGCCAAGATTTATTGTCGACCTTGGCTAAATCGAGTCTTAAAGACATTCAATCCTGCTGGCATCATTCTCCCGACGATTACCAATTTAAAACCATACGACCACCACAAACGGGCATGGTAATGGCCGTTGCTAGAACCGAAACTACGGGTGATCCATTCAATCTTGGAGAAGTCAGTGTTACTCGCTGTGCGTTACGCCTGGAAAGTGGAGAGACTGGTTTTGGTTATTCGATGGGCAGTGATAAAGAACAGGTATTACATATCGCTTTAATCGATGCCCTGGCTCAAGTGGAGGAAAATTTTGCCCAGTTGACTGTTGAAGTGATTGCTCCCTTGAAACAAAAAATCGCTGACCGACAGAAACGCCAGAAAGCCCTAGCAGACACAACCAAGGTTGACTTTCTTACCATCATCCGCGGAGAAGACGCATGAATCTTCAGGAATCCATTATATACCCGGGATTGGAAAATCCAGTTGCCGATGCACAAACTGTTTTCAGAAGATTACTCAGCAGTGCATCAGAACCGGGCCTAATCATGTCTATTGACAGCCCTCATGAATATCCTGAGCCTTTAAGCCTAGCAACTTATGCAATTGCGTTAACACTGTTTGATCAGAGCACCCACTTGCATTTGTTTCCCAGTCTCTATGTCAAAGACGTTGCCAATTCTTTACGTTTCCATACCGGTGTTAATTTAAGCCGACCAATCTTGCAAGCTGACTTTGTGATCTGCAATGAAAGTGATCAACTTGATCTGAGTCAGCTTAATCAAGGCAGTGAAACCTATCCTGACCAATCCTGTACATTGATAATCCAGTGTCAGTCTCTTTCTACTGGCGATTATTATCAGGCATCCGGCCCCGGTATAGAACACAAGCGGCGCATCCGCTGTAGCGGTATTGATAGTGCTTTAATGCAACAAAGAAAGCACATGCAAGCTCAGTTCCCTAGGGGCATTGATATCATCATGGTTTGTGAGCAGACATTCCTTTATTTGCCACGTACGACACAACTAATCAGGGAGTATCAATAGATGTATGTTGCAGTAAAAGGTGGTGAGAAGGCTATATTAGCTGCACACAAACGCTTAGCAGAAAAACGACGTGGCAAACTAGATGAAAAACCACTAACGATTAAACAGATTAGACAGCAACTACCTTATGCAGTTGACCGAGTCATGATTGAAGGTTCTTTATATGATCCACAACTGGCTGCATTGGCAATCAAACAAGCTGCTGGTGATCTTATAGAAGCGATATTTTTACTCAGGGCATTCCGTACTACGCTGGAAAGATTTTGTGACAGCAAGCCGCTTGATACGGGCAGAATGCGTATTGAAAGACGCATATCTGCTGCCTTCAAGGATGTGCCTGGTGGACAGGTGCTCGGCCCAACGTTTGATTACACACACCGCCTGCTCGATTTTAGCCTGCTCGATGAAGAAGAGGGGGCGGAATATGAAAATGACTCTGGAAATATTGAATCTGAAAAAATTAATTCTGAAATATTAAAAACAGAAAAAGAAGATGATGTAGAGGATTTTACTCACGTTCTAAAAAATATGAGTGCAGAAGGTCTGGTAGAGAATCATGTATCTGAACAACAACAACCCAATTTTGATATTACCAAGCAACCTATGCAGTTTCCAGTCGATCGAAGTACTCGACTTCAAGCATTGGCTCGTGGTGATGAAGGGTTTTTACTGGCACTCGGATACTCGACACAACGAGGCTATGGCAGGACACACCCTTTCGCTGGTGAAATCAGGATTGGCCAAGTTGATTTAGTAATCGAGCCAGAAGAATTGGGTTTCCAAATTGACATTGGTGAAATAACACTCAGTGAGTGCGAAATGATTAACCAATTTAAAGGCACAAAAAAAATCAAGCCAATGTTTACCCGCGGTTATGGTCTGGCATTTGGACATAGTGAACGTAAGGCGATGTCGATGGCCCTGATTGACCGGGCTTTACGTGGTAAAGAATTTAACGAAGACTTTGGCAGCCCAGCGCAGGATGAAGAATTTGTCCTATCACATGCGGATAGTGTCGAGTCGGTTGGCTTCGTATCACATTTAAAACTGCCTCATTACGTTGATTTTCAATCTGAGTTGGAGTTGATTCGGAAGATTAGAAAAGAGCAGGATGAAAGAACTGAGGCTAATGTGGAGTCAGCAGCATGAATGAGTACAACTTTGGTTATCTTGACGAACATACCAAGCGCATCATACGGCGTAGCCTATTAAAAGCAGTTTCAATACCGGGTTATCAAGTACCTTTTCCAGGGCGTGAAATGCCGATGCCCTATGGTTGGGGAACGGGTGGCATTCAAGTTACAGCTTCTGTGATTGGACATAATGACTGCCTCAAAGTAATCGATCAGGGTGCGGACGACACCACCAATGCTGTGAGTATTCGGAATTTTTTCAAGCGGGTCTGTGATATTAAGACTACAGAGAAGACGAGTGAGGCGAGCATCATTCAAACGCGCCATCGTATACCTGAGACTGCCTTAAGAGCCGGGCAAATACTGATATATCAAGTTCCAATTCCAGAACCGTTGCGCTTTATTGAGCCGCGGGAAACAGAAACGCGCACCATGCATGCCATGCAGGAATATGGAGTCATGCACCTAAAACTATATGAAGATATTGCTCAATTTGGTCACATTTCTACCGCATATGCTTATCCGGTTAGAGTTAACGGGCGCTATATCATGGACCCTTCACCGATCCCCAAATTTGATAATCCAAAAATGCATCAAATGCCAGCACTACAATTATTTGGTGCGGGCAGGGAAAAACGAATCTATGCAGTGCCGCCTTATACCGATGTTGTCAGTCTTGATTTTGAAGACCATCCATTTGAGATTCAACAATGGGATGAATCCTGCGCTCTATGTGGCTCAGAAGTCAGTTTTCTTGATGAGATGATTACAGATAACGATGGCAGCCGACTTTATCTTTGCTCTGACTCAGAATATTGCGCAACGCGCACAGAGACAATGAAAGAAGGTACAGCGTAATGATGATGCAAACAGATTTGATTTTGAATCAACAGCCACTCATGCAAGCCACACAGTTAACACGCCTCTATGGTATCAATAAAGGTTGTCAACAGATTGATCTGGAACTCTATGCCGGCGAAGTGCTTGGCATCGTGGGTGAATCTGGTTCAGGCAAATCAACTTTACTGCGCTGTCTCGCGGGAATAGAAGTCATAGACTCAGGAACCGTTGATTACGATTCGTCGACTGGATTAAAGAGGCTTCATGATTTGGCCGAATCTGAACGCCGTCGCCTAATTCGTCAGGAATGGGGATTTATACAGCAAAATCCTCGCGATGGGTTGCATCTTGATATGAGTGCTGGTGCCAATATTGGTGAGCGTTTAATGGCCCAAGGTGAACGCCATTACGGCAAAATTAGGCAACAGGCATTGGACTGGATGCAACGGGTTGAGCTCGACCCTAAACGCATCGATGATAAGCCCAAAACGTTCTCGGGTGGCATGCAGCAACGTCTGCAGATCGCACGCAATTTGGTCAGTGGTCCACGACTATTATTTATGGATGAGCCAACAGGTGGTCTCGATGTATCAGTACAGGCAAGGGTTCTCGATTTAATCAGGAAACTGGTTCGTGAACTCAATGTTGCGGTCGTACTGGTAACTCATGATATAGGTGTTGCGCGCATTCTGGCAGATCGGTTGATTGTCATGCGCGATAGCCGAATCATCGAAACTGGCCTCACTGATCAAATACTTGAAGATCCCCAAGCGCCTTATACGCAGCTCCTTGTCTCATCTATCCTGAGAGTGTAATAGCATGAATCAAACCATATTAGATGTACAAGGGCTGAGCAAAACATTCACTTTGCATAATCAGGGGCAGACTAGTTATGAGGTCCTGAAAGATATCAACTTACGGGTATATAAGGGGGAGTGCATCGTCTTACATGGTCCTTCTGGTATGGGAAAGAGCACTTTTTTGCGTTGCCTGTATGCTAGCTATCTTTGTGATACAGGACATATACATCTATATGATGGTGAGCAAATCTATGACATAACTCAACTTAATGAACGCGTATTAATGCAACTTCGTCGTCATAAGATAGTGTATGTGAGTCAGTTTTTACGAATCATTCCGCGGGTGCCATGCCTGCAAATAGTAATGCAACCGATGCTTGATCTAGGCTATGAAATAGAACAAGCAGAGCAACGCGCGACTGAGTTATTAAATAGACTAAACATACCAGAGCGACTTTGGAGTTTATCTCCGACCACCTTTTCAGGTGGTGAGCAACAACGTATCAATATTGCACGTGAGTTCACAGTGCACCGTCCTCTTATGTTGCTCGACGAACCGACGGCTTCTCTTGACACTAAAAATAGAGAAACGGTGGTTGAACTCATTCTGCAGGCGAAATCAAATGGCTCCGCAATTATCGGTATCTTTCATGATGAATCTAGCCGCAAGCGGGTTGCGGACCAGCTATTCGACCTAAAAACGGGGGCTTTTTATGAATAAGCAAACCATCATCAATGCGAATCTTGTGCTTAAAGATGAAGTTATCAAAGGTGCTATTGTTATCGAGAATGGGCATCTAAAACAGATTGATCAAAACTATAGTCAGTTAGCTGCTGCTGAAGACTGGAATGATGATTATTTGATACCAGGTATGGTTGAACTGCATACTGATAACATGGAAAAATTTTTTACACCCCGACCTGGTGTTATCTGGCCGAAGGTTTCAGCGATGATCGCACACGACAGACAGATGGTAGGCTCTGGGGTGACAACTGTTTTTGACGCAGTAGCGGTTGGTTATGATATTCATGATAGTCAACGAACAAAAATACTCGATGATGTTATTGACTCGATTGCTTATCTTGAGGATAACGAGCTGTCTAAAGCAGATCATTTTATTCATTTACGTTGTGAACTCAGCAGTGAAACAACCGCAGATAAATTTGATTTGTATGCACATAACCCACGCTTGAAACTGGTTTCTTTAATGGATCATGCTCCTGGCCAAAGGCAATTTTCAAGGCTGGATAAATATATTGAGTATTATCAAAAAAAATATGGGCATAGTGATGAGCAAATGGCGCTACGACTAGAAAGTCACAAAGCGTCATCACAACGTTGGTCAGGTAAGCACCGACGTTACATTGCAGAAATTTGCCGAGCACGCAAGATACCGATGGCCAGTCACGATGATGCAACGGATGAGCATGTTACTGAAGCGGTCAACTATGGCGTTAGTATTGCAGAATTCCCAACTACTTTAAAAGCAGCTGAGCTATCGCATAATAATGATATGAAAGTTCTGATGGGCGCTCCGAATATTATTCGGGGTCATTCTCACTCAGGAAATGTGGCTGCCCGTGAGCTTGCCGAGGGTGGTTATCTTGACATACTTTCATCCGATTATTATCCGAGTAGTTTGCTGCAGAGTGCTTTTATGCTGGCCGATCTTGACTTCGGAATAAATTTACCTGAAGCAATTCGTTGTGTTACAGAGAACCCTGCACAAGCAGTTGGTCTTGAACATAGGGGTAGTATCCAAGTTGGATATAAGGCAGATTTGCTACGGGTTGGTAAACACTTTGGTTTGCCAATACTAAAAGAAACTTGGAAATCAGGCGAGAGGGTCGGTTAGTGATACTCAAGCCCAAGTTATATTACATAGTAGGGCCTTCTGGTGCAGGAAAAGATAGTCTTTTAAGACTGCTCAAAGAGAAGCAGTTTTTCTCACATCAGCCTCTCGTTAGCCATCGCTATATCACTCGGGCAGTGAGAGAAAACGACGAAAATCATATTGAACTTTCGACTTTTGATTTTTTGCATCGACAACAAGCTGGACACTTTTTATTCGATTGGGAATCACATGGACATCAGTATGCCGTTGGTCGGGAGGTGCAAGAATGGTTGCGCTCAGGTCGTGATGTTATCGTTAATGGATCTCGTGCCTACTTGAATAAAGCACGAGAAATTTATCCACCACTGGTTCCGATCTGGATGCAAGTTTCTGACGACGTATTACGCACCAGACTATTTAATAGAGGACGAGAGAAACCATCCGAAATTGAATACAGAATTTTGCGCAATCGTGAGTTCAATCAACAAAAACCAGTGAATTGTATTTATATAACAAATGATCTACCAATTGAAAATACCATTGACCAACTCATAGTTCAGCTCGAAGCCAAAAGACGTGAATATGCCTGAACGGTTCTCTGTTTATCTGACACTAGCTGCTGATAGTGATTTATATAAACTAGGATCTAAGTGGATTGGACGAGATCATTATCAAGCTCGTCTATCCAAGCTGGAATGCGAGCATTCTGTCTTAAGAGATATCAATCGAAATCAGCTAATCACCAAAAAAGCTAGCTTGTATGGATTTCATGCTACGCTAAAGGCTCCTTTTCGATTGAAGCAGGGAAGTAATTGTGAACAGCTTAAAAAAACCCTACATCGAATTGCGAAGGTGCATCAGGCATATTCACCTAGCCCCTTTACAGTCGGTGTTATTGGGGACTTTCTCGCTTTACAACCAACCCAGAATAGCGCTCAATTGAATCAATTAGCCGACCATTGCGTACAAGCTTTCGAACCTTATCGAGCAGAGCTAACTGATGTTGAAATTAATCGCAGGCAGCCGGAAAAATTAACAGAACAACAAAACACCAATCTTCAGCACTGGGGCTACCCTTATGTATTTGAGCAGTTTCGTTGCCATTTTACTTTGACTGACGCCTTATCGGTTCAACAAATGATGGCATGTCAGCCATTGTTAGAAAAATACTTTAATCCTATTTGTATGCAGCAGGCATTGCAGGTAAAGCAGATAAGTTTGTTACACCAAAAATCACCAATAGCGCCATTCACTATTATTGAGACGGCTCGGTTAGTAATATAATATTCTTTCAGTACGGGTACGAGTAATTTATGACGTTGACCCATTGCCACACTGAGTAAAATTATCCACTAACTAGCTTAGCAAGAATAATTAGGCATTACACATATCTCTCAATGAGATAAAAATAATGTCGATCAAAAAATGTTAATGTCCTCAGCATGGCTAATTAAACTTTGCTGATTAACACCATTAATTTTCATCAACTCGACAGAGGTTGACCCTTTTTGATCAAGTGTTTAATAGTGGCCATCATAGTTAATTTTGTGAGTGTCTTACGGTCAAAAATATAATTGTATATCAATCGCTACTTATTGGATGAAGCACTCATTTACATGAAGATATAAAATTGGTATGTCTGTGCGATGTGAAAATACTCAGAAGAACAGTATTGGTTCTTCTGGGTTTCTGTTTTGACAACAAGTTATATGGTGTGACTAAGGGTATTCAATTCAGTTGCGCAAAATCAAAATGGTGATAAATCGCTAGCCATTCATCATTATATGGTTTCATTCCCTATTATTATTTCGATTTAACTAGTAATATAGTTGACAAATATTTTCTGACTGCTATTTTGTAACCATGGAACTAGAAACTGCCGCTCTAATACTAAGTAAAATCGGAAATCCAACCCGATTAAATATTGTACGTCTACTGGTTCGAGCCGGACCTGATGGACTCCCAGTGGGCAGCATTCAAAAAACATTGGCTATTCCAGGCTCCACTCTAACTCACCACATTATGCATTTAAAAAATGCAGGGGTGATTCGTCAGGAGAGAGATCAAGCAACTTTGTTTTGTAAAATGCAGTACGACGTACTGGACGATTTAGTCAATTATCTCACTGACGAATGCTGTCTTGACCAAAACCAAGACGGTAATCCTAAGAATGGTTAATATTTTCTTGATCAGTTATTACTGTATTACTAGTAATATAATTAAAATGTGCAGGTAAAAAATATGAATAAATTATTTACATCAGGCAAGCAAATTGAACCCAACTTTCTCGCTGTTATAGCCATTGCTGCTTGCGCAATGCTGCGCGATAAAGTGTTCCAAGGTGTTTTGTTAGCAATATTAATACTTGGACTAGTTGATCGGTCACAGCTACTTCCAAGCCTGCTATTCACCGTAAGTTCGTTTTGGGAAATGCTACCCTTCTTTTTATTGGCCATCGTATTTGCAGCCTATGCAACAGCATCAAATGCCAGTTCGCTGATTGCCCAGGTTTTTACTGGTAGCCCTATTAAAGCTACTATTTTGGCTGCATTTATCGGTGCTCTTTCCCCTTTTTGCTCCTGTGGGGTAATTCCTCTCATCGCCGCAATGCTGGGTGCAGGCGTACCATTGGCACCGGTAATGGCATTCTGGATAGCCTCACCGATTATGGATCCTGAAATGTTTATTCTTACTGCTGCTGGTATTGGGCTTAATTTTTCTATTGCCAAAACAATCGCAGCGGTTGCAATGGGCTTACTGGCAGGCTTTGCAGTTTTGGTTATTGGGCGGTGTGGCTTCCTTGCAAGGCCACTCCAAGCTCAGATATCCAACAGTTGCAGTAGCTCTTGTGGGCCGGACAAGGATGACTCAGTAAAATGGAAATTCTGGCAGGATGCAGATCGCAAAAGCATGTTCGTCGAAGAGAGCTTCACGATAGCTCGATTTCTCGGTAAATGGCTAGCGCTAGCGTTCTTTCTCGAAAGCCTGATGGTGGCTTATGTATCGTCAGAATGGATTGTGCAATATGTTGGGGAAGAGAACTTTTTCGCCATTCCACTAGCTGCCATTGTTGGCGCGCCGTCCTATTTAAATGGTTACGCTGCGATACCGCTCATTTCAGGTTTACTCGAAATTGGCATGACACCTGGCGCTGCCATGGCATTCATTACGGCTGGGGCGGTGTCATCTGTTCCCGCTGCAGTCGCGGTGTTTGCTTTGGTTAAGAAACCAGTTTTTGCCCTGT
>JBLHWR010000039.1:0-16127 GCA_047629275.1 Gammaproteobacteria bacterium
AGTCACTGGCGAAGGTTGTTGTCGACTGGATTCACTCGACGCTATTTTTATGCGCAAAGACCCACCGTTTAATCTCGAATACATCTATAGCACTTACCTGCTTGAACAAGCAGAAGAGAATGGCACCTTAGTCGTCAACAAACCGTCTAGCCTGCGCGATTGCAACGAAAAGCTCTATACCCGATCATTTCCTGAATGCTGTGTTGACTCTCGCATAAGCCGCAACCCTGAGCGCTTACTCGAATTTATAATAGAGCATCAAGACGTCATCATCAAACCGCTCGATGGCATGGGTGGGCAATCGATATTTCGAGTGAAGGCTGGCGATACCAATACCAACGTTATCCTCGAAACAGTCACCAATCGTGGCACATCTCAGACCATGGCTCAGCGCTACATTCCCGAAATAACTGAAGGTGATAAACGCATCCTAATGATCAATGGTGAGCCAGTGCCTTACGCCCTCGCCCGCATACCCGCTAAAGGTGAAAACCGAGGCAATATCGCCGCTGGGGCCAGTACTCGCGGCCAACCACTAAGCGAACGTGACCATTGGTTGTGTCAGCAAATCGGGCCTAAGCTGCGCGAAAAAGGCCTTATTTTTGTCGGTCTGGACGTTATCGGTAATTATGTAACTGAAATCAATGTCACCAGCCCCACCTGCATTCGCGAACTCGACAATGAGTTTAATTTAAATATTAGTGCCGATTTATTCAATTGTGTAGAGCAATTAATTTCCGCTTAATTATCGCTCTGTTATTCGTTTTACTGTCTGCCTGCAACAGCCAGGGGCAGCCGGCAGAACAATTAGTAGAACAACGCATTCTGCAATTTGGCACCATTATCGATGTCGCACTGATTCACGCAGATCGTAACAAAGCGGAGGCCGCATTAACTCAAATAGAACGTCAATTACTGGTTTATCGTAAAAACTGGCATGCCTGGGAAGATGGTGACTTATTTCGCTTCAACCAAGCCTTACTAGACACCAATAAGGCCGCAGTGCCTGAATCTCTCAAACAGTTACTAACGTTGAGTCAGCAATATTATCGGCAGTCGCAGAATTTATTCAACCCAGCCTTAGGCCTGCTCATCGACGCCTATGGCTTTCACGGTAACGACGAGCCTGATACTCCTATGATCAAGCTCATAAAGACCAATATTCCGACAATGCTTGATCTTAAAATCAGCCAACAAGTAGCCTATAGCGCTAATCCAAATCTCCAGCTTGATCTGGGCGGCATCGCCAAAGGTTATGCCATCGGGCTCATCGCAGACTACTTGACTAACTCTGGTTTTGAGCACTTTTTAATTAATGCTGGCGGCGACCTTTATGCTTCGGGCAATAAATTTGGCCAACCCTGGAAAATAGGCATACAAAACCCATTTGAACCGGGTGCAATTGCAGGCGTCAGTTTAACGGGTGATCACAGCTTATTCACATCGGGCAACTACCAACGCTTCTACAAGCAAGCAGGGAAAATCGTACACCACATTATCGACCCAAGGACTGGCGATCCTTCCGAACATATCAGTTCAGCCACCGTATTATCACCTGACCCCGTGCTGTCCGATGTGGCAGCCACAACACTGATGATCGACGGTATAAAAAATCATCGCTCACTGGCAAAGTCACTAGGTATAAAGGATTACCTGATTATCAGTGAAGATAAAAAAATATTAATCACACGCTCATTTGCCCAAAAAATTAATATCACCGTCGACTGGCCCGTCATTATTATCGATTAGATATTGACCTTTACCGGTTGAAAATTTTAAAAAACATACTTTTTCAAAGCCCTCGGCTCAAACGGCTGGTTAAGGGCTACCATTGTCTGGCAAAATACCTTCCACATGAAAAGTCAAGTTTCACAGCAACCAAACAAACCGAGCATTAATGCCAGCGATCGGCTTGGCTTTACGCTTTTTTTGGCTTTAATTATTCACGCCATTGTCATTTTAGGCGTTGGGTTTACGCAGTCGGAAAAACTCAGCAACAATGCCTTGCCTGCCCTTGAAGTGATTATTGCAAACTCTCGTAGTTTGGAAACCGTCGAAAAGCCTGACTATTTAGCCCAAGTAGATCAAGCTGGTGGCGGAAAGGCTGACGATAAAGCACGTCCAAGCGCACCCATATCAGCCAACACGCCGATTAATCAATACGGGCTAACTGATCAAGCTCGACCAGAATTAAACAAAAGCCAACTCGCCATTAGTCAAATTTATGTTCTGACACAGCAGGACTCCGACCAAATGATTGATAAGACACCGCAAATGGATCAGAAAGAATCCAAATCTAAGCAGGCCAGTAATAAAGAACAGCGGCAGAGCAAGATAGCTCGATTACAGGCTGAAATCCGCCAGATGACGGTCGATTACGCTAAAAGACCTAGGTCAATCACTTTAACTGCTGCCACTAAGAAGGCAGTAGAGGCAAGCTATCTCGCGGCTTGGGTTCAAAAAATCGAACGGACTGGTAATCTAAACTATCCAAGCGAAGCTAGAGTCAAAAAAATTGACGGCCAATTAAGATTAAGTGTTCGTATTAATCAGTCAGGCGCCATACTGAATGTTAAAATAACTAAGTCGTCTGGATCTAGCATTCTGGACGAGGCTGCAAAACGAATTTTGCGATTGTCAGAACCCTTTGCGCCTTTTTCTGAAGAGTTAAAGCAACGAACCGATCAAATAGTTATTATTCGAACTTGGAATTTTGACAGTAATCGTTTTCGCACTAATGGAGAGGTCATTTAGATGAATACAACGACTCAAAGTCTGGTCGACCAGTGCCTTATCGCCACGCCTAGCATCAAGGATCCATTGTTCGCCTCAAGCCTTGTCTATATGTGCGAACATAACGAAGAAGGCAGTATGGGATTAGTCATTAACCATCTAGCACCTCAATCACTTCAAAGCATTTTCAACCAGCTCAATATTGAATGTAATGACGAGACTATCCGCCAGCAGCCAGTTTATATTGGCGGCCCCGTCAAGCTTGAACAAGGTTTTGTGTTACATAGATCAACCGGGCACACTGAAGCTGATCAATGGCAAAAAACCACCGAGGTATCAAATAGTGTCTACCTAACAATATCTGCTGACATTTTACAGGCGATTGCAAATAACAAAGGTCCCAAAGACTATTTGGTGATACTCGGGTTTTCAGGTTGGACATCAGGACAACTTGAATCTGAGTTAGAGGAAAATTCTTGGTTAACCTCATCTTCAAGCACCGACCTTTTATTCCATCAAAATTCAGATGCTAAATGGCAAATGGCCTTCGACACGCTTGGATTTGACATCAGTATGCTGTCACCCGTCAGTGGCCGCGCATAGAGGGGCGCATGGAATCTAAAGTCGACACTGTTATTGGATTTGATTTTGGTACGGTTTGGACTGGCATCGCGATTGGCCTCACCCTAACGGCCCAGGCGCGCCCCTTGGATGCGATTAAATCGGTCAACCTAAAGCCCAACTGGCTAGCAATTGAAAATGTTTTGAAAGAATGGCAGCCGCAAAAGCTCATTGTTGGCTTGCCAAGCTCGATGATTGACGACCATCACCCCATGACTGCAAAAGCACTAAAATTTAGTCGTCAATTGGAAGGTCGGTTCAACGTCCCGGTAGAACTAGTCGATGAGCGCCTCACCACTCGTGCAGCCTATGAGATGGCTATTGAAAGCAAACAACACAAAACTAAACAGCAAATCGACAGTATCGCTGCCATGCTCATCACTGAATCCTGGCTTCGCGGTGACAAGCCAACTAGTCGTTAATATCGAACCCTACGTTTTAAAATGGGTGCTTTTTAACCGGCATTGTTACGATTGCTATAACTGAATAAAAAATCATGCTATAAAGCACTCCAAACTCAATATTAGGCCTTTAGAGTCAGGAATATCCGTGTCATTACCCTCAGTTGAAATACTCATTGATAAACTGACGCAGTCACTCACGCCCTATTTCCCAGAAGACCAAGATCCAGCCGACCAACCCATTATCGTTGGTATCGAAACGGGCGGTTACTGGATCGCAAATATTATTCATCAAGCTATTGCCCCAGATACCGAGCTTGGGCGATTAAACATCTCGTTTTATCGTGACGACTTCACCACAACAGGACTTCACCCTACAGTTAAACCATCCAGCCTTCCCACTGATATCGATGGCAAAACCATTATTCTCATTGACGATGTCATTTATTCTGGGCGCACCATTCGGGCAGCGATGAATGAAATATTTGACTATGGCCGGCCCGAGCAAATTATTCTGGCGATCTTGGTGGATCGTGGCGAACGCTCAATTCCGATACAGCCTGATATCGTCGCAGGCACTATTCGGCTTGAAGCTGGCAGCCATATCAAACTCAGCGGCCCCGAACCCCTTCAACTCAGCATCAAAACGCTAATAGAGGCCGGTTAACCCATTACTAATGTCGAAACATAATTTACAACTCGATGAAAACGGAAAGCTAAAACATTTTCTAGGTATCGAAGGATTAAATTTGGCTGTATTAACCGAAATACTGGATACCGCCGAGTCATTTACGTCGGTCACTGAACGGACCGTCAAAAAGGTTCCTATACTTCGCGGCAAAACGGTTGCTAACTTATTCTTTGAACCCAGCACTCGCACTCGGTCGACTTTTGAACTAGCTGCCCAACGTTTATCAGCAGATATTCTTAGCCTCAATCTAAACACCTCGGCAACGAGCAAGGGAGAGTCTTTGCTCGATACTATTCGCAACATCGAAGCTATGCAAATCGACATGTTTGTGATCCGTCATCAAGATAGCGGCAGTGCTCACTTCTTTGCCCAACATGTTAAGCCCGGTGTCAGTGTCCTCAACGCTGGTGATGGTCAGCATGAACACCCAACCCAAGCCATGCTCGATATGTTCACAATACGTCACTTCAAGAAAGACTTTGCTCAACTTCGCGTTGCCATTGTCGGAGACATCGCTCATTCACGAGTAGCGCGTTCACAAATTCATGCACTTAATATACTCGGAGCTGCCGAAGTTCGGGTCATCGCACCTAAAACATTATTGCCCGTTGGTATCGAGTCACTCGGCGTGCATTTGTATGACAATCTTGAGCAGGGACTGAAAGATGTTGATGTTGTCATCATGTTGCGCTTGCAAAAAGAACGCATGCGGGGTGCGTTATTGCCCAGTGAAAAGGAATACTTCAACCTTTTTGGGCTGACCCAAGAGCGTTTAAATTGCGCTAATCCTGACGCCATAGTGATGCATCCGGGGCCTGCCAATCGTGGTGTAGAAATCGAATCGAGTGTCATGGATGGCCCACAATCGGTTATCTTACAACAGGTGACTTTCGGCATTGCAGTGCGTATGGCAGTTATGTCGATGACAGTCGGTCGATGAAAATAAGGGAACGACACTTATGAGTATTCATATCAAAAATGGCCTGTTTATCGATCCGGTTAATCTTAGCCAGACCAAAACAGACATCTATACCCAAGGCAACTTAATCGTAGGCGTTGGCAAACCACCCGCTAACTTTAAAGCCGATCAAACCATTGATGCAGATAATCAGTGGGTGATCCCAGGTTTGGTCGATTGTCAGGTTCGATTACGTGAACCTGGTCAAGCGCATAAAGGAACGATTGATAGCGAAACTCAAGCAGCGGTCGCTAACGGCATCACCAGCCTTTGTATTCCACCCGATACCCAACCCGTTATCGACAACACAGCCGTTGTTGAACTCATCCATCACGGTAACTCGAAAACGGGCAACCGCTGCCATATTTATACCATTGGTGCATTGTCACAAAATCTTGAGGGCGAGCATCTAACCAATATGGCGGGTTTAAAATCAAGCGGCTGCATCGCCCTCAGCAATGCCAACCAACCGTTTAGCAGCAACTTGGTGCAACGGCGTGCTATGGAATATGCAGCGGGTCAAAAAATGCTCGTTATCATTCAACCCAGAGATAATGATCTTTATGCCAATGGCTGTGCGCATGAAGGTGCCATTTCGACTCGCCTTGGTCTGCCCTCGATTCCAGAGGCAGCAGAGACAGCTGCGCTCGCAAAAGACATTGAGCTAGTGGCTCAAACGGGTGCAAGAACGCATTTTGGACAACTCTCTTGCGCGAGATCAGTCGATATGATTCGGCAAGCCAAAGCCAATGGATTACCCATTACGGCTGACTGCACCATGCACCAGCTGTTCCTAACTGATCACGACCTGGGTGATTTTGACACCAGTAAACTCACTATTCCGCCACTACGAAGTCAACTCGATCGGCAAGCACTTAGGGACGGTGTTGTTGATGGAACAATCGACTGCCTATGCTCAGATCACCAACCACATGAAATTGATGCCAAGCTATGTCCCTTCCCCTCAGCCGAACCCGGCATAAGTAGCCTTGATACTTTACTGCCTTTGGCACTTCGCTTAGCTGAGGAAGGCTTAATGACCTTACCTGAAGTGATCGCTCGATTAACCATCAATCCAGCTAAACTGCTGGGCATTCCTGCTGGTAACCTAACAAATGGCGAATGCGCTGATATTTGCATTATTGATCCTGATGCACATTACCTGTGTTTAGGGCAAGATTTCATCTCAAGGGGTAAAAATACGCCATTTGAGGGCTGGGACTTTAGCGGCCGCGTTACAACCACGATTGTTGCTGGAAACATAGTTTATAATCGGGTTTCATAAACTAGTGCGCTCTAGTCAGGTCTCAAGTCCATCTATTTAACCAAAACTAATTAGCGGGGTTGGAGTGGTTTGCCCCGTCTTTCTTCTTGATACTTAAATATGAACCTTGTTAAATTTTTCCAACAAGCGATTGTAGGAGGTAATGAGTCACCTTGAATTAAAAGTCGTGTTGGATGAGTTACGTAATACGGCTGCGCTTGATTTCAGTGCGGCTCGATCTGCCCTCCTTCCCTTTATCATCACCCTGACTTACTGTCACTAGAAGCTAAAAAGATTTTTAAAAAGGAATGGATTTGTGTAGGTCGCACTGAAGAGATACCCAATACGGATGACTATTTAACCTACGAGATTATTGACCAGCCCATTTTTGTGATTCGACAAAAAGATAAATCCATCGCGGCGTTTGCCAATGTCTGTGCTCACCGTTGCGCGAAACTGTTGGAAGGCAAGGGTTACTCGACTCGAATTAGCTGCCCCTACCATTCGTGGACTTATGCGCTCGACGGCCAACTGATCGGTCCGCCCTCACCCAATTTTAATAAATCAGACTATCGGCTGGCACCTGTTCGCTCGGAAACCTGGGACACCAACTGGAAATGTCTAGTCGACAATTTTATGGATACCATGCACATCCATCGAGTGCATAAATAGTCATTTTCCAAAAATGTCAGTTTGGAAAATCGAACAACCTGCTTTGAAGGTGATGAGTATTTCACTTGGCACCAGATTGAAGCAAGCTCTAATTCAGGCCACGGATTTGCACATGAATCCAACACGTGGCTAAGTGAAGAATACCGCACACGTATTTTGTTGTTGTGCTTATTTCCTAACCACACCATTCAACTGCAACCCGATCTGCTTTGATATTTATCAATCATGCCGCAGGGCACGGGCCAAGTTCGTATTCGATGGCGTGTATCAATCTCAGTAAGATCCTTGATAACTCGCCAAACCGAGAAGAAACCATCGCTGGCGTCAAAGCACTGCTAACCAAAGTTAATGCTGAAGATCGACCCACCGTAGAAGGTGTTTTTCAGGCAACGGCTTCAACTCAGGCTCAAGCGGGCCCAATGAGCCACCTCGAACGTAATGTCTATGAGTTTGATCACTATCTTGCGCGTCAACTATTAGAAAAAGTGTAATAACATGCTGTCACTTGATATTTTTCAAAGTTGGTGGGCAATGGGGTTTCGTCGCCCAGACGGCTTAGAGTGGTCAATCGAAGAACTTTTTGAAAAGATAACCAACGCAGACTATCAAGGTGTCTGCTTTGATGCTGGCCTTGCGCATATTCCCAATAACAGCTTGTCACAATACGTCAAATATTGTGAACAATACGATCTTGATATCGTGATTAATGCCTTCCCACGCAACGCTGAAGATGTCGCCAGCGCTATTAATCAAGCTAAGATGTTCGATGGCCGCTGTCGATTTATCAGTATTATTGGTCGGGTAGTGCCCTGGAACGTGGACGAAGTCGCCAAGGTCACCCAGCAATGGCTCAAGCAAGGTAAAGAGGCACAAATTCCAATATATGTCGAAGGACATCGTAACTGCATGACCAATGATCTACTGTTTACCTTGCAGTTAATGGACGCTGTGCCAGAGCTAAAGATGACGGCTGACTTGTCTCATTTCATGGTCAACCAAGAATGGGTCACTCTTCCGCTGGAAGACCATGAACAAGTATTGATTAGCCGATTTCTAGATCGCAGCGAATCCTTCCAAGGTCGCATTGCTTCACCCGAGCAAGTTCAGATTCAACTTGGCTTTCCGCAACATGAAAAGTGGGTAAATCTATTCCTTAACTGGTGGGCCGAAGGGCTAGCAAATTGGCGAAGGCGGCATGTTGGCACCAATGACCGTTGTGTTTTTTTGTGCGAACTGAGTCCATCACCCTATGTCATTAAGGGGGCTGATGGCTATGAGCTGACCAGCCCCTAGGATGGAGCATTACAGATAAAAACGACAGTTGAAAGGCTTTGGAGTGGACTAAAAACTCCAAACAATAAGTTCGCCATCTTTTTAAAACGATACGCGGACCTTTAATACCATCAATTGAGGGTAATTCATTGATGGATAATTATGCGGCATGATTTACCTAAAGATGGAATGCAACAGCAACAATAGGGTTAGCCTAATTTTAATTTAGTATTCGACCAACTTCGATCCAGACACCTTGAGTTCGTCCTTGTATGACCTTGAAAGTCACTGAATCCCAATGATGCTGGTATTAAGTCAGGGCAGCCGGGTCAAAATACTTCCACGCCATGTACCCATATTTTATTGTCACTTAAACCTTAGCACTATCACAACGATAATTTGATATCTGTTGTCGTCTATTTCAGAGACGCCTATTTAGATCTTGTGTTCGTTTAACTTATAAAGTATAAATCCACTTGGGTATATCGTATACAATATACCCGTATCAATTTAAATTATAATAATAGGAGGTTACGATGGTTTCACATTTATATAAATTTTTGGTGCTAGTTACATTAATAGGTAGCTCTGTACTAAGTCCAATTGCTGTAGCGGCAAACTCGCATGAAGATAAAATCAATCGTTATATTGATTCCAATATTCGTAACTGGGTGTCCTCAGACGAATTACTCTTAGCCGTTGACCAGCAAAACATTGATCACTTTAATATTAGTTCAGATGAAATTAATCGTTTAGATCAACGCTGGCGTAAAGAAAAATTACGTGGTGGGGGTAGCTTAATATCATCCATTATGGGTAATGAGCTGTCTGCATTTTTACGAGGTATCAAAGCAGCTTCTGGTGGCGTAATCACAGAGATTTTTGTGATGGATAACGCTGGATTAAACGTTGGTCAAACAAACGGTACTGGCGATTTAATGCAAGGCGATGAAGCGAAATGGCAAAAAACTTACCAAGTATCGGCTAATGCAGTTTTTATCGATGCTGTTGAAGAGGAAGACGGAATAAACATCTCTCAGGTAAGCTTGACTGTTGCACGTCCTAATAGTGCTCGTCTTGGTGCGATTACTATTGGCATTAATGTCGACGCACTTTAACGTTTAAACAAACGCTTTCCACCGTTCCTTCAAAATTGATTCGATGAAGGAACGGTGGGAAGGCTTTTTAAGCTATGTTTTAGCTGGTTATTAAGTCTTAGTAAATTTAGTATTGCTCTAAATGAGGGGTACTCTCTTTCCCAAAAATTTCAAATAAAAGCGACCTTCTCAGTTAACACTTGCATGCGCCTCTCTAGTAATAATACTCTATTTCTCTCTAGCTAAAGATCAAGTCATTAAAGTTTTCATCATTGCGAAATAAATCTTATATAGAGTCAACATGTCTAAAAGCATAATCGTTACCTGTCTCTTCAGGATCGCCGATATCGTTGAGTTTTATTCACTGCTTATAAATGCGCTAACTGAGGTCGCCCATCGTATGACGTATGGCTTCAGGAGGCATAAGCTTTGCGGATCGCCTTTCTATTTTGGATAAGCTTTTGATTAGATTAGGCGCAATAGCAAGAAGACCAATTCTATTGTTTTCGTCCTCTAGAACCCGAGAGAGTATTTCAGTATCCACCCAACTTATCTCACCAGATTCCACGCAAGCATATATTTTTGACGATATCCGATCAACAAAGTTAATGGTCGGTATCTTCTTGGCACATTTAACTAGAAAGTCAGTATTAACTTCAGGCGCTATAGCGCTTGCGGAAAGATATACCTGACTAGAACTTTCTGCGTTAATATTTAGTTTCGAAAATCGATTGATATCAATCATGCATTTAATATCCAGAATATATAACTCATCATTAACGCCAAAAGCAATCGTCTTTGGTTGTTTTGCAAAATCTACGCTATTGTCCAAGAATTCACAGTAGACTAATTTATCTTTTCGCAATGCCCAGGTAAAAAATAATACCGGTATACCTTTAAGAGCTTCTATATTGTGATCCAATAGGTCATCGACCGCCTTGAATCGCCCTACCCGAAGACCTCGTTTCCATGAACGCTCTACTGTCTCTTCTGGTGGCGTTACAACAAATACCATATAGATGGTATGACCGAATCTGGTCACTAAATTGCTGCCTTCTTTGGCATCAGATCTTGCTGCAAAACTATCAAAACGAAAACGATCAACTAAAAGATGGGAGAGTTTCCCCTGTTTCGCCTTTTGGCTGATATAAAGGTCGAGCTTATGATCGATAATCGGCAACTCATCACCTGCCAATGTGCCAGCATATTTATAGGCCTTTCCCAATGATTCATAATCCAGCAGATATTTACGCCATATGTCGGGGCTTATGAGGGCAAAGTCATGCCAGTTAATATCCAATGCTTGAGTGTGTTTCTTTTGCAACGGGCGCATGGTGCTTTTCCCCGAAGCTGAAGCACCTTTAATATTGATGATTACGGGTTCCTTCTGTGCGGGTAATATCAAATAGCCTTCCTTTATTGCCGCATCGTTAATCAATGGCGCTATTATTTCACCAATCATTTTACTGCCAAGTACGTTGCAAACTTCGCCCGTAATTAGCGATAACAGTAATGGTCTTTCACCAATTAATCGGCCATGTTTTATCACAATAGCATTGGCAATTTTCGCCAGGGCTCGAAGAACACATTGCTGCATTGGGTCAGTGGTTACTGACACTTTTTGTTGCCACAAGACAATCAATCGCAGGTCACGTAATTCAACCGATTCAAGACTGTTTGATTTTCGTTTCTTTTTTTGTGTTCTAAAAATACTTCTAAAACTAAATTTTTTTTCTACACTGACTGAAATGGCGGATTCAGCGAATAAATCAAGCGATAGCTCATGATCGACTGCTAATTTTACTAGCTGTTCAAAATCATTAAAGCGATGAGTTATTTCCGCCATATAAGGTTGAATATAGTGATCTAATAGGGTTGTGACAACTTTTCGAAAGTTGACACCCAGGTCCTCGTACTTTGATCCATCAGAAACAAAAATATCTGCTGAAACACGAATAAGCAATTCGTGTACAACGAGCCTCTCCGCACGAAAGCGAATCAACTGCTGGATGGGAAGACCTGTAAAGTCACTCAATTCTGTGACTGTTTCAAAAGTGGTGGTGACATTCTCAGGGCGGAACATCGTTGATAGCGGTAGGTAGTTAGAAGGAAGCGTCGACTTTATACCTGGATTCCAGGGACCTATTATTTCATTATCTAACGTCGATATAGTCATAACTTAACATTTAGAGTGCTATGAGTTAGTCGCAAATTTATGCGGGATTTTTTCAATCAATATCACACCTTGACTGTTTTTATTCCGATATGTTTTTAGGCAGCTGATTGACTTTTTATTACTTCATCAATCATCTGCGTTTAACTATTCTCCGAGAGGACGCTCTTTAATATAAACAGAGTCTTCTTGGATTTTTTTATTTAAAAGACTGACACAGGCGTATAAAGCTTTCAAAGAAGGCGTATCAACACCCGTCATTTCTCCCAATTCGATAACGACGCCCAACATGCCATCAATTTCCAACGGCTTGCCTGCTTCAACATCCTGTAACATAGAGGTTTTATGCTTACCAACACTTTCCGCGCCGTTGATACGTCTTTCGATGGTGACCCGAAATGAAGCGCCCAATTTTTCGGCAATTTTCTGTGCTTCGGTCATCATTGTCGTCGCGAGTTCTCGCGTCAGGGGATCCTGACATATATCAACCAGGGTAGAGTGAGTTAAAGAGCTAATGGGATTAAAGGTTAAGTTACCCCATAGCTTTAACCATATCTCAGACCGAATATCAGTTAATATTCGAGACTTAAAACCACACGCTTCAAATAGTTTAGAAACTGTTTGTAAGCGTTCAGATTTACTACCATCTAGCTCTCCAACAGGAAACTTATCACCTTCAACATGTTCAATGACACCCGGCTCTGATATTGAAGCGGCAGGATAGGCAATACAACCTATAATTCTTTTAGGATCAATGCCTTTTGCTAAAGAGCCACCGGGATCAACTGTTTCTACAATACGGTTTTCATAATCGCCACCGTTACCTTGAAAGTACCACCAAGGAATTCCATTTTGCAATGCGACCATCACAGTATCTGGGCCAAATAAAGTTTTAAGATCATCCAGTACAGGAACAATTTGATGGGATTTTAACGCGAGTAACACAATATCCTGTGGACCACATTCGGTCATATCACTCGTTGCAAATACGTTACGGACGTTCGTTTCCTGACCATCCTTACGTAGTGTTAAACCATTGGCCTTAATCGCAGCTAAGTGGGGTCCTCTAGCGATTAACGATACATCATGTCCTTGTGCTGCAATTTGAACACCCATATAGCCGCCAATTGCACCAGCTCCAACAACACATACTTTCATGAAAACACTCCGACTTCGCTGATCTATTTGCCAACGTATCAATCAATTTTAAGTAACACCGGATTGATCCGACATTATAAGTAATACAGCTTTAATCTACAGCTGACCTCACTATTACAGCATTTGGCAACCGCTAATTATCAACACAAACCATACGTGTATTAGGCCTAAGAGCCAAGCACTCCGCCTACACTTAATTGACAAGCAGACGCATAGTCAGAAGCACTGATTTTCCCTTCACCCTCAGGACGAACTCTAGATATCAGAATACCTCTATCATCACCCGTTGCAATAACAAGTCCTTTATCATCCGATCTTAATACTGCCCCTGGTTTACCTTTTGCAGAGTCAACTAATTTACTGTCAAAAATTTGCACTTTGACACCATTATTGGTAGTCCAAGCACCTGGTTGAGGGTTAGACGCTCGGATTGTATTGTAAATTTGAGCTGATGGTAGTCTCCATTCGATTTCAGCCTGAGGCTGTCCAAACCAGGATTCGTAACTACCTTCTTCCAGATTTTGTTTAATCTGAGGGGCATTACCTGCTTTTACTAAATCCAATGCCTCTATCATGGCATCAACACCCATTGGATATAGCTTTTTAAAATAGATGTCACCCAGTGTTTCATCGGGTCCAATATCACAACATTTCTGCAACAGAATAGGCCCTTCATCAAGACCTTCATTTGGCCAGAATATGGTTAGACCGGTTTGTTCAGCACCCAATGCAATTGGCCAGTTAATGGAAGATGGGCCTCTGTGCATGGGTAATAACGATGGGTGATACTGAAATGATCCTTGCTTTGGTGCGTCAAGCACTGGCTGTGGAACAAATAGTAAAACATAAGCCATAATACAAATATCAGCATCAAAGGATTGCATCAACTCTAACGCTTCAGGTGTTTTCCAAGAAGCAGGTTGATGCACCGTTAATCCTTTCTCGAGCGCAAGCTCTTTCAAAGGATCCATCGGTTTACCTTCTTTATCTGGCGCCGTACAAACTGCAACTATATCTTCGTTTCGTTCCAGTAATTTTTCTAAAACTGCTCGGCCAAAAGCCTGCTGTCCATGGACTACAATTCGCATTATTAACTCCTATATTTTTCTAGTTTAAACTGCGCCAGATGCTCTAATGGCAGCAATTTCGTCAGCATCATAACCCAGAACGTCAGATAAGATTTCGTCAGTGTGCTCACCAAGTAACGGCGAACGCGTTACTTCAACTGAAGAATCAGAGAATTTTATAGGACAACCCACTGTTAGGTACTTACCTCGTTCGGGATGATCCACTTCAACTATTGTTCCTGATTTTCGCAATGAAACATCTTCTGAAATTTCTTTCATGGAAAGGATTGGACCGACTGGAATATCATGAGGATTACACAGTTCCATTACCTCAAATTTTGTTTTGGTCATGGTCCAGTTTTCAATCTCATCAAAGATTTCATTTAGTCGACTTAATCTGGACGGTGGCGTTGCATAATCAGGGTCTTCCTTCCATTCTGGCTTTCCGACTACATCACAAATTTTCGGCCAGACCGCTGCCTGAGTAATGAAATAAGTATACGCATTAGGATCAATCTCCCAACCCTTACACTTGAGAATTCGACCTGGTTGCCCGCCCCCTGAATCATTTCCTGCTCTGGGTGTTGAATCGCCAAACTCAACGTTTTCACCGTACTGTGAGTACTCTTTCAGTGGTCCAGTATCCAAACGTTGTTGGTCACGTAATTTTACACGGCATAAGTTAAGTACCGAATCTTGCATTGGTGCCTGTACTAGCTGGCCTCTTCCGGTATTCGCTCGTTGCAACAATGCGGCAGTAATCCCTAATGCCAAATGCAAACCAGTACCTGAGTCGCCAATTTGAGCGCCAGTTACTAATGGTGGCCCATCACGAAAGCCTGTTGTTGAAGCAGAGCCACCGGCACATTGGGCCACATTCTCATAAACCTTACAATCTTCATAAGGTCCTGGACCGAAACCTTTTACCGAAGCCATTATCATTTTTGGGTTTAGCTCTTGAATACGTTCCCAACTAAATCCCATTCGATCGAGTGCACCCGGTGCAAAATTTTCAACTAACACATCACATTTTTTAACCAGACGTTCTAAAACTTCTTTGCCTGTTTCGTTCTTAGAATTTAATGTAAGAGACCGTTTGTTGTGGTTGAGCATTGTAAAATATAAACTGTCGGCACCTTCCACATCAGCTAGTTGCTTTCTGGTTGCATCACCAACACCAGGGCGTTCGACTTTGATTACATCGGCACCCATCCAGGCGAGTAATTGCGTGCAAGTTGGTCCAGATTGTACGTGAGTAAAATCGAGTATTCTGACTCCGTCTAGTGCTTTAGACATTAGTAACCTCTATTAGTAATTGATTGTGTGAAATACGTTATTGTTAAATTTAATCATAACCCTTCAATTGAAACAGTCACGTGCAGTCATATCGGCAACCCACTCACAAGCCAAACCGGCGTGCACGTAGAATAAGATCAAAGAGTTTGATGCCTGCAAACGTTGTGTCTCTCATGGTTATTTCCTTGTTGAAAAATTAAGCCGCCAAATTATTTCTTAGTTGCACCGCTGGTAGGATTCAAACTGGTAATACGCCCGCTCTCGGTACCAGCAGTTTCATCAATAATGGCATTGATTAATGTAGGTCTACCAGAAGCAACGGCCTCGGTCAGTGCTTTTTCTAAATCGGCGGGTGTATTGGCAACAACACCAACACCGCCAAAGGCTTGCATCATCATTTCGTAACGTGCGTTTTTGACGAAGACGGTTGGCGCTGGATCAGTACTGCCACTGCTATTCTTATCGATTCCTTTGTATATGCCATTATTATTGAACACAACAACGCAGACCGGCAAGTTGTATCGACAGATAGTTTCGACTTCCATGCCGCTAAAACCAAAGGCACTGTCCCCCTCGACAGCAATGACTGGCTTACCTGTCACCACAGCAGCAGCAACAGCAAAACCCATGCCAATACCCATAATGCCCCAAGTACCTACGTCGAGTCGTTTTCGTGGTTCGTACATATTGACGATAGAACGGGCAAAATCCAGCGTATTCGCGC
>JBLHWR010000040.1:0-16106 GCA_047629275.1 Gammaproteobacteria bacterium
TGGTTCTTTATTTATAGTTACCCAATTGCCAAATTTACGCGGCGACTAGAACATCGCTTTGCCGTGAACGAGTAACCGAGTTGAATATTATGTCTACAACAACTGACTGGTCTTCAGACCAACCCATTGTCTCGATCAAAGATGTTCATAAGTCCTTTGGTGAACTTGAAGTATTAAAAGGCATAACAATCGATGTCATGAAGGGTGAGGTCATTTGTATTATTGGCCCTTCAGGATCAGGTAAATCAACTCTTATCCGTTGCATCAACGCTTTGAATGACATCAATAGTGGTTCGATAAAAGTCAAAGGTATGGAAGTGAATGATGCGAACCTTGATAAGCTCGAACTTCGCAAAAAGGTTGGCATGGTGTTCCAGCAATATAATTTATTTCCGCACAAAACAGCGCTTGAAAACATCATGATGGCACCACTGAAAGTGCTCAATCAACCGGTAAAAGAAGTTGAAGAAAAAGCTCGACAACTCATTGAGCGTGTCAATCTAGTCGGCAAAGAAAGTAGTTATCCAGGTGAGTTATCAGGTGGGCAACAACAACGTGTAGCGATAGCTCGGTCATTAGCGATGGATCCAGAGGTGATGTTGTTCGACGAAGTAACTGCTGCTCTTGATCCGGAGACGGTTAATGAAGTATTGCTCGCAATAAAGGATCTGGCACAGAAAGGCATGACCTGCATTTTAGTCACTCATGAAATGGGATTTGCTCGTGAAATTGCTGATCACATCTATTTTACAGATCGTGGCGTTATTGTTGAGCATGGTCCTCCAGCTACATTTTTTACCGAGGCAAAAGATCCGAGAACGCAAGAATTTTTGAGCCAAATTTTATAATTAAATTAGCGGGTAGTAAAAAAGTTTCAGTTAGATTTCTGAGACATCCCTAGTTGTTGGGGTAGTTGAAATCCAATTCTTATTGCTAACGAAGTGAGTCTAATAGTCAGGGTTCTATTTTGAATAAAAAAGGTTTTGAAACGCTCATTTATTTAAAGCACGACGACTACGTGGAGATCCGTTTCAATCGTCCGCATCGTTTAAACGCAGTTATAGAGAAGTTCTACGAAGAATTGCTTGATGCTTTGAGGTTGTCAGAATCTGATGCCAACGTGCGTGTGGTTCTTTTGACGGGAGAAGGCCGGGCATTTTGCGTTGGTGCCGATATGAAAGAACATAGCACTGCTGAGCGCTCCCTATACCAACGTCGTCAGTACCTGCAGCTCGGCAACAATGTTTGTGAAAAAATCTTCCGCTTGAGCAAGCCCGTAGTGTCGGTGGTCAACGGTTACGCTCTGGGTGCTGGTGCTGAAATAGCAGTGAGCTGTGACTTTGTGTTGATGGACAAAGCCGCACAGATTGGTTTCCCTGAAGTGAGTATCGGTAGTTGCGTTGGTGGTGGTGTTACGCGGTCTTTACCCGCATTGGTGGGTATGGCGAAGGCCCGACAGCTTATCTTCATGGGGTCTCGTATCGATGGTGTCGAAGCAGAGCGAATAGGTCTGGTCACTGAAGCCGTGGATGGAGCGCTCCTTCATCAAAGAGCCAAAAAATTGGTTGCTGAGTTAGCCAGTAAGGCTCCAATTGCTATGGGTTTGGTGAAAAAATTACTGAATAATTCATCCAACCTAGATATTGATGCGCAATTACAACTTGAGTTAGATGCAGTGTATACCTGTTCCACTACGGCAGATTGGCAAGAGGGGGTTGATGCCTTTATAGAAAATCGTTCGCCTATATTTAAAGGCAATTGACCATTACAATTAATGACCAGTTTCTTACACGAATTCTTAGCACCTAACTCTATTGCCATAGTTGGTGCTTCCTCGGATCCAACAAAACGCGGTTACAAAGCTCTATTTGGGCTAATAAAAGATGGGTATGAGGGCTCTATCTATCCAATTAACCCAAAGGTGGAAGCAATACTGGGTGTAAAAACCTATCCTACAATAATGGCGCTACCTGAAGCTGTTGACCTTGCTTTAATTTGTACCCCTGCCAAGACTCTACCCTCTATCCTCGAACAGTGTGGAACAAATGGCATCAAAGGCGCTATTGTTTTGGCCAGTGGATTTGGGGAAACTGGAGAAGCTGGCCTACAGTTGGAGTGCCAAGTATTGGCTGCTGCGCGCAAAGCCAGCGTGAGAATTATTGGGCCCAACACTTCTGGTATATTTAATCTACATAAAAAGATCAATTTGCTAGCACTTGATAATGTGAAGTCTGGAAACGTTGGTATCATTTCTCAGTCTGGAAACATGTTACTCGCGCTGGCCCTAGAAGCAGCTAAAAACGGCCACATCGGTTTCAGTATTTATATAGGGCCAGGAAACCAGGTTGATGTTGATTTTGCGGACTACCTACGTTTCTTAGGGGAAGAAGATAATACTTCGGTTGCTACTTTTTATATTGAAGGTTTCAAAAATGGTCGAGCGTTCCTCGATGTGGCACGACAGACCACTCAGATCAAACCTGTGGTCGTTTACAAGTCGGGCAGCACCAAAGCAGGGCAAAAAGCAGCCTGCTCTCATACGGGTGCGCTGGCTGGAAGCTACGCTATGACTGTGGATTTGTTACGCCAATCTGGTGTGAACGTAGTTAACCGCTCTGATGAACTGCTGACAGTCGCTGAAGGATTGGGGTTGCTACTCAAGGCTGAGGGTAAGCGGGTTGCAATATTATCCGATGGTGGTGGACAGGCAACTATCGCCTCCGACCGTTTGATAGAAGCGGGTCTAAAACTGGCGAGTTTCAGCGAAGTCACAATAGCAGCTCTGGGCTGTATTTTGTTCCCTCAGGCATCACTGATTAACCCTGTTGATGTAGCTGGTAGTACCGACGATAACCCTGCTTTATTTTCCAGCTGCCTAGAGATATTAGTTGCGGATGAAAATGTTGACATGGTCTTTTTAGTTGGAATGTTTGGTGGCTACGGCATTCGTTTTGCTGAAGAACTAAAACCAGTAGAATTGATCACTGCGAAATCAATTGTCAATCTTTCGAAACGTACTGATAAACCACTGGTGGTTTATAGTCTGTATGCGTCAATTAAGCCTGAACCTTTGTTATTGTTGCGTAACGGTGGGATACCTGTTTACGATTCCATCGAACATGCAGTACAAGTGATAGCGGCACTGGGGGAGCGTGGTGATTATATTCATCGCTGCAAAACTGCTGAAATACAGCATCCCTTGAGAGCGGATCCAGAGGTTTGTGCTGTTTTCCAGCGTGCCCAGCGTGAGGGTCGAGATTTATTCGAATTCGAAGCGAAATCCATGTTGAGTCAATATGGTATTGATATGCCTGAGCAACGAGTGATTCGAAGAGAGGCTGATTACAGTCAGGTTATGGCTGATTTTGGCGATACGCTGATGGCGATGAAAGTGGTTTCAAAGGATATTTTGCATAAATCAGATGCTGGTGGTGTTAAGTTGAATCTGTCTGGTGAACCCGCTCTTCGTCAAGGCTGTAAAGAAATCTTGAGCTCTTGTCTGCATTATAAAGCGGATGCGGAAATTGAAGGCATGCTGGTCACACCAATGGCTGCAAAAGGTGTAGAGGTTATTGTTGGTGTAAGCCGTGATCCTTTTTTTGGTCCGGTTTTGATGTTTGGACTTGGTGGTATTTTTGTTGAGGTTCTGGAGGATGTTGCCTTTCGTTCCATTCCTTTAAGTCGTCAGGATGCTTTCTCAATGATTGAACAGATTAAAGCTAGCAAGGTTTTGGAAGGAATCCGTGGCGAAGCCGCAGTAGATAAAAATGCGTTAGTCGATCTGCTACTAAAAGTATCGAGTATCGTCGAGACACACACTGAGATTCATGAGCTAGACCTTAATCCAGTGATAGTCTATCCCAATGGTTACGCCGTAGTAGATGCTCGTGTCATTATTTCTGGAAAGCTGCCGTTATGAGTCAATAATCAAATTAATTGCTATAATTCTGAAGCTAAACATGAGTGTACCCGCCCTAAAAAAACGACCTTGACGGATTGAATTATTGATCTAAAGGAGGTGTTGAACAGGGTGTGATAATAGAAATCAGAACGTCAAGGCCAGTCAAAAAAAACTGGTGAAACTTAAGATGACCAGATACCGGTGTAACTACCTCCCAAGGCAAACCGTCTGAAGATAGCGCAGCGCTTGGGATTTATAATGGGTTTCATCAAACTGTGTTGTTGTGGCTGTAAGCAAGCTATGTAGCATAACGAATCTGGACGCTGAACATCGTTTAATCAGGTTTTGGAAAATGAGGCATCGGTATTCTAGACTGGATATGACAGGAATTTAGGCGTTCAAACTTTATTTGTAGTCGTTCTTAGAAGCAAAATGCAATTTCAATTTTTGTAAATGTATAACTAACCTATTGATTAAATAGAGGGACCTAGTTTTAAACGGCTACCGTCACTGAATCTTGAGAAGCGAAAACGGGATAAGTCGTGTCCACTGGCATTGCCTTGTATTAATGCAGCCATAATTTTGCCTGCAGCTGGCCCAATACCAAAGCCATGGCCACTAAACCCTGTTGCAATAAACAGTCCTTTTACAGCGTCACTACTATCCATCACTGGTACAGCGTCAGGTGTGGCATCGATCATGCCACCCCAGCTTTCGATGATCGCTATGTTGCTTAGTTCTGGTAGCCGATCATTCAAAACTTTCTTCATCCTTTGAAGTGAATAATTTGAGGGCACCGGATTAAGTACTCGATTCTTTTCAAAGATAGTGATGTCATCCTTTGTCCATTTTCTGGGTGACAGAAAACGTTCTCTTAAATCAGTTCCGACTCGAAGTTTAAGTTTTTTGTGGGCAACGCGTAACAACGGTAAGAAAGCACCAAGCTGTCGAAAGCTTTGTGCCGTAGGGAAAACCTCGAGGAAATCCGTCATCGCAATTGTATATCCCCCATCCATACGCCGTCTGAATGCGAGACCACTACCTGCTGCATTTCCGTTGAAGATCAAGGGTGATTTTTCGGTTCGAGCAACGCTTGCCTTTACCGACAATTGTGGCAAATGCAATCCGTTTTGATAGAGCAATGCAGAAGACCAAGCACCACCACAGCACAATACAGTAGAGCATTTGACTAGGCCGTGTTCGGTATGTACGCCGTCAACGTGCCCATTCGTTGTCGATATCTGGCGTACCGCACAGGCTTCTTTGATTGTGACGCCATGACTAGAACATGCCTCTGCAATGGCTGGCACAACCAATGAAGGTTCCGCTCTAGCATCACTTGGGGTATAAACTGCGTGTCTCCAGCGGCCTGGTGAACCGTTTAATTGGCGTTGAATTTCCTTGCTATTCAGTCTGCTTGATTCTAATCCATACTGCTTTGAAAATGATAGGAAGTCTTCATGGCGCGCAAGTTCGGCTTCGCTTTCGCATAAGTATAGGCTTCCTTCACGTCTGAAACCTATATCAACTCCAATGTCATTTGATAGGTTTTCCCATAGGGTCATGCTTTCCATCATGATGGGCAATTCGGCTTCGTCACGACCCTGTTGACGAATCCATCCCCAGTTACGGCTTGATTGCTCTCCGGCTACTCGACCTTTATCACAAACTAAAACTTTGATGCCTTGTTTGGCCAAGAACCAAGCAGTAGTAATACCAATGATACCTGCACCAATGATAACAACGTCAGTAGAAGCAGGTAAGGCATCATTGAACTGAACGGGAGATTGAGTAGAAATCATGTTAATGAGCAATTATCAGGTTAATTAGTCAATAGACGTTAGTGCTCACAAAAACTATTAAGCGAGTGTCTTTATCTTAATTCATCTCTGGTCTCTTTATAATCATTAAAACGACATGTTTTTCAAAAAGGTGGATAACAGACTCCGTTACTCTAATCCGAGTGCTTTTTTCCTATCATTGGCCCAGGTCCGAAGTATTTGATCAACTGCGAGACCAATGAAGGCAACACAGAGTCCAAGAGTTAAACCGATACCAGTACCCCGTGAATCTGAAATAGCTTTTAGAATAAGCTGTCCCAAATCTGTGGTGCCAATAAAGGCCCCAATTATTACCATGAACAACGAAAACACGACTGTTTGATTAACACCTAGCATGATATGTGGAAAAGCTAGTGGAAGATCAATTGAAAGCCATTGTTGCATTTTAGAAACACCCATCATTGATCCCGCATCACGCAGTACTGAGGGCACATTACGAAGGCCTTCTACGGTATACCGTGTAGCCGGTACTAAGGCATATACAATCGCAGCAATAATGACGGATGTGTCTGTAATGCCAAAAAGCATGATGACAGGAATCAGATAGATGAATGATGGGAATGTCTGGAAGAAATCACAGATAAATAGAATGACCTTGGTCGCACGATTATTTTGCGCACATAGTGAACCCACTGTAATACCCAAGACAGCCGCAACTATGACTGCAAAAGAAGTCATGTAGGCGGTAATTAGGGCTCTGTCCCAGTACTCTGAAAATGCAATGAATAATAGAAAGCCAGCTACGATGAAGGCTGATCGAATGCCCGCAAGAATAAAGGCGGTCCCCATTACTAGCAAGAATGTTGCCGCGACAGGCATTCCCAAATAAGCCTCTTTCATTGGCACTAAAATGTTTATAATTAAAAATTCGTTGAAGCTTTTGAGCGAGAAAAAGAAAGTGTCCCAAATCCAATCAACGGCAGCTTGCCAAAAGGGTGCGGTGGTGATTCCTTTATTATGTGGAATGATATATAGATAATTAAAATTTTCTTTGAAAAAAGATTTTCCAAGGTAGGCAAAAAAGATCCCTATGAGCAATATCAACGCACAAATAATTAAATATTTGTGACGATCCCAAAAGCCTTGGTCAGAAAAATAATCGATTTGCTTGTTAGCCCAGGCCAACGACATTTTATCTAGCATTACTGCGATCAAAACGATGCAGATACCAATTTCAAGACCAGAACCAATTTTGAGTGAATTAAGTGCAATCATCAGATTAGATCCGAGGCCCTGAGCACCGATGAATGAGGCGATAACAGTCATCGCAAGACATTGCATAACGACTTGATTAACACCAATTAAAATGTCACGCCTTGCGGTTGGAATTTGTACTTTGTTCAACAGTTGATATTGAGTACAGCCGTTCATCATGCCCGCATCGACAATTTCAGGAGGAATGTTCTTTAAGCCTAATAGGGTAAGCCGTACCATCGGCGGTGTAGCAAAGAAAATTGTGGCAATCGCAGCGGCCTGATCACCAACACCAAATAGCACAATGACGGGTACCAGATAAGAATAGTGCGGCATTGTTTGAGCAACATTGAGCAGTGGGTTGAGTGCGGTTTCGACCAGTTTGTTTTTATAGCCCCATATACCAAGTGCCAAGCCTAGTAATACAGACACAGGCGCGGCTATTAAAACAAACGATAATGTTTGCATTGATGGTTCCCATTGACCAAAAACACCAATGTAGGTTGTGGATACTGCGGCTAGTAATGCAAGTCTGATACCTTGTAATTTAAATCCAAGAACAATTGCCCAGCCAGAAACGACGGTCCACGGAAGAGCCGGCCAGGTAGCCCAAGAGTTTTCGCTAACAAAATCCCAGCTTGTGAAAGCGACGATTGTTTTCGGCCCGCCAAGGAAAATTTCTCTAATAAATGTAATAACGAACAGAAATCCATTAGAAATTGATCTGGTGATTTCTCGGAACAAGGCCTTTTCTTCAAATTCTTGAATAGAAGGGTCATAGACTTGAATTGGCATCCAGTCAAACATGATAAACTGAACAGCATCATTAATGAGCGTTGGTAGTGAACTAAGTAGTGGGGGTAAACGCCATAGATAATTAGATTCTGATGGAGTGATGAGTGCATTTAAAACAAAAAAAGCGACTAGCAGTAACACGAACTGTAATGCCTTTGAATTTTTTATTGAGAAATTCATGGTGATCAATCCTATGCTGACTTTTCGGATCTTCCGCCAAATATCATATTAATGACGTGAGACGCATGAAGTGAACCTACGATTTGATTATTTTCATCAACCACTGCAACCGGTTTATCTTGAGACAGGATAGCTTTAGCAACTGTTTCAACAACGGCATTTCTGGAAACTTTGAGATCGCCAAATTTCTCTGAGGGATTGAGTGGCTCCATGATAGAGCCTATTTTGAGTACCTTTTCTCTGGGTACTTCTTTAGTGAATTTACGCACATAGTCTGTCGCAGGGTTAAGTACAATGTTGGCTGGAGTATCGAGCTGCTCTATGACGCCTTCTTTCATAATTGCGATACGGTCTGCGAGCCGCAAGGCTTCGTCAAAGTCGTGTGTAACGAAAAGAATAGTTTTGTTTAACACTTTGCGCAGACGAATAAACTCATCCTGCATTTCTTTTCGAATTAATGGATCTAGTGCTGAAAACGGTTCGTCAAGGAACCAGATGTCTGGCTCAACAGCGAGTGAACGCGCAATGCCAACACGTTGTTGTTGTCCGCCTGACAATTGTCGTGGGAAATAGTTTTCACGTCCACCAAGGCTAACGAGCTCGGCCATTTCTTTGGCTCGCAGCATACTTTCTTTAGTGCTTAGTCCTTTTACCTGCAACGGGAAAGCAATGTTTTCTAAAACTGTCTTGTGCGGTAACAGACCAAAACTTTGGAACACCATGCCCATTTTGTTGCGGCGTAGCTCGATAAGCTCCTTATTGTTCATCGCAAGCAAGTCTTCGCCTTCAATGAAAATTTTACCGGCAGTGGGTTCGGTTAATCTGGAAATACATCGTAATAAAGTCGATTTCCCAGATCCTGACAATCCCATTAATATAAGTAATTCGCCTTTGCGTACTTCAAAAGATGCGTTGTTCACACCGACAACACAGCCTGCGCTTAAGAATTTTCCAGCATCTACGTTGCCATTAGACGATTCAAGCACCTTAGATGCATTGTCGCCAAAAATCTTGAATACAGAATCACATTTAATAATAATATCGTCATTATTTGTAGATTGATTTTCGGAGGACATAGCGTATTTCTCGTCTAACAAAATTAATAGGTTAAAACAATCACATCATTCATCAAAGTGAAGCGATTAGCTCAGTGCATTGTGTGCCTGTTTGTGAATTGAATATACCCATTTTTAGGGTAGTCTTTAGGTGGGCTTATAGAGCAAAAACAGGCATTAATTATTATTAGAATTACTTGAGGAGTGCTCCAAGTTTTTAAAATTAGCATCCATCGTCAGTAAAAGAATATTAGCCCCCCTTTATAGTGGGGGACTAATATTTACACGCCTTTAACAGATGAAATAATCATCAAAAAATAATTAGCCTAGTTGCCAGCACCCAGTGTAGATTTGGTCCAATGCATCCATACATCTTCATTACTAGACAACCATTTCTTAGCGGCATCGGCATGAGTTAGACCATCAACGTCAACCAAAGCGGCCATTTGACCAATATTTGTCTTGTTGAAAGTTAGTTTTGAGAAAGCTGCATAAGCTTGTGGATGAGTTTTTGGGAACTTGTAGTTAGCACCTTTCTTCAACCAACCCGTGGGTGAACCACAGCCTGTAGTTGCAAGACTACCACCGTCAGCCAGTCTACAACCGTCAGTATAGGGAGGAAATTCAATGAAAGTGAAACCGGTTGCATCAGTGAAGTTTGGAGACCAGTTGAATATTACAGTACCTCGACCTTCTTTTTCAGCAGCCTTTAATTCTGTCCACAATGCGTCAGCTGCACCAGCAAATTTAACAGTCCATTTACTATCTAAGCCTAGACCCTTAACGCGGTTAGGCATGACGTCGCCGTGCCAGCTTTGTGGGCCTTCTAACCAACGACCTTTACCGCCAGAATCAGGCGTTGCAAAAGCTGCGTGACAATCTTTCAATGCTTCCCACTTTGGAAGACCTGGGCACAGACCTTTTTCGATAACCCAATTTGGAACGCCCATTTCTTCTTTAGTGACTACGTCATGGGTACCGGCATCAATCAAACCACCTTTTTCCATCGCATTGTAGTAACCATTTTGCATGGTTGACTGCCAGACTTCGTGAACTATAGTGAGGTCTCCGGCACGGACAGCTTCAAAGCTTGCTTGGTTATCAACAGGTACATATTCAACTCTGTTGCCCATGCTTTCAAACATACCGCCAATAACATGTGCCATCACTATCTGGCTTGACCAGTTTTTAATAGGGATTCTGATAGGTTCGTTACTATCGGCATAAGTTGCACAAGACACTGCAGCCATTGTGGCCGCGAGTACTGGTGGTAAAACCTTTAATTTAAGCTTGCTTAAAATCATACTATCCTCCTAGGATTATTAGATTGATAATTAATTAAACTATCACAATAACTTTGTGAGTGATAACTTTGTGAGCGACATCTTAATTAATATTTTTTAGTAGCTGTTATCTGCCAACAGTTCTTACAACTGCAGCAATAACCATTTAATTATATATAGTGATTAAATACTATGGGCTCCGAATTGTTAATAGAATTCCTTGATGGTTCATTCCTGTTAATAAGCTGCACACAAATAGTTGAGTGCTGTGATGGCTGGAATAAATTGATTTGTGAAGCTTTAATGTAGTTTAAACCGTCGTTTTCCTCAGTATTTAATATAGTCGATAGAGTAACTATCTGATAATATCTTATGATCTAGATAGGCAGGCATAATTAAACGCGGCGCATTGTGACAGATACCAATAAGACCCATCATTTACTGATTGTTGAAGATGACGCCGTTACGCGAGAGCGAATTGCGGCCTATTTTGAAACTGAGAATTATCGTGTTAGCCAATCAGAAGATGGAGAGGGTATTCATCGGATGATTGCAGAGTCTACAATTGATGTAGTGTTAATGGATATAAACCTACCTGGAAACGATGGTTTGCAACTGGCTAGAGAGTTGAGTGAAAAGACCGATGTAGGCATTATTTTGGTAACTGCACGGGATGACGAAATCGATCGGATCGTGGGTCTCGAAATAGGTGCGGACGATTATGTCACTAAACCATTCAACCCTAGAGAGCTGTTAGCACGAGTCAAGAATCTCATCAGACGAAAGCACTCCGATCAAAAAAAGCACCATAAGCAGCGCACTAAATCCTTTTCAGGGTGGACGCTCGATTTATCTAGGCGTTGTTTATCGTCGGACACACAAGAAAATTTGGCGTTGACTCGAGGCGAATTTGAATTATTGGTTACTTTTCTTGAACATCCCGGCAGAACATTGCACCGTGAATGGCTCATGGAGAAAGTGACGCACCGCGTTTGGGAGCCAAATGAGAGGACAATCGACGTGCTGGTATTGCGGTTGCGAAATAAAATAGAACGAGACAGTCATGCGCCTCAAACAATTCTAACAGTACATGGCGAAGGTTATTTATTTGCCAGTGAAGTGTATTAGTTTCGTTGGCGTTGTTAATCAGGAAATGGAGCTAGTTTGAGAAAGAGTGACAACTTGCTTAGTCATATAAAGATTAAGCGCTGTTGTTGACTCACTAAATGCGGTTTTGAATTGACCCACGAGCGTTGCAGAGATTTTTTCACTATCGATGGCCGCTACTTCCATCTCACCAAGAATTCCGCATAAGCGCTCGAATCCAAAATTACCGGCAGCACCGTTTAATTTGTGAGCCTCTGTTTTTATCTGGTCAAAATTGCTGTTTGCAATGGACTCTAACAATTCATACTTTAGTTTATCGCTGGTCTTAAGGTATAAACCAACTATTTTTTCAACCCGATTAAGTCCAAGACGGTCGATATCAACGTCAACTAATGAAGCATTAAATGTTTTGGTGCTTAGTTGAGTTTTTGAATCGTTGGGATTATCTATAATAACGCTACTACTAGCAACTGTAGCTATTGCTTGTTCGAGGTTTTCTATTGAAAATGGTTTGCCAAGAAATCCATTCATGCCTGCCTTTAAATAGCTTTCAACCTCTTCGGTAAAAACATGGGCTGACATGGCTATAACCGGCATATTAGATATTAAATTGTCGGCATGAGCTCGTATGTGTTTCAAGATAGTGAGTCCATCAATGCCGGGTAGGCTAATATCTAGCAAAACCAGCGAAGGTTTGACGACATCAAGGAATTTAAGAGCCTCTTCACCGGTTTGTGCGGCAGTTACTCTGTAGCCTAAATGCTCCAGATAATTACTTGTTACCATACTATTAGTCGCATCATCTTCTACCATTAATACGTCGATGCCATTGATAATGGTGATAGGAAAAGTAGCCAATTTCTGGCTGACTGGTGCTGAATCACATAAGCCAATTTCAAGAGTGAAACCAATCGCGGTACCTGATCCTAGTTCGCTATTGAGTGTAATTTTACCGCCCATTGCGTCGACCAAGCGATCACAAATAGCCAGTCCTAGACCAATTCCACCATAGCGTCGTGCACTGCTGGTATCAACCTGAGTGAATGCTTGAAAAACTTCAGCTTGTTTGTGTTTCGCGATACCAATGCCGCTATCTTCAACCAAAAAGTGAATTTGTACCGTGTTTTGTAACTCGTTTAGATGACTGCTAACTTGCAAAGTAATTAGTCCTTTATCTGTGAATTTGTTGGCATTGCCGATGAGGTTAATCAATATTTGATGTAACTTCCCCGAATCACCCTTTAGCCAGTGCGATAATGGGTTTTTCTTCACGAGCTGCAAACTATTATGCTTTTCCCGCACTGACACATTCATTAGGCCAATGACATTATCAAGTAACTTGGATAGTTCAAAAGGACGATTCGAAACTTTGAGTTTACCTGTCTCAAGTTGTGAATAACCTAAAATATCATTTACGATGTCTAACAGTGTTGTATTTGCCGAGTTGATAATATGTATATAGTCAGATTGATGCGATTGTAGTTGCGTATCAGACAATAATTTTAATGTACCGAGCGCACCGCTTAAAGGAGTGCGAAGCTCGTGACTCATCGTGGCAAGAAATGCCGTTTTGGCCTGATTGGCTTGCTCCGCTTTTTCACGAGCCAATGCATGATTTTGTGCTTCTTCTAGAAGCATTTCGTTGGTTTTACGAAGTTGTTCTGAGCGTTCTTCGACGAGTTCCTCGAGGTGATCTTTATGCTCTCGCAGTTCTTGGTCAAGCTTGTGTTTTTCGATTGCATTATTACGAAAGCCTTGCAACGCTTTGCCCATGTCGGTCAGCTCGTCGTGGCCCTCAACTATAATGTTGACATTATAGTTGCCGTCGGTGATAGATCGAGTCGCTGATTCAAGTGACAACAATCGTCGAATAACGTTGCGCTTGATAAACCACCACAAAATTGCGGCAGCGACTAATAAAAGAATAATGGAAATAAATCCAAACCAACTACGGCTGGTATCGAGTGACTCTTTTGCAGTCATTGATACTTGGTTGATGAGTGCTCCACCTCGCGTATTGAGTTCGTTTACTATTCCATTTAATGCTAGTGAGGCTTCAGCTGTTTCTACTGAAACCTGCGCTAGAGCCACCCGTATTGCCATGAGTGAAATTCGTGTTTCAAATATCCCATTAGCATCATCAGGAGCGCTATCAAGTAACATTAAACTCAATAACTCTTTTGCTTTTTGACGTCTTTTTGGATCGTTAATTTCGTTAACACGGCGTTTTAAAATATTAAGTGTTTCGGTAGTTCGTTGGCGTAAAGCATTCAGTTCAGGTAAGTCAGACTCCTTGGTGACACGATTAAATAGGCCGTTCAAATTGGCGCTACGCAAACGAAGTTCATACATCCTCTCCATTGCATCAAGATCGACCTCTACTAAACGGTCAAAAACACGATAAAGTTCTTGTTTGCTAGCGTCGTTCTGAACCAGGTCGTAAAGGTTAGATGTAATGGCCGTGCTGGTGGTCGCTGCATTCGCAACTAGCGAGTCAGCAAGCTCATTGAGTTCGTCGGTGGATGCAATTAACCTGCTGGCCAATCGATTAAAGCGTGCTTGTTGTTGAATTCTTTGGCGTACTAGTTCGTCTTGCTGGTGTAACTTAGCTTCGATCTTGTTAATGGTCAATCGGAGCGCTTGTAATGATCCAACCGCAAATGCTTGTTGCTGGAAATCGTCGAGTAACGATTTAACCAGAACAACCTGAAAGAATAGGTCTGAACTGATTCTCTCACGTTCGGGGTCACTACTAGCCTTGATCAGTTGATTCGCGGCAGAACTGATCGATGCGTTGATTGCCGATAGTTTGTGGGCCTGACGCAATCCGGGGATTGCTTCATCAATGACAGAGTTTTGTGATTCAGATATATGCAGAAAACCCTGCAGTCCAACATAAGACGCAGCAACTGCCAGCAAGAATATGCTGCCAAAAGCTAAATATAATTTTGCTGCAATTCCAAGTTTTCGCATAACAAAATGCTGCGCCTTGCAGTTGAAAAATGCAAGCGTACAATAATAAATCAATTTACTATTTGTCTGGCCGTACCCAATTGTATAGATTATTTTTTTCGCCGCTATTGATTATTCCTGTTCTAATTATGCTTGTAATGGTTAGTTCGGTTCGAGCCGAAACCTGGCGGCTTGAAACCTGGTCAGTACCTTTTGATTATTCGAGTGAAAGTCGCTTTATCGATTATGAGCCGACTAAAGTGGCCAGCCGACAATGGCATTTATGCATAGCCTATCCACACTTAAAAGATGCTTATTGGCTTAATGTTAATTTCGGCATGGTTCAAGCGGCAAAGCGACTTGGGGTTTCGTTTACGTTGGTGGAAGCTGGCGGATATCCTAATTTGGAGCGACAGCGACAGCAGATAGAGCAATGCACGGCTGATCGAGCAGATGCTCTAATCGTGGGGCCAGTTTCTTTTCGCGGCCTTAACGAGACGATACTTGAGATTTCCAAAAAAATGCCAGTTTTAGCCACAGTAAATGATATTGATAATTTAGGCATTACTGCCAAGTCGGGTGTTTCTTGGGTTACAATGGGGCATTCTGCAGGTGAGTTTCTTGCTAATCGGCACCCATCAGGATCAACACCAGTCAAAGTGGCCTGGTTTCCAGGGCCTAAAGGTGCTGGCTGGGTTGGCTTCATTGAGTCAGGCTTTAAAAGTGGTCTGGCTGACAGTGCAGTAGATGTTGTAGTGACTAAATGGGGCGATACTGGAAAGGAAATTCAGCGCACACTTGTACAGGAAGTATTGGAATCTCATCCTGATGTTGACTATATCGTAGGGAATGCATTAATGGCAGAAGCTGCAATTAGCACTCTACGAAACAGGCATCTTGAAAATAATATTGAAATTGTTTCCACTTATTTTACGCCAGCGGTCTATCGTGGTATTCGTCGTGGACGCATTTTAGCGGCACCTACCGATGCGCCGGTTATGCAAGGTAGAATCTCAATCGATCAAGCTGTTCGTGTGTTAGAAGGCCGTGATTATGTAAAGCATGCAGGGCCAAAAATTGAGATGATTGATGAAAATAATTGGCAGGAAATCAATATATCCGACTCATTAGCACCGCCCTCTTTTTTGCCTGCATTTGTGTGGCCATAAAGTTTTTTGTTCTCAATTATTAACATACCTTAATAAAATAGATATTTGGTTAAAATGCCAATATAATCCCGTGCAAATTATTGAAGTTAAGGGTGTGCTCACCTTAGTCTACTGGGCGCGTGATAGGGTTAAATTTTTTTGAGAACATCAGTCAGTGATTAAATTTAATGATTAAAAAAATTCTTGTGGGAGCTGATGCCTCAGACGTATCTAATCGTGCTGTGATGATGGCGGCTTATCTGGCCTCTATTCATGATGCAGAATTACTAATTTTACATGTGATTAGGGATATGCAGCTGCCTGCGGTTTTAAAGGAAGCGCCTGAGCTAGAAGAGTTCAACCATACGCGTGAGGATATTTTGCGACAGGTTGCCACCACTATATTGAGTGAAGCTTCGGCGTTGGCGAAAAAAGAAGGTGCTCTTAAGATACAAACAGCCATTGGTAGCGGTGATCCAGCCTCTAGTGTGGTTGGCTTTGCCAAGCGTAGGAATATCGATACGATTGTTCTCGGTACGCGAGGACTAGGCAAAATGAAAGGGTTGGTAATGGGCAGCGTATCGAGAAAGATCTTGGATATTGCTGAGGCAAATTGCGTGATTGTTCGCTAAAAAGGGTACAGACAGTTA
>JBLHWR010000041.1:0-15785 GCA_047629275.1 Gammaproteobacteria bacterium
CAATTAGAGATAAATCTTTATAGAGATTGGTCAAGCTGTCTTGGTCGTCAGCACCATCATATTTATCGTTAAACGCCAGAAATTTATTCGTCGTTTTTGATATCAAAGGATAAACAACGTTGGCAACTTTTTTGACATTGACACGTCGCTCGTTGCCGTCAATGATGCGTTCATAAATTTCAAAATGCCCAAGAGCTGAATAGTCGACCAGTGCCTGACTGAATGTTTTCAGGCCCTCTAATGCTGACGAGAATTTAACTTCTTCTAGTTCAAGTTCTGCCAAACTGCACATCGCCACTAAAACAGCCTGCCTTTTAGTCAGTAGCGACTGAATGGTATTTAACTGATGCTCTCTATGGTCCATTTCTACTGGAATGACCTTTGTGTCACTTTCGTTTGCATCAATCTTTTGATCGTTCACGTTTATCACCTGTTGTTGTTTTAGAGCGTTAATCAGCAATTGGATATCGGCCATTACAGTCAACTCATTAAGGCTAATTATGATACTAAAATGACTTATGGTAAGTTGCATCTTTAAAATCAATGTCAATTTTTGCCCCTTATCACGGAGATATCAGTACAAAAAGTTACTCAGTGCGACATTGTCGATAATAACTAAAGATCGCTCACTTAGAATCATGTATTTTTGATAAAATATCATTCTTTTAAACGAGTTAACTTTCATGAATACTACTAGCCTTGAAAAAATTGCTAAACTTGAAATTCTGTTTGCAGAGCAAGAATACACGGTGCAAACGCTTAATGACATTGTCACACGCCAGGATCGAGACATTGCCAAATTGAAGGCGGATTACCAAGACCTTAAATTTCAATATCTGGACTTAAAATCTCAGATGCCAGATCAAGGATCAGGCTCTGAGGTGCCACCTCATTACTAGTCACATATTATGATCTGTTTATCTTCAGTCATTGAGGCAGAATTAAAAAAGTCATTCGAATCGAATCCGAATGCTAACTTAAGGTATCAGATTGATCTTGGTGATAACGGTGTTTTGATTCAGGGCGAACAATTCAATATCAATCATTCTTTCTTAGATCAACATTTTTTAACTCGGTTACTGCAGCCCAATCAATTGCTATTAAAAGCCTGTAGCAATAAGCAGCGCAGTATCAAAACGGTTTTAGACTTAACGGGCGGTTGGGGAATGGACAGTGTCATGATCGCTCATGGGGGTCGATTCGTTACCATGCTTGAACAAAACAGATTGATTTACGCGATTACCGCTCATTCATTAAAATGTGCCAAAGCACATTCGAGACTGACACAGACCATAGATCGCATTATTACACTGAACATTACAGGCCGTGACTTTTTAGTCCAACATGAGGGCTCAGGTGAATTTGACTGCATTTATTTAGATCCTATGTTCTCGAATCATAAATCAAGCGCTAAACCTTCGAAAGAAATGCAATTACTGCAGCAGATGACCAGCAATGTCGACATTGAGTTAACCTTTAGCCTTGCCTTAAAACAAGCGAATAATCGCGTGGTTATGAAACGGCCTTTAAAGTCACCCCCGTTTTGTGATCGACAACCAGATATAGTTTATCGTGAGAAAACGATTCGTTTTGACGTTTACCTGACGGCTAAGAACTAAAGACGCCAAAAACTCCTATTTAGTCACGGAAGTTATTAAATTGTAAGGGAATGCCCAAATCAGCCTCTCGTAATAATTGCATAACCTGTTGAAGCTCATCCCGCTTCTTACCCGTCACTCTCACCTGCTCATCTTGAATGGCTGCCTGAACCTTAATTTTTGATTCTTTAATCAGTTTGATAATCTTACGGGCTATATCTTTATCTAAACCTTCTTTTACAGTGACCTGTTGCTTTGCCTTCTTATTCATTTCTATTATTTCAGCAAAATCTAGGCAGCTAACATCAATGCCTCTTTTAGCCATTTTTTCTTTTAGGATAGGTGCCATTTGTTTAATTTGGAATTCAGACTCTGATATTAACGTCAACTCATTAGCGGACTGTTCAATTTTTGAATCAGAACCTTTAAAATCATACCGAGTTCCGATCTCTCGATTAGCTTGATCAATGGCATTGCTGAGTTCGTGATGGTCGACTTCGGAAACTGTGTCAAATGTAGGCATATTATTTACTTAGATTAATTGAGAGTGGGTTAATCAATAGAAATGGTTAAACGGCTATAATCCTGATTGAAAGTATAATCTGGAATTGAAAGATTTTGAAATTGATTTTTGCCTGACAGCGCTCTTCCCGCAAAGTCGTATCTAGCAGAACTACATATTTCTTTTAATGTCTGGTCTTCTTTTAATTCTAAGGGGCAAGTGAAGTCTGTGCCAAAAGCATAGGAGACGAAATAGGTTTCATCTTTGGATCGAAGCAAGTTCTTTGCATAGGTAGGCTGATGACTTGAGTTACTGTCAATGTCCTGAAGATCTTTTTTAGTCTTGCTGAGTTGATGGTTAAGGTCAGTCGACCGTTTTATTAGCAGGATACTCAAATTATCCTGCTGTAACCAGACTGGGCTATCAAATTTAAGTTCGCTCGCCGTTATAGTAAAATGATAACTTGCCATCACATTTTTTGGACGAATATCAATTGAGAAATCTATCAGTACCCATATTAAGCTGAAAATTGTTATACCAATAAGGTACTTTGTTATGCGTGAAAGTAACGCTCTTTTTGTTAAGGGCATTTATAGACATCGAATTTTTTTTGTAACAAAGGCCATATTTTTAGACGCATTATTAGGCGCTTTGTTAACCATTAGATATTGCTATTGAGCTCAACTGGTTCACCTAATTGTTCCGAACAATACAAGCTCAGCTGGGTAAAAAGCTCTTTTTCAGGATTTGTATTGAGACACCAGGTCCTACTTTTTTCATCGAAGTCGAAGTGATAGCCACCTGACTTGGCCGCTACCCATATCTGGGTTAATGGCGTTTGTTTGTTAATAATGACTCGACTTCGATTAGGAAATTCTAGTGTTAAAATATCAGCTATATTATCGTAATCAATATCGACACCCGACGCTTCGATCGCTTCTTCGATTGCCGCCATGGTCTCTTCTGCTAAGTGATTAAATTTTGATTCGTCCACGTTTTATTTTCCTGAAAATTGTGATTATTGATTGTTAAGATACTCGATAGTGTTCTTTGCCATCAACTAAATAAATCCAACCTTTGGCAATTCGATAGATAAGCCAGATGGGTACAAAAAACAATACGACATATCCTACCAAAATATTAGTAGTGAGCATGCCTAGACTGATCCACAGCAACCCAAACCAAAAGGTATTTTTTTGCCAAGTAAAATGTGATTGCAACCAGCTACTTTTTACATCATCACTTTTAATATGGTTGATCATAATGCCTATGATGGCGGGAACACATAACAAAAATGGAATGAAAGAAGCTGCCTGTAAGATATAAACAGCGTAGGTATATTGCTTAATATCAAAGCGCGTGTCGTCATTTTTCATACTGGTTGCCCATACTAGGTGACTGTTACCATTAAGGCTTCAAACTGTACCTGACTTAGCACATCAACACCTAGTAAATCGGCTTTAGTCACTTTAGAGCCAGGTTTTTCGCCCGCTATGACCGCCGTTGTTTTTGTTGACACACTGCTCGACACCTTCGCACCGCGTTGCTTTAGCATGAGTGCCGCTTGTTCTCGACTTAAACCATCTAGTGTTCCAGTAATGACAAACGTTTGACCAGCAAGCGGTAACGCATTAACTGGATCTGGTGCCGTGACTTCAGGCCAATGAATACCTTGCTCTATTAAATCAGTCACTACCGCAATATTTTTTGGTTGCTCAAAAAAGTGGACGATATTATCGGCGACTACTGGCCCAACATCATCAACCTGTTGTAAGGTTTCGAAATCGGTCGTCATTAATACTTTAATGTCCCTGAAAAACAGGGCAAGCGATTCGGCAGTTGCCTGCCCTACTTCGCGAATACCCAACGCATAGATAAAGCGGGACAATGTGGTTGATTTACTGGCCTCAAGACTTTTTAATAAATTAGTCGCTGACTTTTCTGCCATTCGCTCGAGTGAAGACAGTTGTGACATTTCTAGATGGTAGAGATCCCCAATTGACTGGATCAGTTTTAGTTCAATCATTTGTTCAATAAGTTTATCGCCTAAGCCGTCAATATCGAGTGCTTTACGCGAAGCAAAGTGTTTTATGCCCTCTTTACGCTGTGCTGCACAAACTAAACCGCCAGTACAGCGATAAGCTGCTTGGCCTTCAGACTTGATCACTTCAGACTGGCAAACTGGGCAATGGGTGAGCATTTTTGGCAGTTGAAGTTCCGATTTTCGTTGTTCGATAACCGGTGCAACAACTTCCGGTATGACATCGCCGGCACGGCGGACAATCACAACATCACCAATACGGACATCTTTGCGTGCTATTTCAGCCATGTTGTGAAGAGTTGCATTACTCACCATAACGCCACCAACAGACACTGGCTCCAGTCTGGCAACAGGGGTAATAGCACCTGTGCGACCCACTTGGAAGTCGACATCAAGTAACTTGGTCATTACTTCTTGCGCCGGAAACTTATAAGCAATGGCCCATCGTGGCGCTCGTGAAACATAGCCTGCTTGTTGTTGCTGACTGATATCATCCAGTTTAAAAACGACCCCATCAATATCAAACTCTAGTTGATCACGTTTTTCGAGTATCTGTTGTCGGTAGTCAATACAACCTTGAACCGACATAACTCGTTCGATATAGGGACTGATGGGCAAACCAATGGTGCTTAAATACTGCATTTGTTGAAACTGGCTATCGGGTAATTTATAGCCCTCTACCCAACCAATCGCGTAGCTACAAAAGGTTAGCGGCCGTCGGGCTGTAATACGCGAATCAAGCAGTCTTAAACTACCCGCAGCGGCATTACGTGGGTTGGCAAAAACCTTACCTTCTATTCGACGTTGATCGTTATTGAGCTTTTCGAACCCAGCATGATCCATATACACTTCACCACGCACTTCTATACGAGTGGGCAAATAGCTGCCTTTTAATACCAGTGGAATTGATTTAAGGGTTCGGACATTAGCGGTAATATTTTCTCCTGTCTTTCCATCACCTCTGGTAGCGGCGCGAATTAAAGTGCCATTTTCGTAGAGTAAACTAACCGCCAACCCATCGAGTTTAGGTTCTGCAGTGAAATGAAAAGGCGCTTCATTGGTGATTACTCTATCACTAAGTCGCTTTTCGAAGGCTTGCATTTCTAATGCGTCAAAAGCGTTGTCTAAAGATAGCATAGCAACTTCGTGGTCGACACTTACGAAGTGAGTAGATAGCGCTGTGCCCACTCTTTGGGTAGGTGATTCAGCAGACTCTAGTTGGGGATATTGTTGTTCAAACTGTTGCAGTTGAAGAAATAGTTGGTCATAAGCCTGATCCGTGATGTTGGCATTATCTAGCCCATAATAACGTTGATTATGCTCGTTGATTTCCTGCCTTAGCCTGTCGACTTGAAGACGAATGTCTGCGGGAACTTCCATAGATAACAGTTAAGAGCTCAGTTTTGATCGAATTCTAGTCACTTCACTGATAGTCAGCAGATCGTGATTGGATTGATATACTTCAATATTGAGATAATGAACCAGTTCATCAATTTTCTTCAACATGGTTTCATACGACAGCTGTGGATTGCTATTAGTTTGCAAATCAATAAAACAATTAAGTCCATAGGTTGAAAATTCAAGTTTGTCGATATTAAAAAAGTGCCCAGGAGCAGAAAGACTCGCGATAGTAAAGCTCAGTTCGTCTTCATGATAATACTCCATATAACCATCGCTATTGACCACTAGGCCTACCAGCCGCATCGCATTTTCAACTTCTTCATTGGCCAACAACTGAAAATCATCATGATAGAGCAAGCAGCTCAGCATTTGATCATAATCCAAAGACGACACTACGTCAGCAATAAACCATTCTGGAGGTAATGGCTCAAAAGGATGCAAATCTGATTCGATAGCTGGATTAATTTTAATATCATCAAAATTATCCTGTTCGTTTGATTTGGCCATTATCTGGCTTAGATTTTCTAGCTCGGCACGCAGTTCTTCATCTTCGATGAACGCAGAATCAACCTCTTTGCGAGTCAAAGTTTCCATTGCAATACGCTTTCGCAGGCGGTTTTGGTACAAGCCGTATAAATAAATACCGACAAGCAGCACTATGCCTATGATTGCTAATGTCCAGCGTAATGCTGATGCATCCATTTTGTGGATCCTAAACCAAATATATTAATTTAAACTAACTATTGTACGCCAACTAATTCCACTGCGGCACTGACATCGACTGATACTAGTCGTGAAACACCAGGTTCGTGCATGGTGACACCGTTTAGATTTTGTGCCAATTCCATCGTGATTTTATTATGAGAAATCATTATAAACTGAACCTTCTCCGACATTTCACTGACCATCGCACAAAAACGGGCTACATTGGCATCGTCAAGTGGTGCATCAACTTCGTCGAGCATACAAAAAGGCGACGGGTTTAGTTCGAATATTGCAAAAATCAAAGCAACTGCAGTTAATGCTTTTTCTCCCCCTGAGAGTAATTGCAAGTTAGTGACTCTCTTGCCGGGCGGCCTCGCCATAATGACGACACCGGTATTTAACAAATCATCTTCTGTCAGTTCTAATCTGGCTTCACCACCACCAAACAACTTAGGAAAACGTTCGCCCATTCGGCTGTTGACGTGATCAAATGTCTCTTTAAATCGATCTCTAGTTTCTTTATCGATCTTTTTAATTGCATTTTCAAGCGTGGTTAACGCTGAAGTTAAATCTTCATTTTGAGCATCAAGATACACTTTACGCTCAGATTGCTCTTGGTATTCATCGATAGCAGCCAAATTGATAGGGCCGAGACGATCTATGCGCGCCACTATCTCGTCGAGTTGTTGTTGCCATTGCTCTGGTGTGGCTTCAGGGTCCAGGTTTTCTGCCAGCTCAGTTAGATCCACACCCGTTTTTTGCAATTGTTCTTCAACAGTATTGCAACGAATCTTTAATGCTTGACTCTCCATACGCTGTTCTTCAAGACTGTTTCTAGTGTCGTCTACTTGCGTTTGAAGCGTATTCCTTTGGCCTTCAGAGTTACGTTGCTGGTTGTCGAGCTTGGTAACCAATTCTTGTGATTGGGCCAGCGCCGCTTCATTTTGACTTCGTGACTCGAGTAGAGTCTGTAAAGACTCTTCCATCACTTGAATCGGTGCAATCACTTCTTCTATGGCCAGTGCGAGTTCCTCAGACCGACGTTCAAACTGTTCGCTTTGCTGGCGCATGCGTTCAATATTAGCAAGGCTTGAACGATGTTCTGCCTGCAAAGACTGCAACTGCATTTGTTGTTGATGTGCCTGTTCACGACTTTGTTTTAATCGATTACGCGAACTGTTCAGAGTTTGTTGGTAATCTTCTTTTTGAATCAGTAAGTCGGCATCCTGTTCTGCCATCTGTTCAATTTGAATTAATAAAGCATTGCGTTTTTCACTATTGGCCTGTAGCTCGGCATTATGCTTGAATTGCAATTCATCTAACTCGAGCGATTCTTTTTCGAGCTGCTGATGACGGGTATGAACTTGATCAACCCTGCCCTTGTGCTGTGTCAATTGATTTCGCAAGTCGGAGGCTTGCTGTTGCATTTGATTCAATGCCCGTTGTTCGCCATCTCGCTGTTGCTCAAAATGCTGTAAACGCTGTCTGTCACCGTCTGTGCGCGATTTTAAATCCAAAGCATTTTGAGTAATGTCATCTAGCTGTTTGCGAATGTGTTTAATTTCTTGCTCACGTGCCAGCATACCACTGTGTTGATCCTCATCACCTAATTGTAAAACCCAATTAGTGCCTGCCCATAATCCTTCACGCGTAACGAGACTCTCACCCGCTTCTAACAGGGGTTTTCTGAGAGATAGTTCCTGTGCGTCCTGACAGAGGTAAATACCCGTCAACAAAGCAGACAAATCTATATCACAATCAATAGTGTCGAGCAATCGAGGCCAATCCTTCTGACTTTTAAGCTTGTCTCTATTACGCTGCCTATCAAATAATGCCAAAGTTTGATTCGGCAATAGTGTGTCGGGAATAGCCTGCCCTGGCGAAACACAATAGGCACTTAAGAAAGGACCTAAAACAACTTCAACCGCTTTTTCGGCCTGATTTCTCACTTTCAGTATTTCGGTTAGACGTTTACCTGAATCGATTCGGTGTTGTGACAACCAATGCCGCACGTCCTCACTGCCTTCAGCTAGGACATTTTGTTGCAATGCCTCTAGCGCGCTTAAACGGCCACGTAGATTTTGTACTTCAGTGCGTTTCTCGTCTAGCTGAGATGATTGCTGTTCAATGCTATCGCGCAGCTCAAGGATTTCATCGCCCTTGGCTTCCATCTGCTCCTGAGTAGCCGCATGCTCCTGACTCTTGGCTTCGACTTGCTGCTCAAGATTAATTATTTCCTGATCAAAAGCAGAGGTATCGAGCGTCTTTAACTCTACTTGGAATTTTTCGCGACGCTGATCTGACTGGCGCAACTGTCGTTCAATGTGCTCAATCCCACGATTTTCAATTTGTGCCGATTCGTGAATCTTATGAAAGTCTCGTCGAAATTGATCCCATTTTTCCTGCCAGACAGACATATCAGTTTCGGCTTGAACTGATGCCTGCTCCTGCATTTGGAATTCAGTAGTGGCAGATTCAAGCTGCGGTTGAATACTGGCAATATCAGATTCAAATTGGACTACTTTTTGTTTGTCACTATCGATCATCCGTTGAGAGTCTTTGAGTGACTGCTGAATATTCTGCAATTCCTGACTATTGTGCTGACGAAGGTTTCGTTGATGTTCTATTGATTGTTCCTGAGTCGATATTTCGGAGCCCAGTCGATAATACTGACTTTGAACCTCATTATGACTGTCAGTAGCGATCACTAGCTGCTCACGGTTTTCTTCAATTTGTTTTTCGATCTGTCGAAACTGGGCCAGACGCTCTTCCATTGAAGTTTCTACAGCGGCTAGTTTTCTATCTTGTTCGCTGATGCTTACATCAAAAGACATTTTTTCAAGCAATAATCTCTCTGCTTCAAGTTTGCGCTGGTCGTTCTTCAAACGCTTGTATTTTTCAGCTGTTTTTGATTGCCGATCTAATCGGGTCAGTTGCTTTTCAATTTCATCGATTAAATCTTTAAGTCTGTCGAGGTTTTCTCGCGTATGGCGCATTCGAGTTTCAGTTTCACGTCGACGCTCTTTGTATTTGGAAATACCTGCGGCTTCTTCTAGATAGTTGCGAAGCTCTTCTGGCTTGGCATCAATCACGCGACTCACCATGCCTTGCTCGATAATAGAATAGCTTCTGGGGCCTAACCCCGTGCCTAGAAAAATATCGGCGATATCACGGCGACGACAACGCGTATTATTGAGAAAATATTGCGATTTTCCAGCTCTTGTACCCAGTCGTTTAACAGAAATTTCGTTGTATTTAGCGTATTCGCCTTTGACGCGGCCATCGGTATTGTCAAATATTAATTCAACAACGGCTTGTCCAACGGGTTTTCTACCTGATGAACCACTGAATATAACGTCTTCCATCGAGCCACCGCGCAGATGTTTGGCTGACGACTCACCCATTACCCAGCGCACGGCATCGATCACATTCGACTTGCCACAACCGTTAGGACCGACAATGCCGGTAATACTGGCGGGAAATAGAATTTTGGTCGGATCCACGAAGGATTTAAAACCAGAGATTTTGATTTGGCTTAAGCGCATGTATTAAAATGGTTATTTTTAATTTTTAGTCAGTCAAGTATATCATTAGAAAATAGAATCAACATCAATGCGACTGAAAATTTAATTCTAATTTATTCTCTATAATCATTTTTAGTTGGTAGAAAAACCATCCACATAAACTGTCTGTTAGGCATAGCTTGGGGTAGAATATTCAACTTAAATTTTTTAACACTATGAGACCTACTTGTGAGCACTCGACCCTCTTCTAATCCATCTAAAGCCTCTTCGACAATCGATACTTTTGACAATCCACAGCAGGATCGTGATTACACGATTCGCATTGATACGCCTGAATTTACCTGCTTGTGTCCGCTAACAGGTCAACCTGATTTCGCCACAATTCTAATTGAGTATATTGCAGATAAGAAGTGCTTGGAACTCAAAGCCCTTAAAATGTACTTTTGGTCGTATCGCGATCAAGGCGCTTTCCATGAGGCCGTAACTAACAAAATGTTATCCGATTTTGTTGATGCAATCAAACCTCGGTTTATGCGTGTGAGCGCCGAATTCAATGTTCGAGGCGGCATCTATACTAAGGTCATCGCAGAGCATCGTGCTGATGGTTGGGTTGCGCCTGAGCCAGTGGTTCTGCCTTAATGACCTATCCGATTTCTTAAACAGAACTCTATATGTCACATTGGATAAAAATTAAAATCATATCGACTTTATTCTTTATACGACTGGTTAAGCCCATTAGGCACCTAGTTAATATTGTCAACATTAACTAGGTCTGGTTACGATGATTCGCGATTTTTTATCTGGCGCTGCCATTTTGGCCCGAGCTATTCAAGTCATCAAAAGGCCTGAGGTGCGGCTTTATGCAATTATGCCGTTGTTGATTAACGTGATTTTGTTTGGCGGATTAATTTGGTATGGCTATGCTCAGCTATCTTCGACTGTTGATTGGTTGATGTCTTTCATACCCGATTTTCTAGACTTTATTCGCTGGATCATCTGGTTTTTGATTACTGGATTAACGACCATAGTTGTGTTTTTTACCTTCACCCCAATTGCTAATGTCGTCGCTGCACCCTTCAACGCCCTACTATCTGAAAGAATCGAAGCGGTTCTAACTGGTAACCCGTTAGAATCAAACTCAAGTTTTACTGAGGTTGCGATTAGCAGTATTCGATCCCAAGTAGGTAAGCTGATTTATATACTGCTCTGGAGCTTAGGCTTATTGCTGATTAGTTTTATTCCAGTTATCAACTTTATCTGCCCTTTTCTTTGGATCATATTTGGCGCGTGGTTATTGTCACTGGAATATTTTGATTATCCGATGGGAAACCATGATCTCAGCTTTGCCAATCAAAAGAAAAAATTAGGGACTCGTCGAGGTTTAGTGCTTGGGTTTGGTGGCAGTGTGATGGTATTAACTACTATTCCACTCATTAACTTTGTTGTCATGCCGCTGGCCGTAGCGGGTGCCACTATTATTTGGGTAGAGCAATTGGCAACTAGTCCTAACGGGTCAAACCCCAAGTCTAGCTCCAAGTCATTAGTTTGAATTAGCTATAGTCATTGCTTCAACCTCGAGACGTTGCCCCTGCTCTCCTTGCTCTTTGATAGGTAAAATATCCATATTCGGCCACAGCCCGGTTGTTAAAGCCTCGGCATATTCCACCATTCCGGCTATTCTCGTTGTTTTTTGACTTGCTTTTGCATCGTAGGGTAATCGATGCCAGTTCAATCGGTAACCAGAGCTGTCTGACTCGACTAACATATACCAGCCATCAGCCGTGCCATCATTAGCTGGCATACCAATCACACCTGAATTAAGCCAAATTTTGCTTTTTAAAGCCTCATCGACGAGCGACTGTCCGAAAGGAATGCCTGAGTGACCACTAATGATAACATCTGCATCAGTCTGATTAATTTGAGCCAACTTCATTTCTGCTTCAGTGGAAGGAAATATAAATTGATTGATACTCGTCACGCTGCCATGCACCACCCTAAAACGAGTCGATTGGAACTGAAACTCGATTACGCGGGGTAATGACTTCATCCAGGATCGATGCTCGGGTGCTACCCTTTGTGAAGCATATTGATACCAGGCTATAGACAAGGCTGAACAAACGCTTGTCTTTTCAAAGCCACAGCCACAATCCAACTGTTCAAAACCGAGAGACTCTTCGCAGTTACCCATTAATACGTGGATGCCCCAGTCTTGAATTAATTCAAGTACTTCAACAGGCTCCGCACAATAGGCAATTAAATCTCCAGTACAGATGATTTGCTCAGGTTTGATACCTAACTCAGCTGCAACAGCCTGCATTGCCTGAGTTGCAGCCAGGTTGCTATAGCAGCCGCCAAATACGAGCAGTCTAGATGCGGTGCTCATGTCACCTAGATTGTTTACCTCATTAGCCAAGTTAAGCATTTCCTTTTAAACCCGATACCGCTTGCTGAGCTGTTTTACCGCCAATCCAGAACACTAGGCAACCGCCTATTAATACTCCAAGAGATAAAAACAGCAACTTGGTATATTTGTGCAACTCACCCAGCATTGCTGAGTAACCCGATGACTCTGTAAAATAGAGTGCAGCAGCGCTAACAGCCATGACAAACGAACAAATATAACTCCACACCGGAATGTCATCACGTCCACCCCAAAGGCTAAAGAAAATGACAGGTGCAAGGTACATTGAAGCGGTACCACTAACCGCAACAGCACTAAATAAATCCTGATTACCAAAGAAGACAAACACCAATCCCATCAACATAAAGGCGACCATGGTTAGTCGGCCATTTTGTAACGTTGGTTTGACTACTTGCATATCGATTACCACCAATTTTGCTGAACTCGAAAGCGTGCTGTCTAGGGTCGACATCGCTGATATCACTAAAGCGGCACTGAAAAGTAGCATAGGCACTTCGCCTAACATTCTAGTGAGTACGTTATTCATTACCTCGCCACTCGTTGCATTGGCGCCCGCCAGAATCCCAAGGCTACCGAAAGTCATAATACATAGCACGCTAATCCAAGCCGCATGAAGGAAGCTCTTACGCGTTGTTTCACGATCAGACAAGAATCCACGATCCATCATTACCGGATCATGCATCGGATAACTCCAAACTTGTAGCAATGCCACCATCAGTAAAACTGGCCCTGGTTCGGTGGTGACGAAGGGCTTGAAGAGAAGTGCAGCTAAACTATAGGCGCCACTATTAATTGTCATGAAAACCAATACTATCAAGGTAATCAAAAATACCATCATTTGAAATACATCGGTGCGCAACGAAGCCTGTAATCCCCCCATCACCGAATAAGCCAGTGTGACAGTCGCAAACGCGAGTATGGTGACTGTGTAGCCCAATGATCCAGCGACACCAAACAAAATGCCAATAACCAGTAAGTTTGCGAACACTTCACTAATCAAACGAATGCCGATTACAAAGTTATAGCAAGCGGTGCCGGCAAAACCAAAACGTGCCAGCAAGAATTGTTGAATACTCGAAAAACCATGCCGAAATCGAATACTATCGACAACTTTAGCGCCCGTTAGAAATGAAAGATAATAAGTCGCATAGGCTAACGTGCCCCACAAACCATAATAGAAACCCAAGATGGCTGCATTCATTAATGAACGTGCAAATATCCAGGTGGTTACCTGAGATAATATTAATGTGAGTAATCTAGGGCTTTCGCCGGTATCTGAATGGCCAAAGAAAAAAGTTGACTGCGTTTGTGCTCGCGGCGACAAAAAAATAGACAATAGTGCGAAGCCAGCAACAAAAAAAAGTAACCACTGATTCAAGATAGAACTCCTTTTAAAATCTGTTCATATCAAAGAGTGAAATAAAAGAATGCTAAGACCGCCTCAAATTGACTAAAGTTCGAATAAGTTTAATCTATATCAAAAATCTATGACGAACGAAACGAATGAATAAAAAATCAATGTATAATTTATAATCTTATTTCTTGGCGGTTTTTTTATGCGATCAAGTTTTACCCTGATATCTCTGTCCTTGCTAATGCTTTGCTCACCTACAATAGGGGCGTTTCCTAAGCAATCTCTAGTACCTGGGGGCATCGCTCTGATTGATTTGAAACGCGTCGATAAAACACCAAACTTTACCTTTATGGGTAAACCAGTACTGACTGTTTTGCATCAGGGAACGCTAATAGCCATTGTTGGTCTCCCCCTCAATCTCAAACTTGGTGAGCATTTTATTCAAGGCAGTTGGGGCAAGGAAAAATTTCTGCACAAACGATTCTTCTCAATAGTCGACAAGCAATACACCACACAACGAATTGAAATCAAAGATAAACGTAAAGTGAATCCCTACGCAAAAGATATGGATCGTATTCTGGCTGAAAAGAAACGTAAGCAAATAGCACGGTTAGTCTTTACGCCAATGACAGTTAATGTCGATCTACTTCAACCGGTTAAAGGCATTATGACTGGAAGTTTTGGACGACGACGTATATTTAACGGCCAGAAAAAACGTCCACATAGCGGTATGGATATCGCAGCGAATCAAGGTACACCTGTATTGGCACCGGCTGCAGGTGAGGTAATTGAGTTAGGGGACTTCTTTTTCAGTGGCAATTTAGTCTATATCGATCATGGGCAAGGTTTAATAACAATGTTTGCTCATTTGAGCAAAACCAATGTCAAGCTAGGTCAATCAGTTAAAAAAGGGGACGTCATTGGTGAGGTCGGTGCGACGGGCCGTGTCACTGGCCCTCACTTGCACTGGAGCCTAGGCTTAAATGGGACCTGGATAGATCCCAAATTATTTCTAAATGAATGAATGTAGATCAGCTGAAATTAAATTGAATTATGATCAAAAGGTAAATCGCACACCAACATGAAATTTGTTATCGTCTACCTCGTAATTTTTAACAGTTTTAGTATCAGCTTTTAATAACCGTACCCCAGCAAACGCCATTGTTTGCGGCAATATTTCTATTTGATATCGGATTAATGTGTCTGACACACTTTCAGCATCTGAAAAACTGGTTACCTTAGGTGCATAATGCCCTTGAAGATAAAGAGCCATTGGCATCTTACCAGGAAACGTATAACGCACCTCACCACCAACACCCAAAGCAAGAACGTCCTCATTAATGTTATCTAAGCTGCCAGCATAAACACGCAGACCAATACCGAAAGTTAAAGGAGAAGCCTCCGAAGCCTGCCTTGATTGCATTAAACTAACTTGTCCAACGAAGTCATCGTCGTCATTAAAGAGGAAACCAAACGCTAAGTCTGCACCACCCCAGCCACCAATCACATTCGAATCAGTCCTAACTGTAAATTGTGCAGTTTCTGAGCTCAAGGCAACTTCTAGATCGTTCGCTTGAGCCTGAGAAAATACGCCTAAATAAATAAAAGTAACTAGTAAAATCCGAATCATTTTCATGATTAACTTTCCCCTGAAATATCAATTATCATAATACCATAAAGTTTTAATGTTCAAACCTAAGATATAAGAAATTTAGTTGATTTGAATTTGAAGTTTGTAGCAAGTAACTCTAACTATCTATTTTATAAGAATAGTTGCTCGTACTAGTAACAACAATAAGAAGATATCAATGCTATGTTTCTTTTTGGATAGAAGAGTGCATCGGCTTGGTACTTTCAACATTTTCTGAATTTTCGATCCATTTCATGATAGGCGCCCACTGCGCTTTATCTAAATCCAATTTTGATGAGTTAATTTCCTGAACCCCAACGCCCTGTTCTATAGCCCGTGCATACAACTGTGTGTCCCTTAAGGTTGATATAAATGGGATATTTAGACTGAGCAAGAAGCGCTCTAAAGACTTGTACATAATGGTATTTTTACGGACCCGGTTGGCAACCACAGCTAGTCGAATCATTTTGTTTCGTGTTTTCCCAATGGTGAGTAATTTTTTTATAAAATGGGCTGTGGCATGGATATCGATAGGCGATGGCAAAACGGGGATCAAAATCGAATCACTGGTTGTAAACAAGGCAGCTAGCTCCAAAATATCAGCACCT
>JBLHWR010000042.1:0-15642 GCA_047629275.1 Gammaproteobacteria bacterium
ATGTATCGTGTGCTTCGTTTGCCTGCTGTTGCTGATAAAACTTTTTTGGTGAGTATTGGTGATCGCTCGGTGAGTGGATTGGTGAGTCGTGATCAAATGGTCGGTCCTTGGCAAGTGCCTGTGGCGAATGCATCGGTCACTTTAACGGACTACATTAGTTTCACGGGTGAAGTCATGAGTATGGGCGAGAAGGCTCCACTGGCTATTTTAGATGCACCTGCATCAGGCCGTATGGCAATAGGCGAGGCCTTGACGAACATGACCTCGGCTTATGTTGGCGATTTGTCTCGTACCGTATTTTCGGCTAATTGGATGGCTGCGGCTGGACATGAAGGGGAGGATGCCCGCTTGTTTGATACCGTAAAAGCCGTGGGTATGGAAATTTGTCCGCAACTGGGTATTGCGATTCCAGTGGGTAAGGATTCACTGTCGATGAAGACCACATGGCAAGATGACAAAGGTGATCATTCCGTTACGTCGCCTTTATCGGTTATTATTTCGGCTTTTGCGCCCGTGCTTGATGTGCGTAAAACAGTCACGCCAGACCTTAAATCGGGTGAGCCAGGATCGCAATTAATTTTGCTTGATCTGGGGCAGGGCAAGAACCGACTCGGTGCTTCGGCACTGGCACAGGTATACCGACAAACGGGTAATGTTTGCCCTGACTTGGATGATCCAGAGTTATTCAAATCATTCTTTAAAGCGATGCAAATACTGCTCGAAAAAGATGCTATTTTGGCCTATCACGATCGATCGGATGGCGGACTATTGACGACACTTTGTGAAATGGCATTTGCTGGGCGTCAGGGAGTTTCCTGTGATTTATCTAATCTCGGTGCTGATGCGCTTTCGGTGTTATTCGCCGAAGAGCTAGGGGCGGTTATACAGGTATCGCAATCAAATTTAGAGTTGGTTGAAGACACGTTGTTAGAACATGGACTGGCCGCTATATCTCACGCTATTGGTCAGCCTGAAAATTCAGAATCTTTTATGATTAAACATGCCGGCTTGACTGTTGTTAGTGATTCCATTGTGAATCTCAAGCGCGCATGGTCAGAGACTAGTTATCAAATGCAAAAACTTCGGGATAACCCCGAATGTGCGCAGCAAGAATACGATGCGATTTTAGATAATCAAAAACCTACTTTATTCTCAAACTTAAGCTTTAACCCAAAGCAAGATATTGCCGCTAAATATATCGGTGGTACGCGCCCCAAGATTGCCATTTTGAGGGAAGAGGGCGTGAATGGTCAGGTAGAACTTGCCGCCGCTTTCCAGCGTGCCGGGTTTGATGCGTTTGATGTTCACATGAGTGATATTTTGTCAGGTCGAGTTAGTCTGAGTGACTTTCAGGGCATTGCGGCGTGTGGCGGCTTCTCTTACGGTGACGTATTGGGTGCAGGAGAAGGCTGGGCTAAATCAATTTTGTACAGTCCGCGTGCTTATGATGAGTTCTCGGCCTTTTTTGATCGAAGTGATAGTTTTGGCTTGGGTGTTTGTAATGGTTGCCAAATGATGTCGAATCTTTTCGAGATTATTCCCGGTGCTTCTGACTGGCCTCGATTTGTGCGCAATAAATCAGAACAATTCGAAGGTCGTACTACGATGGTCGAAATACTCGAGTCACCCTCATTTTTCTTCGATGGTATGCAGGGTTCGATGATGCCGGTTGTTGTGGCCCACGGCGAGGGACAGGTCGAAAGCAGACACGCCTCCAGTCAGCAGCTACTTGATCAGAAGCTGGCTTGTTTTCGATATGTGAATGCTCATGGTCAGCCGAGTGAGCAGTATCCGATTAACCCGAATGGTTCTGTATTGGGTTTAAATGCATTCACCAATGACGATGGCCGTTTCACGATTATGATGCCGCACCCCGAACGTATTTTCCGCAGTATCCAAAATTCGTGGCAGTCACCCGATTGGCCTGAGTATGGGCCATGGATGAGAATGTTCCGTAATGCTCGGCAGTGGATGAAGTAGTGGCTAGCTGAACTAACAATTAACCCGCCTGTCAATATATGGTCTAAAACACTCATAGGTTGCTTGTGACACGATTTAAATTTAAGACCAATATTGCTCATTCAGAGATTACTTCTGAGGCAATTTACGAGAAACGGCGCGAGTTTATGATTACTGGCGGGTTATTAGGCACTGCCTTATTGTTGAACCCATGGACAACAGCCAATGCTTCTTTGGCGATAAATGATTACAAACCCAAAGTAGTGAATTTGGATGAAGCGTTGACGTCTGAAAAAGATGCGACGACTTATAACAACTTCTATGAATTTGGTACTGGCAAGACTGACCCGTTGCAAAACTCCCAAAACTTTAATACCGATGATTGGAAAATCACGGTGAGTGGGGAGTGTGAAAAGCCCGGTGAGTATGCACTCGAAGATTTAGTTAAACCTTTCGATATTGAAGAGCGTATTTACCGGTTACGCTGTGTCGAAGCTTGGTCTATGGTAATTCCATGGTTGGGAGTGCCAATGGCGTCTATTTTAAAGTCACTGCAGCCAACGTCTAAAGCCAAGTATGTGGCTTTTAAAACGCTTCTCGATCCTGAACAAATGCCAGGGCAAAAACGATCTGTTTTGCAATGGCCTTATGAAGAAGGTTTACGAATTGATGAAGCGATGAATCCTTTGACTCTTTTCGCTGTCGGTATGTATGGCAAAACCATGCCGAATCAAAATGGTGCGCCCGTGCGTTTGGTTGTGCCATGGAAGTATGGTTTTAAGAGCATCAAGTCAATTGTCAGTATCGAGTTCACCGAGCAACAACCGCAAACCAGTTGGAATATCTCGGGGCCGAATGAATATGGCTTTTATTCTAACGTCAACCCTGAGGTCAACCATCCCCGCTGGTCGCAGAAAAGAGAGCGTAGAATTGGTGAGATTTTTAAACAGAAAACACTCATGTTTAATGGTTATGAGGCAGAAGTTGCCCACCTGTATAAAGGTATGGATTTAAGAAAGCATTTCTAATACGAAATTCTAATAGGAAGTTCTAACTATGCTATCTTCAAACTGAATTTTTTATGCAACTCTCTAATTTACTCAGGTCTGCTGCCGCGAAACCTGTGATTTTTATGCTTTGCCTGGTGCCACTTTTTAGTCTGGTGTGGAATGCTTTTTATGGTGATTTAGGTGCTAATCCTGTTGAAGCAATTACCCATGAGACTGGCGAATGGGCGCTTAGATTTTTGCTCATTACGCTGGCGATCTCACCACTGAGGCAATGGTTTGGATTAGCAGCGTTAATGCGTTTCCGGCGCATGCTGGGACTATATGTTTTCTTTTACGCCAGCTGTCATTTTATGATTTGGTTGGTGGCTGATCACTCGTTCGACTTTGCTGATATGTTCGAAGACATTATCGATAGGCCTTTTATTACTCTGGGATTTAGTGCGTTGGTCTTATTGATACCGTTAGCCATTACGTCTAATCAGGCCATGGTTCGTCAATTAGGTCGGCGCTGGAAAAAATTGCATCAGTTGACTTATTTGGTCACAATTCTGACTATATTGCATTTTATCTGGTTGGTCAAAGCGGATTACCTAGAAGCCAGTATCTATGCCGTCATCGCCATCGGTCTATTGTTACAACGCACCCACATTAAAAAATGGATTTTTACCAAAACTTCCGCCTAGCTTGAATCTTCCTGTTTGGATTGACAGACAATGCAATTAGCGGCGTGAGGTTGGGCTTGAAGACGCGGTAGGGCAATGGGCTCATCACATATCTGGCATAGCCCATATTGATCTGATTCGATTCGCTTTAACGCGATGTCTATCTGTTGCAATAAAGCGATGGTCTGACTTCTGTTCGCACTGGCCATTTGCTGTTGTTGTATGGCATCGATACGCGATACACGACCTACTGACTGCTGATCTAAGGTGACAGGTTTTGCGGCATCATCCGATTGTAATAACTGAAGTTGCAGCGTCTGTTGCTGAGAGATTAACTGCAACTTGAGGTTTAAAACTTGCGGTTCAGTGAGCAACTTGACGGTCATTTTTTATCCTCTGCCTACTTTGGATAATAATATTAAAACGTTGGACTCTAAAATTAAAGGTTTGAATGGGGTAGATTTTTCCTAATGGAATTATTTGCTGAGTGTGTGCCAATTCTTATATTCAACTTTCGCCAACTGCCACTGTTAAAAACGCAGAAAGGTAACCATAGAGTCAAGTCTAACTTGGCGCTTCACCATTTTTAATTAGTTCAAATAATTTGGCAATATTACTGCGAGCCTGAGCTTCATAATGCTCATGAAAATAATCACTCTTAAAAAATGAGGGCTGATTTAACAGTGATAGCTGAAATGACATTTGCTTTTGGTTATAGTCCTCGTCAGGTATATGACACATTTCAGCCCGTACGTTTTTATTATCATTTAAAAATTTGGCCCAAGGTAAACCAAAACTGGATAAATCAATGTCTACTATTAGCTTAGTATCACTATTGGTAATTGATGAGCAGTTGTGGCATGTCGCCATAATGTGCTGGTAAACAGTGCCGCGAAATTCGTTATTAAATAGACCGTCCGTTAATGCCATAAATAAATTGGCACTGAGTTGCTCGTTATCACTATCTTCGATCTTGTAAATTATGTCATGAAACCAAATGGCGAGTTCGACTGCGTCAGGGTTGTCGAGTAACTCGGATACCTGATCAAATATCGTGAGGCAGTTAGTGATATGCGTGAGGTTGTGATAAACGCGGTGTGGCTCGTTATAAGCGTCCAATAATTTTTGATAAACAACCTGACTGCCATCGGCCAAATTAGATTGCTGACGAAACCATAAAGAACGAAACCGCGTTAAGCGATTTTTAGATTGAGTTATATCTGGATGGGACATGCTCATCTAACCTGTTTACTAAGTACCTGTTGCATTACCTCAATAGACTGGTGAAAACTGGCTAGTTCAGGATTAAATGGGTGCATAAAATCCAAAGTCATCTCTGAGCTTTTAGTCCATAATTTGAACGGCAGACTAGTTTTGATTCTCATAACCTTGATTTGACCCTTAAAATGGCAAACGTATCTATTTTGCAATGCGGACCGGTTGGTTGGACTAAATTCAAAGTAGCATCAAAAATCATACAATCTCCCTAAGCTACCTTCTAAGCTTTTGAAGTAAAGTTTAATATTATGAGTTTTCGACTTCGATCACAAAACTAGGCTTGTAAACAGAAAAATGCAATGTTATCTGGTCAATTTGCAGGCCTTTTGATTATGCTCAACTCTGTTGAGCAATTCATTAAGACTATAAAAAAACTTACCCCTATTAGCCATTTTTTTAGATATCGAGTTTTTTGTACTTAATGCGATGTGGTTGGTCGGCGTTTTGTCCCATCCTTTGCTTTCGATGAATTTCATATTCTGAATAATTGCCTTCGTATGAGTACACTTGACTTTCACCTTCAAAAGCGAGAATGTGAGTTGCAATGCGGTCGAGGAACCAGCGATCATGCGATACAACTACGACGCAACCAGGAAAATCAAGAATGGCGTCTTCCAGCGCGCGAAGAGTCTCGACATCAAGATCATTAGTTGGCTCATCGAGCAGCAGTAGGTTGCCACCACTTTTTATTAGCTTTGCGAGGTGTAAACGGTTGCGCTCGCCGCCAGACAGATCTTTAACAAGCTTCTGTTGTGAGGCGCCTCGGAAGTTGAATCGAGACACATAGGCACGAGACGGTACTTCGTAACCGCCAACAACAATAGTATCAAGTCCATCTGATAACTCTTCCCAAACAGTCTTACTGCCGTCAAGGGCATCACGTGACTGGTCGACATAGGAAATCTTAACCGTTTCACCAATAGTCAGACTGCCTTCATCAAGGGTTTCTTCGCCAACGAGAATTTTAAATAGAGTCGACTTACCCGCGCCGTTAGGGCCGACAATGCCGACGATGCCGCCACGGGGTAATCTAAACTCAAGATCTTGGTAGAGTAGCTTATCGCCGTAACCTTTTTTACCACCATTGATTTCAACAACCACATCACCTAGTCGAGGGCCGGGTGGAATATAAAGCTCCTGTGTCTCTGAACGTTTTTGATATTCTTGAGATGACAGTTCTTCAAACCGTTTTAGGCGTGACTTACTTTTAGATTGTCTTCCTTTGGGGTTGGAGTTAACCCATTCAAGCTCGGCTTTCATTGACTTTTGACGGGCTTTTTCGGAACGTTCTTCATGCTCAAGTCGATGTTGCTTTTGCTCCAACCAGGACGAGTAATTGCCCTGCCAGGGAATGCCGTGGCCTCTATCCAGTTCGAGTATCCATCCAGCAACGTTATCGAGGAAGTATCTGTCGTGCGTAACAGCAACGACGGTACCTTCAAAATCCTGTAAAAAACGTTCAAGCCAAGCAACAGACTCAGCGTCTAGATGATTGGTTGGTTCATCTAAAATTAACATGTCAGGGTTAGATAGTAGTAATTGGCACAAAGCTACGCGACGCTTTTCACCACCAGACAAATGTTCGACTGCGGCATCCCAAGGTGGCAGGCGGAGTGCATCAGCTGCAATTTCGAGTTTTCGGTCAAGATCCCATGCACCTGCAGCATCAATTTTTTCTTGTAATACGGCCTGTTCTGCCATCAATACATCGAAGTCTGCATCGGGTTCAGCAAACTTGGCACTGACTTCGTTAAACTGGTTCAGTATAGCCTTTGTCTCAGCGACGCCAATCTCGACATTACCTCGCACATCAAGGCTATAATCTAGTTGTGGTTCTTGAGCTAAATAGCCAATTTTGGTTCCGGTTTGCGGTCTGGCTTCGCCATTAAACTCAGTGTCGAGACCGGCCATAATCTTTAATAGTGTTGATTTACCAGAGCCGTTATAACCCAAAACGCCAATTTTGGCGCCAGGGAAAAAATTGAGCGAAATATCTTTCAGTATTTCATTTTGAGGGGGCACGACTTTACTCACGCCGTTCATTGTAAATATATATTGAGCCATTCAATTCTACCTCGTTAGAAATTTGCCGTCATTCTACCAGTGGAGGGTGCGCTATTAATATCATAAATGTGCCTATATTTGTCATCCTGTGTTTTTGTTCGATATGAATTATAAATCGTTCTATATAGTCTCTTCAGGCTGTTGTTATAAGTAACACATCTATTGATATTGAAAAACCGTCTGAAATTGAGGATGGATAAGAGATATTTCTTAGTTTGCTGCCTACGCAGCTAGGCAATAGCTAGTACAATCAGTTAAGGCTTAATTTTGAATTTAAGCTATTATAAAATAAGCTCCACTGAACAATAATCAAATAAAACAACTGGCTAGCGAGAATTTCCTGAATGGATATGAAACAAATGCAGCAAGAGAGTTACCTCTTTGGAAGTAACGCTGTATTCATCGAAGAGCTTTATGGCGAATACCTCAAAAATGAGAATAATGTTGATGAACATTGGAGACTCTGGTTCTCTAGTTTAGCTCCATCGGATGACAGCAATGGCTTAGTAAAAGACCACGATCATCTTGCAATTCAAGCACAAGTTAAAAGTGCGGTGATGAGTAAAAAAACGACGGGGCAAATCGCCAATAGTACTCAACACGAACATCAGCTTAAACAAGTGTCAGTGCTTCAGCTCATTAATGCCTATCGCATTAAGGGCCATCGTAAAGCCGATCTTGATCCTCTTAATAAACCTTCTCCTGATGCCATCCGAGATTTGACCCTAGAAGGACACAACCTAACAAATGATGACCTTGATACTGTTTTTAATACGGGATCTATGTGTGGTGTCGATGAAATTACTCTACGCGAAGTCATTCAACGTTTGGAGAAAACTTACTGCGGTACGTTGGCCTCAGAATACATGTATATGGAAAGTCTTACGCAAAAGCGTTGGATTCAGAAACATATTGAGACGTCTCAATCGACACCTAATTTTCGAGAAGGTCGAAGAAATCGAATTTTAGATCGAGTTATTGCGGCTGAAAACCTTGAGAAATATTTGCACACTCGCTATATCGGGCAAAAACGTTTCTCACTAGAGGGTGGTGAGTCACTTATCCCCTTGCTTGATCGAGTCATTCAGCAAGCAGGCGCTAATAAGACACGCGAGGTTGTTATCGGAATGGCCCATCGTGGCCGGCTTAACGTTCTGACTAATATATTTGGTAAAATGCCGAGCGATTTATTTGATGAATTTGAAGGCAATGTTAAATTTGATAGTCAGTCAAACCACGACGTTAAATATCATCAAGGTTTTTCATCTGATATTTATACTGATATCGGACCCATGCACATTGCATTAGCCTTTAACCCATCACATTTAGAAATTGTAGATCCTGTGGTAGAAGGATCAGTTCGGGCTCGACAATGTCGATTTAAAAATTTTAAAACTAATGATGTCTTGCCCGTGTTAATCCATGGTGACGCTGCTTTTGCAGGGCAGGGTGTTGTGATGGAAAATTTTAATATGTGTAAAACCCGGGGATATAAAACGGGTGGCACAATACATATTATTGTTAATAATCAAATCGGATTTACCACCAGTAATCCGCGAGACGTAAGATCGACACTTTATTGCACCGAAGTTGCGAGAATGGTGCAAGCGCCCATATTCCATGTCAATGGTGATGATCCTGAGGCCTGTGTTTATATTGCTGAACTAGCGGTTAAGTTTCGGGAAACGTTCAATCAGGATGTGGTAATCGATATGATTTGCTATCGACGGTATGGCCACAATGAAGCTGATGAACCCGCCGTAACACAACCGATGATGTATGACGCGATTCGAAATCACCCCCGGATCGTTGACCTACATTCGCAACGCCTGATTGACGAAGGTTTTACGACTCGGGAAGTCATTGATGAAATGATTGCAGATTATCGTAAGGCACTCGAACAAGCTGGTGGCGTTGCACTAAATGTTATTTCTGGTCTGGAACCTTCATCAGCAAAAGAATGGATTGGTCTCGACAAAGGAAACATTAATATCACTGAAAATACGCAGCTAAGCGAGTCACAAATTCAGCGATTGGGTCAATCCTTACTCACGTTGCCTGAGGGATTTCAAGTACATCATCGGGTTAAGAAAATTCTCGATAATCGTCAAAGAATGCTTGATGGTGAAATACCGTGTGATTGGGGTTTTGCTGAAACAATGGCGTATGCTGGATTACTTGATGAAGGATATCCAATACGGTTATCTGGTCAGGATAGTGAGCGCGGTACCTTTTTTCATCGTCATGCAGCTCTTCATAACCAAAATAATGGCGAAGTTTATAAGCCATTAAAACATCTCCATGAAGATCAACCTCGATTTGAAGTGATTAATTCATTTTTGTCAGAAGAGGCCGTGTTAGGTTTTGAATATGGCTACTCTTCAACAGACCCTAACACCTTGGTTATCTGGGAAGCACAATTTGGTGATTTTGCGAATGGTGCTCAAGTGGTTATTGATCAGTTTATTAGTTCAGGTGAAATTAAGTGGGGCCGTCTTAGTAATCTTGTGATGTTATTGCCACATGGCTATGAAGGGCAGGGGCCAGAGCATTCATCGGCTCGCCTCGAACGTTACCTTCAGCTTTGCGCTCAGCATAATATGCGCGTTGTCTATCCTACTTTACCATCGCAAATCTTCCATTTATTGCGATCACAAATGAAATGTGGATTTAGAAAGCCACTCATTATAATGAGCCCTAAAAGTTTACTCAGGCATGAAGGCGCGGTATCTTCGTTAAGTTCGTTAAGTGAAGGTAGTTTTCAAAAAATAATTCCTGAAACTGACGATATTGAAGATAACAAAGTAAAACGAATCATCCTGTGCTGTGGAAAGATTTATTACAAATTGCACGAAGTAAGAAGCCAAAAATACGATAACACCACAGCCATAGTTCGAATTGAACAATTGTATCCTTTTCCTGGAGCTGATATTGCAGCGTTGAAAGAAAAGTACCCTAATATTGAAACCGTTATCTGGTGTCAGGATGAGCCTCGTAATCAAGGTGCTTGGCGTGAATTTAAAAGTCGGTTAAACGATGTATTCGGTCCTTTTCAAGTCAAGTTTGCTGGTCGTATTTCAGCGGCATCACCGGCTGCGGGTTATATGGCGATGCACGTAGAGCAAGAGTCAAAATTAGTAACAGATGCATTCGAGCTATAATAGCATTCGTTAATCAAATATTTTTATTACATTAATCATTTGGAGTAAACTATGCAGGTTGAACTTAAAGTTCCTGTATTACCAGAATCAGTCACTGAAGGCACACTCGGCGAATGGCACAAAAAAATTGGCGATTCTATTGCCATCGATGAGAATGTGGTTGATCTCGAAACCGATAAGGTTGTACTCGAAATTGTTGCAACTACTGCAGGTGTGCTTGAATCAATTTCTTTTGAAACGGGTGATACAGTCAAAGACGGCCAAGTACTTGGTGTTATCAATACTGAAGTTCAAACCACGAGTGCCGCCGAGTCAGATAAGTCAGAAGAAGCTTCCAGCTCTAATAAAGCAAGCCCATCTGTGCGTAAGTTTATTGCCGAAAATAATTTGTCGGTTGACGAAATTGCTGCAAGTGGCAAGAAGGGTAACGTTACAAAAGAAGACGTACAGCAACACTTGGAAGCTAATAAGGAACCTTCGGTAGCTAAAATATCTCCACCCGTCAGTACTACTAGCAGTGCCCCTGCAGTTGTAACTGAGCCATCTTCTGGTCGAAATGATCGTCGAGTGCCAATGAGTCGTTTACGCCTCAAGGTTGCTGAAAGATTAAAGCAAGCTCAAAACACAGCCGCATTATTAACAACTTTCAACGAAGTTAATTTGCAACCGATGATGGATGCTCGGACCAAATACAAAGAAGCCTTTGAGAAAACGCATGGCGTTAAATTGGGCATGATGTCATTTTTCACAAAAGCGTCAGTTGAAGCTTTGAAAAGATTTCCCGCTGTGAATGCTTCAATTGATGGTGATGAAATTGTCTATCACGATTATTTTGATATTGGTATTGCAGTGAGTTCAAACCGTGGTTTGGTTGTCCCCATTTTGCGAGATGCCGACCAACTCAATTATGCTGATGTTGAAAAGAATATTCGTTCTTTGGGTGAGCGAGCTCAGGCGGGTAAACTTACTATTGACGATTTAACGGGTGGCACCTTTAGTATCACAAACGGTGGTGTTTTTGGATCAATGCTCTCAACGCCTATATTAAACCCACCACAAAGTGCTATTTTGGGCATGCATACTATTCAGCAGCGGCCTGTTGTCATCGATGGAGAAATTGTAGCAAGACCAATGATGTACCTGGCACTAACGTACGATCATAGAATTATTGATGGTAAAGAAGCGGTGCAGTTTCTAGTCACGATCAAAGAGACTCTAGAAGATCCAACCAGATTACTACTAGGTATATAGAAGGGTTTAGTTGAATATCCGGTCAAATAATATTGACCGGATTGCTATTTTTTTGTGCTTTAAGTAACGCTTGATCGAGGTCCCACAGAATATCGTCAAGTGTTTCCAATCCAATCGAGAGTCGGATCATGTCGGCGGTTATACCAGCGGCCAATTGCTGTTCCTCCGACAATTGTCGATGGGTGGTTGATGCGGGATGAATGACTAAAGATTTAGCATCACCTACATTGGCAAGATGACTTAAAAACTCAACACTCTCAATAAATTTTTTGCCTGCTAGTTGCCCCCCCTTAATACCAAAGCTGAGAATTGAGCTTGCGCCTTTAGGCAAGTATTTTTGCACCAACGGATAATAAGTATTATCGTCAAGGCCAGCATAGTTTACCCAAGACACACAAGAATGTAGTTGTAGAAACTTGGCAACCCCTAACCCATTCTCACAGTGTCTATCCATCCGTATTGGTAAGGTTTCTAAACCTTGTAACAACATAAATGCATTGAAAGGGCTCATCGCTGGGCCGAGCGTTCGTAATGTTTCGCAACGGGCTTTCATGGTGAAGGCAAAATCACCAAACGTTTCATAAAAACGAATACCGTGATAACCCGCAGATGGTTCAACCATATTAGGAAAATTACCGTTAGACCAGTCAAACTTACCTGACTCAATAATTACACCGCCCATCGACGTACCGTGACCACCAATGTACTTAGTTGCCGAATGAACAACAATATCAGCACCATGATCAAGCGGTCGACAGAGGTAGGGTGTAGCAAAAGTATTGTCGATAACGAGCGGAATGCCAGCCTCACGCGCGATTGCACCAACAGCCTCTATATCAATTACATTGTTAAGTGGGTTGCCAATAATTTCGGCATAAAGTGCCTTAGTTTTTGGCGTAATCGCTTTACGAAAGTTTTCAGGATCGTCTGAATCGACAAAAGTAGTGCTAATACCAAACTTCCGAAAGGTCACGTCAAACTGTGAAAACGTACCGCCATATAAACTTTTAGCGGACACCAATTCATCCCCTTGTTCCATTAAGGTAAGCAATGCAACGGTTTGAGCAGCCATACCTGAGCTAACGGCCAAAGCTGCGCGACCATTTTCAAGCGCAGCCATACGCTCTTCAAAAACCGCATTGGTCGGATTGGTTAATCGAGTGTAGGTATTACCGAATGTTTGTAAGTTAAATAAACTGGCGGCATGATCGGTATCATCAAATACATAAGCGGCAGTTTGATAGATAGGAACGGCTCTCGAGCCCGTTGTAGCATCGGGAATTTGCCCTGCATGTAGACAAAGTGTCTCTATACCATACTCTCGATCGGCCATTGGACTGCTCCTAGTTGTTTATTTTTGACAGGATTAAGGGTTAACGAATTTTGGCCGCCTAGAGGAAATAACGCCCGTGTTAACACCGACGGTATTGAGCCCACCAAAAAGACGTGCATATTCAATTTTTGGACAGAGATTCATCACTACTTCAAGGCCCGCATCTTGTGCTTTTTGTGCTGCTTTTTGATTTACAACACCCAGTTGCATCCACACTAGTTTGGCTTTGATCTTAATAGCTGAGTCAACAAAGGGTTCAACCCGATCAGAGCGTTGAAATAAATCGACGATATCGATGGGCACTGGAATTGACTCCAGGTTGGGGTAGCACTTCTGCCCGAGAATCTCTTCATTCTTCGGGTTAACGGGGATTATAGTAAAACCACGGTCTAGCAAATATTTGGCAACAAAATTGCTGGGCCTAGACCAATCTGAAGACAAACCAACCATTGCTACGGTTTTGTATTCTCGTAGTACACGACGCAAAAAAGAGCTATCAGTCATGGTAGTTCGCTGTTTTAATGTAAAGATACCATTGGATAGCACTGTATAAAGATTTGCAATGATTTAGTTAGTTTTCAGTAGGGCAGCTAGTCATTTTGACAGTGCTACAAATTTGGATGACGATTACTTTTAGCGGAGTCATTTAGAACTACATTGACATGTGGTTTTAGTGGTGTATATTTCTGCGCCATGCCCAGATGGCGGAATTGGTAGACGCGCTAGCTTCAGGTGCTAGTGGCCGTAAGGTCGTGGAGATTCGAGTTCTCTTCTGGGCACCAAATTAATTTAATTATCCTCATAACTCATTGAGAATGAAGTTTTTTTAATGTTTTAGGCAGATTGCTTTCAAAGGCAGTAAAAGTCAATATGGGCATGATGCGTCAGATTTTGGTGTTATGTAGCATCTGTTTAAGCTTAACGCCACCCCGTTTCTAACACCAGGCACTAAATAGTAGGCAGATGATAGGCGAGGGTTTAAAATAAATTACGTAACTGCCCGATCTAAATATGAGGAGTTTTCTGATCATCAACTTTAATCATAAAACGACTCAACGCTGATTTTCAACCTCAAATCAGCATTGACAATTTTTTAGACGCCGCTTGAATTGTAAGGTAACTGACTTTTATTGCTGCATTGTCAACTAGAAAACACTTTACGGACTTTTACTAATTTTCGGATTATGCTGTTCAGTGTCTCTATCGTATTAATGGTATAAATGACTTTTTAAATGTCCGCAGGGTAATCAAAAATAGAGATTAGTTTTGCCCAGCTCGATTGCCAATATTTGCCGGTTGGGGTGACTATTTTTCATCCCACTTATCGGTAAAGTTTTCCAGCTCTAAACTCGCTTCCTGTTCGATCATCGATTGATACATTCCCTTTGAGTGTTTTGAATGAATAACCATTGAGATGGCCAGTTAGTTCATTTTTGTCATAACCGATGAACGTTTATGCTTCTCAACCATTAAGGTGGCTTCAACGGCCAGTTAAGTGATAAATGGGTTCAGTTTGTCGAGGTTTTTTGGGGTTTTAATATCACTGGCAAGCGCCAGTAGTTTCCTTAATATGCCTTTGGCTGATCATTATTTTTCAAGCTCTTCTGAAGCGATCTTATGCCTGCCGACGGTGACCTAATACCATTATGTTAATATACCGTTATTACATTACCTGCGATACGGTGAATTAGCAAACTACTCAGTTTACATGGGTCGCTGTTAAGGACCCCTTTGACTAACCTATCTTTTAAACTTACCCCGACTATTGTGGTTAGACTTTTTAACGGGTCATGATATTTGGAAAGCGAATCAAACCCTTATAAGAATTTCAATTGTTATGAAATTAGTCCCGAAGCTCAGAAGAACACAATTATTACGCAAACAAGCATTGGGCAATCTATGGGTCGTTAAATACAAAAATCTTTAGGTTTGGAACAGTAATGGCGAGCACTAAAAACGTTGCATGATAGAGAATGTCTATTCATGATTGAACTTAATCGTATATAAAGGCTATAGGCAAAAAAAAAGGCTCCACAAGGGAGCCTTTTAACGAAATACTTGTTTAAGCTATAAGCTTAGATGTCATATTTCATGATAGCGCGTAATTCAGTTGAATCACCTGAGTTACCATCAACTGTCTCAGTATCTACATCATGATATTCAAACCATGCTGAAGTCTGAGGACCTAAGCTCATAGTATAGCCAATTGCTAAACTATCCATATCACCAAGGCCACCAGCTTGATCTAAGTCTTTAGTTTCATAATGCACGTATATGTTATTAAACGTAGCATCAATTAGCATACTGGTAGTAGAAGTGTTAGCTGCCATAGTGGCATCACCATCGTTGTCTTGAGTCTGGTAACCAAAACCTAGTGTTACAGGACCAGCAGCGACACCAGAAACCAATAGGGCTGTAACCATTTCAGGATCTAAATCACCAGCGGCCTTATCACCAGAACGGTCTAAGGTTGCTAGGCCAAATGTTGCAAAGCCAGCGTCAAAAGATATACCTAATTCAGTCGCGTCTGTAGTTTCTTGATCACCAGTAGCCTCTGTACCAGAACCGTCCATTTGAAGTGTAATACCAAACGATACGTTACCTGTACTACTAGCCCAAGAAAGGCCATTAGACTGACGACCACGATATTGAACCATTGCATAACCAGAACCAGCCCATGGATTATCTGCGCCAGCAACTGCAAAATCATAGAAAGTAGCGTATTCACGACCAACAGATACTTTACCAAAATCGCCTTTAACACCAACGTAGGCTAGACGATTACCAACAGTGCTAGCTGTAGAGTCAGTGTTTACACTAAATTGATACTCACCAAAACCAGTCAAACCATTACCTAGATCAGATTCGCTTTTGAAACCAAAACGGCTTGCGTAACCAGAAACAGTCGTGCTGTCGCTACCTGC
>JBLHWR010000043.1:0-15355 GCA_047629275.1 Gammaproteobacteria bacterium
AAGTTATCTAGTTATGGTCGAATATGATCATGTAAAATATCCCTACTTTTTTAAAACAACTGCGGTTTATAGACACAACAGTGGCACAGGCAAAAATTAAACGTTCGGCGAGTAGCCCTGAAAAAAAGCTTATGTTTGCAAAACAGATCAGTCAACGCTTACGCGAAGTGGGCATGCTGTTATCGTTTGCAATCGCGGGTTATGTTTTGGTCGCTTTAATAAGCTATGACGCTCAAGATGCATCTTGGTCGCATAGTGGATCGAGTAGTCAAATCCTTAACTTTGGTGGTATTGCCGGTGCTTGGATTGCCGACTTGTTATTTTACCTGTTTGGGTTTTTCTCAATATTGCTGCCGACTATGATGATCTATAACGGCATTATCTTAGTTCGCACCAGAAACCTTAGTCCCGAAGACCGAAATCAAATGCTGGTGATTCGATGGAGCGGGTTTATTCTAACGCTGATTTCTGGCTGTGCGCTGTTTGGCCTCCATTTTGCAGTTGATCCGAGTGTCATGCCATTAGCCGCGGGTGGCATATTGGGGCAAGTAACGGGTAATTATTTTTCACAAGGTTTGGGGTATCTGGGGGCGACGGTCTTGCATATGGCCCTATTCCTGGCGGGCCTGACTTTGTTTACCGGGATTTCGTGGCTAGCGCTGATCGATAATACGGGTAAATACACGCTCATTTTGATCGAAAAACTTATTGATCGATATTATCTGACAAAAGATAATATGGAAGGTAAGAGAGTTCGCACCGACCGTCAAGAAAGCTTTAGTGCCGAAATCGAAAAGTATGAGAAACGTCGCCCTGTTAAAATTGAACCCGTAGTTCAGACGCTCGAACAAAGTGTCCGCGTCGAAAAAGAAAAGCAAATCCCACTGTTCCATACTTCAAATACGAGTGTCAGTGGCATTCCCTCACTATCGTTGTTAGATGATGCAAAACCTCAAAAAGCGGGTTATAGCGCAGCTGCATTAGAAGCTATGTCTCATCAGCTGGAAATAAAACTGAAAGACTTTGGTATCGAAGTTCAAGTTCAATCGGTGCACCCAGGCCCAGTTATTACTCGGTTCGAGATTCTTCCTGCACCTGGCGTTAAGGTGAGCCAAATTAGTAGTTTGGCAAAGGACTTGGCACGATCTTTATCCGTTATGGGCGTTCGGGTAGTTGAAGTTATTCCCGGTAAATCAGTTATGGGGCTGGAAATACCAAATGAAAATCGTGAGCTAGTCGTTTTAAGTGAAATTCTGCGCTCAAAGATCTTCGATGATTCAACTTCACCACTCACACTTGCATTGGGTAAGGATATTAGTGGTAAAGCGGTGGTGGCTGATCTTGCTAAAATGCCCCACTTGCTGGTCGCTGGCACGACTGGTTCTGGTAAATCGGTTGGTATCAATGCGATGTTATTGAGCATGCTCTACAAGGCGACACCACAAGAAGTTCGGATGATATTGATTGATCCAAAAATGCTTGAGCTCAATGCTTATGAAGGTATTCCACATTTAATTGCGCCCGTGGTGACGGACATGAAAGAAGCTGCGAATGCGCTGCGGTGGTGTGTTGCTGAAATGGAGCGCCGATACAAGTTGATGGCCTCTTTAGGCGTTCGTAATATTACTGGTCACAACCGTAAGGTGAGTGACGCTATCGAGGCTGGAACGCCAATTAAAGATCCTTTGTTTGATAAGTCGAGACTATTGCTTTTCCCTGACTTGGTTCCAGATGACTTGGAAACCCTACCGTATATTGTTGTTGTGGTTGATGAATTCGCCGACATGATGATGGTGGTTGGCAAAAAGGTAGAAGAGTTAATTGCTCGGTTGGCACAAAAAGCGCGAGCATGTGGAATTCACTTACTGTTGGCGACACAGCGGCCTTCAGTGGATGTAATCACTGGTTTGATCAAATCTAATATTCCCACTCGAATTGCGTTCCAAGTGTCATCAAAGATTGATTCTCGAACCATACTTGATCAAATGGGCGCTGAGTCATTATTAGGCCATGGAGATATGCTTTTTTTACCGCCAGGCACGAGTATGCCCGAACGAATCCACGGTGCTTTCGTTGACGACCATGAAGTTCATGCGGTGATTAATGAAATTAGAAAATCGGGTGGTCCAAATTATATTGACAATGTATTGGACGAATCACCGACTACCTTGCTGCCGGGTGAAGCACCGGCTGGTTCAAGTGGTGAAGATCTTGACTCTCTTTACGATGAAGCTGTATCCATAGTGACAGAAACCCGCAAGGCATCAATTTCCTATGTTCAACGGCGACTCAAAATTGGTTATAATCGAGCCGCCAGAATGATTGAAGAAATGGAGAACTCTGGGGTAGTTTCGCAAGTCCAATCGAACGGTAGCCGAGAAGTGCTCGCGCCACCTCCCCCAAAAATGGATGACCTATGAAATATTTGTTGATTGTAATCAGTTTAGCCAGTTGTTTTTTAAATGTAGCTTATGCCGACACAGCTGAACAACGTCTTAAAATAGCGCTTAAAAGTCTTGATAACTCAACTGCGAATTTTAAACAAACGGTACTAAGTGAAGATAAGCAGGTTTTACAGCAAAGTAGTGGCACAGTTGCTATTTCTCGCCCGGGCAAATTTTCGTGGATTTACACGACACCCTATGAACAACAAATCATCGCAGATGGTTCTGAGCTGTGGGTTTATGATGTTGATCTCGATCAGGTGACGGTGAAACCAATGGCATCTGGTTTGACGTCTGCACCGATCATGGTTCTGATGAAGCAAAATGAAATCAATTCAAATTTTACCGTTAATGAAGTTGGCCAACGTAAGTTTCTTTATTGGGTTGAACTCGAACCCAAGTCAACTGAGTTGGAATACTCTCGAATTTATATAGGTTTAGAGAATGAAATTGTCAAAGCAATGGAATTACGCGATGGTTTTGGACAAAGCACTCAAATTGTATTCGAAAATTTACGTCAAAATGTCATACACAATCCAAAGGTTTTCCAGTTTACACCACCTGAAGGTGTCGATGTTTTTGGTGGTGGCAGTTAATCCGAATTGGGTCGAGAACTATAAACCCTTGCGACTAAAAAATGGACTGGTAGCACATGGGCGATAGAGTTCTGTCACCGGCGAGCCAGGCATTTACCCAACAACTCGGTATTCGCTATCCAATCATCGGTGGCCCGATGTACCCCTGTAGTAACCCCGAGCTAGTGGCTGCTGTGTCCGAGGCGGGTGGCATTGGCATCATGCAACCAATATCGCTGACTTATGTTCATGGACATGAATTTCGTCAAGGTATTAGACTCATGCGACAGCTCACCGATAAGCCAATTGGTATGAACGCACTAATTGAAAAATCGTCAAAAAAATATCAACAACGCATGGAACAATGGATTGACGTTGCGCTGGAAGAGAACATACGTTTTTTCGTTACATCGCTTGGTAAGCCCGACTGGGTAGCTGAACGGGTGCATTCAGTCGGTGGCCTGGTCTACCACGATGTCACAGAATTGAAATGGGCAGAGATTGGCCTCGCTAACGGTGCCGATGGATTAATCTGTGTGAATAATCGTGCCGGTGGCCATGCGGGTGCAAAAGGTGCGCAGTTATTATTGGATGAGTTAAGTAGTTTGAATGTGCCATTAGTTTGTGCCGGTGGTGTTGGTGATTCACAAGGATTTGATCAGGCTTTGAACATGGGATACGCCGGTTGTCAGCTAGGCACTCGTTTTATAACAAGTGTTGAATGTCGTGCTAGTGATGTCTACAAACAAGCCATTATTCAAGCACAGGAAACAGATATCGTACTCTCGGAACGTGTGACAGGGATTCCTGTGTCGGTCATTAATACCCATTATATTAAGCGCCGCGGTCTAAAATATGGCTGGTTCGTAACGTGGATGTTATCGGGTAAAAAGACAAAGCGCTGGATGCGCACCTTTTTTGCTTTAAAGTCGATATGGCAGCTCAAAAAATCATCGTTGGATAAATCAGGTAAAAAAGATTACTGGCAAGCAGGTAAAAGCGTTGCGAGTATCAATACGATTAAGTCTTGTGATTCAATCGTTAAAGATTTAATGAAGAACCATCAATAGGATCTAAAGGAGACTTCTAGCCATGACAAATGCTTCCCTAATTTACGTACACGATCCGATGTGTAGCTGGTGTTTTGGTTTTTCTAAAACGTTTAAAACCCTAATGCATGAGCTGCCTGCCGGTATCAAGGTGAAACGATTACTCGGTGGTTTAGCCACAGATAGTAATGAACCAATGCCTGAGGCAACTCGCAACATGGTTAGGCAAAACTGGCAAAGAATTGAGCAGGCAATACCGGGCGTGCTGTTTAATTACGATTTTTGGGACAACTGCGAACCTCGAAGAGCGACTTATCCAGCTTGTCGCGCAGTTATTGCAGCTAGACAGCAAGGCGATGCTTTTGATGAACTAATGACTCAAAAGATTCATCAGGCTTATTATCAACAGGCTCGTAATCCGTCAGATAACAGTACGTTGATAGAATTAGCGGATGAAATGGGTCTTGATCAAAAAACCTTCTCTGATGACCTTACGGCTGATGAAACCCAGCGAACATTGTTGGATGAAATAAACCTTGCGAGATCACTTGGAGTGAATGGTTTTCCAAGTCTAATGATGGAAAGTAATGGTCGCTCTGAGCTTATTCACACTAATTACAACGAAGCGCAACCAATGCTCAGTCAAATTAATAGCTTTATTGGCTAAGTGCTACGCCAGTAATAGATTTTTTTGAGGCCACTTTTAATTTAAGTGAAGAATGCAAACCATCATGAAGGCAAGGTATAGGGTAGATCAGCACTATTAAGTTTAATGGTTGGTTGGTTAAGTAGGCAGAGTGACTGTTCATTCACTTTTTTAATTTGTGCGACATACAGGCAATGACATAGGCCTTTATCGTCAATAACCGCATCGACCACAATACCACTGCCGTCAGCAGAAGTAGCGAAATTAGTACAAATCTCGTCACCTGGTAGTGGGCATTGGCTAGTTTCTAGCGTGGCCAAAAATAAACGCCGTTTAAGTTTGCCCAGATAATGCATTCGAGCAATAATTTCTTGTCCAGGATAGCAACCTTTTTTAAAGCTAACGCCATCAAGTAAATCTAAGTTCGACATTTGCAACACAAATTGTTCGACGGTTTGAGGGTAAATATTGGGAATGCCAGCACTAATGTCAGACAGACGCCAAGATTCAAAATTAGCAATATTTAAATATGCAGAAAAGTGTTGCCAAAGTGACTTTGCTTCATCGAAAGAAAGGCACAGGAACAAGTATCTATGTTGATCGTCTAACTGATTTAGCTGAAGTGAAATCACGCTATCATTTTGTAGAACTGCATTTGGCGAATCGGGTAATAGTTTATTGGTGAGCGACGTCACTGGCAATGTGTCTATCTGATCAGTGTGGACCACAAATCGAGCAAAGTGACCAGAGGCATCAGCTACTGACACTTGAGATGACAATACATACATTTGAAGCCTGCTTATTAAATTAACAACCAAGCTTTTAGTGGTGATTAGAATATAACCGTTATCAATTTGCATAATCCGAAAAATTCCAAGCATCCGTCCTTTAGCCGTCGAATACGAACTGAGTTGAGATTTGGTTTTGTCGATATGGGTTATATCATTGCTTAATTGATTTTGTAAGAAACTCTGCGCATCGTCGCCAGTGACCAAGATTAAGCCAAGGTCATCCGCACCTGCGATAAAGTTACGCGTAAAAAGTGCGCTAGGCTGAGTTTGTGTAAAGTCTTGCCAATCTTTCATTGCTGCTTACCCCATTGCTTTATTTTGTTGCTGATTGATGGCCCAATTAATGTGTTCCTGTATGAAATCATTATGTTTTGTATAAGCTAACTTCAGCGCATCAATTATATGTGGGTTGTGGTCGGCGTTTCCAAGCGCAATAGCAATGTTTCGTATCCAGCTTTGATAGCCAATTCGGCGAATCGCAGACCCCATTGTCTTAGTATCGAATTCATCCTCAGTCCAGCTAAAGCAATCGAGCAGGGAAGTGTTATCTAAACCGTGGCGCGGATTGAAATCAGCCTCCTCCGATAACTTCGCAAATCGGTTCCATGGACAAAACAGTTGGCAGTCATCACAGCCATAAATACGATTGCCAATGGCCTCTCTAAACTCAATTGGAATGGCTGACTTATGTTCAATAGTCAAGTATGAAATACAACGTCTAGCATCGACAACATAAGGAGCAACAATCGCTTTGGTGGGGCAAACATCGATACAGCTGGTGCAACTTCCACAATGGTTCCCAACAGCAGAATCGAGTTCAAGCGTCAGGTTAGTGAATATTTCTCCGAGGAAAAACCATGAACCATTATTTTTGTTGAGTATATTCGAATGCTTTCCCTGCCATCCGATACCCGCCTTAGTGGCCAGTGCTTTTTCGAGCACTGGGGCACTGTCGGTAAAAACGCGATAGCCTAGGTCGCTGACGATTGTTGAAATTTGGTTGGCAAATGTTTGCAAACGTTTTCGTATCAGTTTGTGATAATCACGGCCTAAAGCATAACGTGAGACATACGCAAGATCACTTTGGTTGAGTAAGTCGATAGGCCAACTGCCTTCATTTTTGTAATAATCAAGCCGCACACAGATCACAGATAAAGTGTCTGGTACGAGTTGATCAGGGTGAAAACGTTTATCGATGTTGCGTTCCATATAACTCATTTCGCCATGGAAATTACGCTCAATCCACTCGTTGTAGTGTTTGTGCTCTGAATCAAGCTGAGTATCGGTAATACCCACCTGTTGGAATCCGAGATCGAGGCCCATTTTTTTTATCTGTTGGCTGAGTTGTTGGCTAGTCGGAGGCGCTTGATTTGATTGCAAAGTGGATGATTTCCTAACAAGGCGAAGATAAATAACTGCATTTAAAATAGTTTTATAAAATAGTTAAGCTGGGTGCATCTTTCGTTTCGATGCGTACAATATCTTATTTTTACGCAAAGCTGAAATGTCTATCTATATTGCGATTGGTTTTGGAGGTTCTCTGGGAGCAGTTTGCCGCTACTGGGTTTCAATGTCGACCACTCGGTGGTTGGGCGATGGATTTCCTTACGGCACATTAACGGTGAATGTTGTCGGTTCTATCGTGATTGGTTTTTTAACGATTATTTTGGCTGATCGCTTAAACGTCAGTAACGAGGTGCGACTCGGGTTGATCGTTGGTTTTCTGGGTGCATTCACGACGTTTTCAACTTTTGCGCTTGATACCGTCTATCTAATTGACAATGGTGCAATTGTAAAGGCAGTGGCTTACGGCCTTGTCAGTGTTATCTTAAGTGTGCTTGGTGTATGGGCCGGTATATTGGCCGCAAAACAATATTTTTAAATGATATTACTGACATTCTATTTAATAAAAGAATTCTATTGAAAGACATGGGTATGAGAGAAACTAAATGTTAGATCCAAAATTGTTACGGAGTGACCTTGACAGTGTTGTTAAAAAACTTCGCATAAAAAAGTATGAGTTTAATACTGAGTTATTTAATCAACTCGAAGATAAACGTAAGACACTCCAAATGAGCACGCAAGCTTTACAAGGTGACAGAAATACTCAGTCAAAAGCAATCGGTAAGGCGAAATCTCAGGGAGAAGACATTTCACATTTACTGGCAGCAGTGGAAGAATTAGGTTCACAGCTTAAGCAGGCTGAAACTGATTTGGATGTGCTTCAAACCCAGCTAGAAGCGCTATTGCTTGATATGCCCAACATAGCTGATGACTCCGTTCCAGCAGGGGTGACGGAAGAAGATAATGAGGAAGTTTTAGTTTGGGGTACAAAACCTACTTTTGATTTTGAGCCAAAGGATCATATTGATCTGGGTAATCATCTTAAGGGTCTTGATTTTGAGCGTGCCGCGAAGTTATCGGGTGCTCGCTTTGCTACCATGACGGGTAGTCTGGCAACAATGCACCGTGCGCTGATTCAACTGATGGTTAATCAGCACATGCAACATGGCTATACCGAGGCCTATGTGCCCTATCTGGTGAATGAGGCGACACTGATTGGGACAGGTCAGTTACCTAAATTTAAGGAAGATTTGTTTAATGTGAAATCAGCCAGTCATAATCTTTACTTGATTCCAACCGCTGAGGTACCCGTTACTAATTTGGTTAGCGATACCATTTTAGATGCGAATGATTTGCCCCTTAAATACGTGGCACATACGCCTTGTTTTCGATCAGAGGCTGGATCCTACGGCAGAGATACTAGGGGCATGATTCGTCAACATCAATTCGACAAGGTAGAAATGGTGCAAATTGTTAAACCTGAAGACTCGACGCAAGCATTAGAGGAGTTAACCGGGCATGCAGAAGCTATTTTAAAGTTACTCAAACTACCTTATCGAAAAGTGATTCTATGCGGTGGTGACTTGGGTTTTTCAGCCAGCAAAACCTATGATCTAGAAGTTTGGTTGCCAGGGCAGGATGCCTATCGAGAGATTTCATCTTGTAGTAATATGCTCGATTTTCAAGCACGGCGAATGAAAGCTCGCTGGCGCAATCCCGAAACTGGAAAGCCTGAGTTGGTTCATACCTTAAACGGCTCAGGTCTTGCGGTTGGCAGAACTCTGGTTGCCGTGATGGAAAATTACCAGCAAGCTGATGGCAGTATAAAAGTGCCTGATGTGTTGCAACCTTATATGAATGGGTTAACAGAAATAACTATTTAGGGCGCTATACTTTTTTTATAATGACAATTGAATGAACATTTGAACTGAAATTATTATTTAAGTTATCTCTTAGACTAAAAGTGTTTGCCCTGAAGTTGTAATTTAGAGACGTTATTCAAGTACACCCAAGGGCTGAAAATTTATCCAATTAGCGATTTAAAAACAGGCCATCATTAATGACCAATAACGAGAGAGAATAAATATGACAATCAAGCAAAAATTACTAACCGCCTTAGTTTTAAGCAGCGTGACATTTGGTGCGAGTGCAGCGGGCAAGCTTGGATTTATTAACCCCGCCATCATTATCGAAAAATCGCCACAGTCTCAAGAGGCCTCAAAATTGCTCAAGGCAGAATTTCTACAAAGAGAAACAGACCTAAGAGGGATGGGGGAAAAAATACAAGCGCTAGAAAACCGATACCAAACTGATAACGCTATTATGAGTGCCGAGAATAAGAAAAAAGCGGAAGACGCTATCATTCAAAGCAAACGTCAGTTTCAGTTTGATCAAAAATCATTGCAGGAAGATGTTCAGGCACGTCGACGCATATTACTTCAGGAAATCCAGAAATCAATTTCTGCTGTTATTCTCAAATTTGGCAAAGAAAATGGATATGACTTTATCTTCACCGAAGGCGTTGCTTATGCGGATGAAACTGTCAATGTTACGAACGAATTATTAAAAGAATTGTCGAAATAGTAATCTGACATTCTAGCTTGAATCTAATCTATCAACTTACTTTTATGTTAGGTTTTTTTTGAGTTTTATCATCCCCAGCTTAGGCTGGGGATGATAAAAGGTTCGCTTGACTGAACGAACTTTTATAATTATCTCCCCTGGGGGCTACATAATTAACCAGAACGAGTTAAAGCTTTGCAGTTATAAATCCCTGTGTAATGTAATGGAAGTCTTTTTGCAGGTGACCATTATCTATATCTCCTGATTTTCAAATCCATTCCTTTTGTTATGGATAGTCAGCCACTGGGGTTAAACTAAGGCTATGGAACATTCACTCACTACAGCAAAAGAGGCGCCACCGCTCTCACGCTCTTCTATACGCTTTGCACTTTACTTTTATCTAAAGTCACGTAACACCTTGATGGTTATATTTGCATGCGAAGCCGCGCAAGCAGCCTGCACGATCATGCTACCTTATGCGATTAAGGAAATCATAGATGCGGTGATCTTGGCCAACACCACCGGAGCTGATATATTTGAAGCATCAAAAGGTGCATTAATTTTATTTGCTTTACTCAACTTGGGTATTGTGTTGTTCAGCCGTGCGAGTGGTGCAGCCTTAGTGATGACCGGGCCTTTCCTGCGCACTGAAATCCGAAAATCATTGTTCAGTTACATACAGCATCACTCTCATCGTTATTTTGTATCGCATTTTGCTGGTTCGCTAGCCAGCCGCATTGCCGAAGTGGCCACGAGTTGCATGCACGCGTTATGGACTATTACCTTCGACTTTTACCCTTTGATAATCAAATCGGTGGTTGCATTAATTTTATTGTTTATGGCCAGTAGTGATCTGGCGCTTGTATTAAGTCTTTGGCTTGGTATCTACATTTATGTGTCCTTTTTACTCGCAAAAAAATGTCGAAGCTATGCACAGGACTTTGCAGCGGCTCGATCCCTAGTCACTGGCAAAATAGTAGACTCGGTGACCAATGTGATGAACGCAAAAATGTTTGCACGTCGAAAGTATGAAGAAGCTTATCTTACTGATTACTTAAATGAGGAAGTCACCCAAGCGAAGCGCACCTTCTGGTACATGGAAAAGCTACGCTGGTTTCAATATGCAGCTGCAATGATATTAATGGTCGGCATGGTCGGTTATGCCTTGAAAATTTGGTCCGAAGGCAATTTGACTGTGGGTGAGTTTTCTATGGTGGCAGGGCTCGCGATCATGTTAATCGAAGCGGCCCGAGGATTGAGTCGGAGTTTCCTCGAATTTTTCGAATATCTGGGTAATATTAGTGATGGTGTAGGAGTATTCATTCAATCACACGACATTGTCGACAGCGAGAAGGCTAGTGTTCTAAGGGTCGATAAGGGTGAAATCGCGTTCAATAATGTCAAGTTTATTTATCAGGAAGGTTTGAAGGTATTTGAGAAACTCGACGTCACTATACCGCCTAAGCAGCAAGTTGGTTTGGTCGGTTTTTCGGGTTCAGGCAAATCGACTTTTGTTAATCTAATGCTGCGTTTGTTTGAACCTCAAAGTGGTACGATATTTATTGACGGCCAAAATATTCTCGAAGTAACACAGGATAGTTTGCGTGAAAGTATCTCGATGATTCCACAGGACCCTCAATTATTTCATCGCTCGCTGATGGAAAATATCCGTTATGGCCGACTGGAGGCCACTGACGAAGAAGTAATAGAAGCCGCGAAAAAAGCCCATGCACACGATTTTATTCTTCAAACCGAAAAGCAGTACGACTCACTGGTTGGCGAGCGGGGTATTAAATTATCCGGTGGTCAGCGACAGCGTATCGCCATTGCCCGAGCGATTTTGAAAAATGCCCCAATACTCATATTAGACGAAGCAACCTCAGCGCTCGACTCGGTCACTGAGAAAAAAATACAACAAGGTCTCAATAATTTGATGAAGGGACGGACTGTGGTCGTGGTTGCTCATCGACTGTCAACCATTGCACATATGGATAGAATACTCGTTTTTGATGAGGGAAAGATCATCGAAGATGGCAATCATAAAGCACTATTAAAAATAGATGGCCATTATGCCCGTTTGTGGAATATGCAGGCTGGTGGCTTCTTACCTGCGCAGGAAGCCTGAACAAGCATGAAACTTGCTAGTAATAGTTATAAGCGTATCGCTATATTAATTATTTAGTCCTTACCGGTCTGAAATATTAACGAGCGATAATCCGCGAGCTGCCAAACAGTCTTGTGTTGAAACGTCGTGCAGCGCTATTACTTCTCCAGCGATATCATTTAGGGCTATTCGAGCTTATTTGAACCAAATATTAATTAGCGACGTATAAAACTTTAATTAGTTGCCCGCCATTGGTCCTACAGGAGTTACCATGACCCAAATCCCTTTCACCACAATACGTGTTTTGATAGGCAGTTTTTTTCTGTTATTTGTGCTTTCCTGTGCGGCAGCCAACCCCCAACCGAGTGACCCAGATCGTCCCGCTCACCATACGGACGAAGGGTTTAAGAATTTATATATTGAAACGACTGATAAAACTTTTTTCAGCTATATGAAGATGCGTCATTTAAGTGATGTAGAGTGGGCCGACCATGAAGGAGAGGCTGATCAAGTTCCTTTTCAATTACTTGATTTGAATTCTATTAATAATCCGTCTAAGGCCTTGCAGGTGAGTTGGTTGGGGCATTCTACCTTTTTAATTCAACTCGATGGTGTCACGCTATTGACTGACCCTGTATTCTCTAATCGCACTTCGCCATTTAGCTTCGTAGGCCCGAAACGTTATGTACCTCATGTGGTTGACTATGCAAAATTACCCAAGATAGATTATGTGATTATTAGTCATAATCACTATGATCATCTCGATATAGAAACGATCCGTCATTTAGGCAACGACCCCATATACTTTGTGCCATTAAAATTAGCACAGTGGTTCAAGAATAATGGTATTTCATCTGATCGTGTGCGAGAAATGGACTGGTGGGACAAATCTGAAGAAGCGGGTCTTAAAATCCAAGCTATGCCGTCACAACATTGGTCTGCTCGTGGTTTGTCCGATCGGTATGAATCTCTCTGGGCCAGTTGGTATGTGCAGCTTGGTGGTCACAGCCTTTGGTTTGCTGGCGACACAGGGTACAACAACAGGCAATTTAAAGAGATTGGTGAGATAACGGGTGGCGTTGATTTCGCCTTTATTCCCATTGGTGGCTATCTACCTCGTTCGTTCATGGCTGACTTCCACATTAATCCTGAGGAGGCCGTAAAAATTCATCGTGATGTTAAAGCTGGTGTCAGCTTCGGTATGCATTGGGGCACTTTTCCTTTGACTGCCGAGGGACCCATGGCCCCGGTATTAGAGTTAGCTAAACAGGTTAAAGCCTATGAACTCAATGACGGTGAGTTTATGACTCTAGACCTTGGTGAAACGGTTCGTTTTCAACCCTAATGAGTTTCTTGATTGTTTGGATGAATGTATATATTGATGCAAAATTGATAATTTAGTCGATTTATAAATTTTTTACTGCTGTAAAGATTGCATCTCTAGCAATGTGCTTTATGAATGAATTGCGTTTATGGCCAGTGCGTAAACTAACAGAAAGCAATTTTGCTTATTAGTGAGGTGCCGACATGTATTGATGAGGCCACTTGCTAACCATAAGATCGTTCTTCTAGTGTAAATTTACCAATTGTATTTATTAACTGCTCTGTCAGTTCTGACTCGGCACGAGATAAGTGGGCACGTGGATTGGTTATTAGGTTTACATCGATAGCAAGACTCGTGTCATATGGCGGTAAACGCCACAGCAGTCCGTCACGGATATCCCTGCTGACTACATGTATAGGGAGCGGCCCGATGCCGAGTCCGTTTACTATCATGCGCTTGACTTCTTCAAGATGTGAAGACGTGCCGACCACTGGGCCACGCATATTCTTCGCCACGCGAAGCAATGCTATTGGGCGTAATGCATCAGAAAGTTGATCAGACTGAAATGAAACGATGGATTCGGTTTGGAGTTGTGTCATATCAACATTCTCAACGCCAAAAAGAGGGTGCTCAGGTCCACAAAAAAAACCAAAATATTCTCGATAAAAATGCGTGTATTGCAGTCGGGGATTTCTGTCCATGTCAAGTGACAGGCCAAAGCTAGCTTCTTTCTGAAGTACTGACCGTTCGACGTCACGGCTTTTCAAAACCTGCATGTTAAAAGTTACTTTTGGATGGATGGCGTGAAATTCAGCTAGTGTGTTGTCTACGATAGGGCATGTTATATGGCTTGCCATGCTGATACGAACATGCCCAGTGAGCTCTTCTTGGACGTCACGCATCAGTACAGTAAGCCGCGACACACTACCGAAAATTTCTTCACATTCCTCGAACAGTAAACGACCGGGTTTTGTTAGGTCAAAACGGCCTGGACCACGATAGATCAGTTTTTTCCCCAATCGCTCCTCTAACCGCTTAAGTGCGTTTGACACACTCGGTTGTGCGAGTGACAGTCTGTTTGCAGCCGTCGTAATGCTGCCTTCCTGTACTATGACCATATAGGTGCGGAGCAAATTCCAATCAAGTTTCCAAGCAAGTTCTTGCATAGTTTCAAGCTATAATGAATATATTTAATAGTAATTTGTAAAATACCAATCAATAGCCAAAACTGCAACCTCTGTATCGGTATTAAGATCCATAAACGATATCAAATTTATTAGAACCATTTTTGAAAACGAGCTTGGTTAAAATAATAATCATCCCGATCATTAAACGGTATAAAAATTTGATTTTGAAACTAGGTAAAATCATGAAGGTCATTTATTCAGTTTCACAAGTAAAACACAATCCGTCTTTTTTTCTCTCCAGTGGCGCGCGGGCCAGCAACCCAGAAGCACCAAAACGTGCCGATATTCTTTTGACTGCAGCTGTATCAGCCGGATGTGAGCATATCGAACCGACAGATACTGGACTTGCGTTAATATCGGCCATTCATACACCGGAGTACCTTCGGTTTTTGAAGAATATTCACCATCGGTGGCAACGCATAGAGGGTGCTTCAAAGGAAGTTGTACCAAACATACATCCGAATCGGCGCGATGGTAACTACCCCGCCTCAGCAGTGGGGCAAGCGGGTTATCATATGGCTGACACTGCCTGCCCGATAGCTAGTGAGACCTATAAAGCTGTGGTGACTAGTGCGCACTGTGCGGGCACGGCTGCAGAGCTTGTCTTGGGTGGCGAACCCGCTGCCTACGCGCTTTGTCGTCCGCCCGGGCACCATGCCTTTAAAGATATCGCAGGCGGATTTTGTTATCTCAATAATTCAGCGATTGCAGCACAACAGTTACGCAGTCATTACAATCGGGTTGCAATCATTGACGTTGATTTACATCACGGTAACGGTACGCAGGATATTTTTTACGCACGTGACGATGTGTTTACCGCCTCGATTCATGCAGACCCAATCCGTTTTTATCCATTTTTTTGGGGTCATGCAGATGAACGTGGGAAAGACGCTGGCTATGCCTACAATCTTAATGTGCCGTTGCCAAGACAGGCCAATGATGACGCATTTATGGAGGGTCTTGATCATTTGCTTGAAACAGTAGAGATGTTCTCTCCCGAAGCCATTGTGATAGCGCTTGGTTTGGATGCATCGATAGATGACCCTTTTGGTGGCCTGAGTGTAACGACGGCTGGGTTTAATCGAATTGCTGAGCGAATAGCGCAACTTGGAAAGCCCACTGTGTTGGTGCAGGAGGGTGGTTATCTGAGTGATAGCCTAGGTAAAAATCTCGACTCTTTTTTGGAGGGGTTCGCAAAAAAACATCGATTGGCAACCTGAATACTATTTAGGTCAATGCTGTTGTGATGTAATTTAACCTATCAATTGTGGAGTCGGCGTGAGTGAGTGTAAGTACCAACGTGATTTCATTGATGGTAAGTTAAGTGGC
>JBLHWR010000044.1:0-15283 GCA_047629275.1 Gammaproteobacteria bacterium
CGGGTGTCGCTTACGCCGATTTACTGTCAGAGTTGATCTGGCAACCAATAGGGGCCGAAAACAATGGCTATGTCACAGTCGACAGAATGATGCTGGCGCGCGGTGCAGGTGGTATCTGTGTGACAGTTGACGATTTGGCTCGTTTTGGTCAGCTTATTCTTGACCGTGGAGCGGTGTCAGGCAAACAGATTATTCCCGAAAGCTGGATCGATGACACCACTACTCGGGGCAGCCAGAGTGCCTGGCAAAAAGGGGACTTTGTTGGGTTATTGCCAAAGGGTTGTTATCGCAATCAGTGGTATCAAGTTGGCGATGAGGACCATAGCATTATGGCGCTTGGTATTCACGGTCAATGGCTTTATATTAATCCGACATCTGAGGTGGTAATCGCCAAAATGGCCTCTCAACCAGAACCAGCTGACGATCGGCTTGACGAACAGACGTTGCGAGTTTTTTCTGAGCTATGTCGGTCTCTTTAAAGTTTTAAAACGTTAAAGTCGTTAAAGTATTTAATTTATAACATTCAGTTGCTGTATTCGCCAATGCTTTAAAAACAGCAATTGCTGAATTTAAAATTAGGAATATTAAACTTGAATCTAGTTAAATGGATGTATCAATTTGGGTTCAATACAATTTTAAAGACTAGTTAACAACCAACGCTAGTGATCTGTAAATGGTGACAAATTAATAATGAATACTACGCCTGATACAACGAACGCTGGTGAAACTGAAACCATTGAATATCAACGATTTGCTGTACACTCTGACGCATTATTTAAACCTCTAGTTCTCATTTTTGTTTATGTCCAATAAAAAACCAATCGCTTTTCTTATGATCCTGGGTGTTAGCTGGGGCTTATACTTTTCGTTATTGAAAATTGCTGTGCTATCCGGATTAAGTTACTTTGGCATAGCAACATTATCGACTCTGGGCGTATGTATTGGGATGATTGCTATTGCATTGGTTCGCCGTAAGTTTCCACTGTTTGGTTTTAAACATATTCGGTTTTACGCCATCTGTGCACTGGTGGGATATTTAATTCCAATGCTTTGTGAATTACAGGTAATTGGTTTAGTGCCTGCAAGCGTACTGGTGCTGATTGTGAGTCTGTCGCCAGTTTTGACCTTACTCATTGCTTGGCTAATGAAAACGGATCGAATCAATGCGATTAGAATTCTAGGCATGATGCTAGGTACTATTTCAATATTTGGTATTTTATTGCCTGATGTTCGCAATCAGACAGCGATTACTTGGCCATATCTGTTTCTGGCTGCAGTTGTGCCACTTTCTTATGCCATTTATCACAACTATATTGCGAAAGCCTGGCCGGATGATTCTGATACTTATCAGGTGGCTTGCGGTGAAGCGATATTCGCAAGCCTTATTCTTGTAATAGGGTCTCTTTTTTATTGGGACTCTGGTGACATCCAATCGTGGAATGATGGTCACAGTGCATTACTGTTTATGGCAGTCATTGCATTGGTTGATATTTACATTTATTTTGAATTAATTCGGTTACGAGGCCCTATCTTTACCTCTCACGCGAATTACGTCATGGTTGTCAGTGGTGTTTTTTGGGGCATGTTGTTATTTTCAGAACAGGTCACGACTATGATGTGGCTAAGTGCAGGATTCCTGTTGGGGTCATTGTATTTAATCAACTTTGATAACACCGCTCAGAATCGCTCAATCAAATAAAACGGCCTAGTTGAATGGCTGTAGAAATATCATATCCCCAACGTTCTTTAATCAATAATGCTGATCTTATACGTCTGCAGCTTTAAAATTTAATCGCACCACCGTCAATTCACCCTAAGTCCGACAAGCTTCTCGGTATTGTTGCTATTTTGACAAGTCACTAACGCTCAAGTAATGAACACTGAATAGTTTATCTTCATCAAGCCAGCTTTTCTCTAATGTAAATCCAGCGGCAGTAGATAACTCGGTAAAACTCGCAATGCTGTATTTATAAGAGTTTTCAGTATGAATTGTCTCTCCTTTTTCAAATTGAATTGCATTGCCATCGACGTTCACCGTTTGCGAATTCTTGCTGACAAGATGCATTTCTATTCGATTCTGATCATTATTGTAAAAGGCATGATGCAAAAAATTATCAAGATCAAAGTCCGCGTTAACCATATTATTGATTGAGTTCAAGACGTTCAAGTTAAACTCTGCAGTAACACCTTGGGCATCATTATAAGCTGCGTTAAGTAAATGATCGGGCTTTTGCAGATCAACACCAATCAAAACACTTCCATCAAGACCAATCCATTCGCGCAAGTTCGACAAAAATGTTTGTGCAAATGTAGGCTCCATATTACCAATAGTAGAACCGGGATAAAAAACCACGCGCCGACCACTTTTAAGTTCAGTGCGTGCTTGCCATTGATCAGAGAAATCGGCACAAATAGCATGAATACTCAGCCATGGGAATTCTCGGCCTAATTTTTGCGCTGCTTGATAAAGAAAATCAGCCGAAATATCCAAAGGCACATAAGCTGCAGGCCGCAGTTTTTCGAGTAATAGCCGGACCTTTTCGCAGCTACCGCTACCAGGCTCTATTAATACACAATCTTCACCGCAGTAAGCCGCGATTTCGCTGGCATTATTGATAAGAATAGACTTCTCGGTTCGAGTCGGATAATACTCATATTGCTGAGTAATTTGTTCAAATAATTCTGAGCCTTTCTGGTCATAAAAATATTTGGGGTTAATCTGTTTTTGATCACGTGACAGTCCTTCGATTAACTCAGCTAGGTTATCGTCAGGTGCAGGCTGTTGATCTTCGAACAAGACGTTGGATAGTTCTTCTGCAGTAGCAGGCATCATTAACTCCGATAATAAATTAGTCATTTAACTTTTTCGTTAACCATATACCATTAAATTGTCAGCAGTCCTTTGCATAGGAAAGTTATGGTTAGAGTGTGTTACGGCGCAAAAAAAGGTTAACTTTTCTCTTCTAAAGCCATGGGTTGAGTGTTGTCAGACATATAATTGCTACCCTTTTTTACAACTAAAAATATCAACAGGGTGAGGAAGGTAAGTATTGCCGTCTTCAACTATAGAGGTTGATAGCAAAAAATCAGAAATATCTTTTTGTAAAGGTTCTGGTAGGAGTCCTGTTCTTGTTTGTACCGTAAAGTCGATAATATCTCTGCCTTCTTGACTTGTAGAGTTAAAGCCTGAAGTAGCATCTAAATTGGCAGAGATTCGAGTTTCACTATAATCGATCCCACGAGCGTTAAAATGGCGCCTCAGGTCGTCAGAGAAAAAGCTCTTCTTTCTCATTTGACGCTGCCAAATTAAATTAGCAATTGCGTTTAGAGACTCGTCAGGTGCGACCACAATGATTAAAATCCCCCCGGGATTCAGCGCATTCAACGCCGCATCAATAGCATCATTTCGATCATCCAAATAATAGATCGAATGAACGAAAAGAATGAGATCAAATTCCTGATCAAATGAACGGTCTCCAAATTTCTCTACTAAAACAGAAGTGTCAACATCCATTTGATCAGAATTCTGGGCATTCATTCTTTTTAGAAACTGGGCCGCTTCAAGTTGGTTTGGCTCAATACCAAGATATTTAACCTGCCCCATTAGACGGTTCAGATACTTTAGAACATGCTCGTCAAAAGAACCGGTTCCACAACCAACACTCAAAATAGAATTAGAGCTCTTTAGCATATCAGTCAGAATTTTTTCTTCTAACCAATCCAAAATCCTGAACCGTTGATCACTGTTAGCTTCAAAAACCTCGAGACATTGAGCGTAATCTTTGTCACTTAGGGCATGAACCTGTTCAAGGTTGCTGACTGAACGATCAATAGAGTCGATGATTCTGCTTTGATCTGAAGTATAAAGATCTTTTGTTAGGTTCAATTCTCTATCGTTATTATTGGAAGCGAATGAGTTGTCGCCATCGTTATCAGCTGATGATGTATACTTCAGAGAGTTTGATCTGATTGTCTATACCCGATTTTTTATATATTAAGAAACTGCAGACTTGATACGAAATCAAAAAAATATGACTGTAATAACCAAATCTATTCCTGCTTTCAAAAATTACGATACATTTGACAGCAATTCTATGCATTTAGAAGGAGTAATTATACAGGGTCTAAATAGTTTTTACACCCACACGACCGTAGATAGTGTTATTGCTCGTGACTGTCCTCTGCTTGAAACCTATCATCTAGGCCGTATATAGGGAGTATTCTGAGGCGCGGTTGCCTTGCTCAATATTGAAAAAATGCTAATTAAGACGTAGCCTACTGGTTCAAACAAGTCGTCAGATTTTTTCTGTCTTGAATTGAATTAGCATTTTTGTTTTTTGGAAATAATACTCATGTCAAAACCTGCAACAACGACGAATTCAATATTGCCGCTAACCGACTATTTGTCAGACGCGCACAAAGAGCACGATGGCATTGAGTCTGAATGGGACCAAGATAACCAGCAATGGTGGAATTGGTACATGACTTTGGCCGACAATGAAGCCGAAACAACTAGCTCGTTAAATGAGCGTGCGGTGTATCAATCAGATCCTGACGTCAAAATAGATCCGAGTGAACTGACCCGTATTCACCAATCTCTTTCAGACCCTTATGATCTAAGCCAAGACTCTATTGACCAGTTCGCAAAAGATGGTTATATCAAACTCAAAAATGTTATCGATCCTAATGCACTAAAACTGCTGAGATGGCGCATCAGTTCAATATTGCTAGAAGTCCTAGGGCGTAAACCGGGGTTGGCATTTAGAAGTGACGAAATGATGTGGCTACAAGATGATCTGGTTCGAAGATTCGTTCTCAGCAAACGGGTTGCTCAGATTGCGACAAAGCTCTTGAAGGTAGATGCAGTTAGACTCTATCACGACAACGCTTTATCAAAGGAGCCAGGCTGTGGCCGAACCCCTTGGCACTATGATCACCATCATTTCCCTATTGATAGCCTGAACGTTTGTACTGCCTGGATCCCGTTGCAACCCATCCCTAAAGAGATGGGTCCCTTAGCGTTTGCAGCCGGTATGGAAACCTACAAGCTCGTCAACAATTTGCCCTTCAATAAATTCGATGCGAGCTACGACATACAATTAGGCAAAATATTTTCAGATAATGACGTTCCAATTCATGATGATGAATTTGAGCTAGGTGAAATCAGTTTTCATCATGCCTTATCTTTCCATACGGCTGGCGCCAATATGACTAACGAATCCCGTATGGCATTAGCCACCACCTATTTTGAAGATGGCGCAAGACTGACTTCAAGTCAAACCATGATCTCTGGAGATTTCCAAAAGTTTATGCCTGGCGTTGAACCTGGCGGCATTATCAATAGTGATTACAATCCTATCTGCTATGGATCAGCTAAACCAACGGTGAAATAAACCGATAGGGCATTCTGATCGGTCAACGCCAAACGGCCTCGTCAATGAGTGTCGCCTGTAACAGAGCTTTGTGGCGGTTACTTTCATAATTAATGTATAGGATGAGGTTATGGAATACGTTATATATATCGTATTCGTCGTAGCGCTTTTGCTGGGTTGCGTGTTTTTATGGTTTTGGCAGCGCCACAGAGCCAGAAAAAATAGTGTGATGGCGACTGGCTATCGAGCTAGTGTTGATAATGACAGACCAATGGTCAGTATTCACGTTTTCGAGGACGGGGACGATCCTGAAAGTGGTCGTTTTGAGTTCTACCTCCGTAAGAAATAGGTTTTGTATGGATTAGCCTTTAAACCTGTCGTTCTGACTTTTCTACCTGGGCCACTATTCTGGCTAGAGTGATTGACAGCTAGGGCAGTGAAATATAGGCCGTCCTCCAATATTGTTTCTCTCGATAGCATTGCCGCACACATGACAAGCTTTGCCAGCTCGCCCATAGGCACTAAACCGATAACCCTCTCTGTTAGCAATGCCGTTGGCTTTTAGTCGAGCAACGAGCTCAGGGGAATTGGTGATCCCCTGCGTTTTATAAGACTGCTGGGTGATACTGAGGATATTACTAGCCAGCTTTCTGAGCATTGTGGGACTGCATTTTGACGCTTTAGTTTTAGGGTGTAATTGAGAGAAAAACAAGATTTCGGCACACAGGTAAGTGCCAAGTCCCGCAAGGAAGCGTTGGTCTAGCAACAGTGTGGCTAATTGTCTTCGTGCAAAAGCGGGTGATAATAACCTAGCGACTACAGTATCAATATCGGGCTTCTCCGACAAAATGTCGGGACCAATCTTCGCTAAAAAGGGATGGCTGCTAAGTTCAGTTTTACGCATGACACTGATGTCAGTAGCACTGTATAGCAGGGCAGCTTTATCCTCCGTTTCAATCGCCAAGCGTAACTGTCGATTAGTGTCGGGTCGTGTTCCTCTATTGGCGACGAGCCATCGACCATACAATTGGTTATGAGAATAAATAACCCAATGGTCGTCAAAGTAGGTCAGCATTGCCTTGCCCCTTGTTTCCACAGAGGTGACCACTAGACCAGATAGTGTTTTCTCGAATTGGCGCAAATGATCAAAAGTAAACTCAACGCGGGTAAGGCTTTTTTGCACCAACACCTTAGCGATTCGATCTGCAGCTAAACGTATTTCTGGGCCTTCAGGCATATGGAAATTCTCTTAAACAACCTAATGATCGATATGACATGCAACAGAGCATTCCATATTACGAATTAATGATGCGCATAGATAATTAATCACTTCTGTAGGCAGGAAGAGAAAAATACCCTTCTATGGTCTGCCAACCAAATACTACCGTAACTCAGTGCTAATTGATCAATCATAGTGAAAGAAAATGGTCACACGTATAGCCACACATATGACCTTATTAGTTGCTCAATTACTTCGCGGTTAGTAAGTCAATCCAGCTAGTAGTAAACTTTTTTGACAACATATTTTGACGCATTTCCCAAGGCTGCTTTTTAGCGACCAATCTTGCTGGCATTATTTTATTACGGCCAAATCGGCGGTTGATCATATCCTTCACTTCATCTAATGGGTCATTCGATGGAGCCTCAATCAAGTCGAACTGGTGGCACTGAGCTGGTGCGATGTCCATGAGCATAATGCCTGCTCGTTGGTATTCATAACCGGGCCTAAATAATTGGCTTAAAAGCTGAGTCGCATATCGAGCAATCACGGTTGTATTTGAAGTATGTGTCGGGAGTGTCACGCTAGCAGACCGATGATACTGCTTAGCGTTTTTTGAATAGGGGTTAGTATTGACCACAACCTGCAAACAACGCATCTCACTTTTTTGACGTCGTAATTTTTCTGTAGCAAGACTAACAAACGTCAATAACGCCTGATGTAGTTGATCCTTGTCAGTAATTAAATAGCCGAATGATCGACTACACACAATTTGTTTTTTTGCTTCGATATGGTCATCTAAAGCGAATACCGATTCGCCTCTCAGCTCCTTCTGAAGCCTGGAAAGCACCACTGAAAATTTATCTTTGATTAATTGATCAGGTGAATTCACAAGCTGCATAGCCGTATAGATACCCATCGATTTTAACCGAATTGAAAGCTTTCTACCGATCCCCCATAAGTCATCAATCTTCGTCACCGCCAGAATATCTTCCTCATCATGGGCTGATATCAGATAAACCCCGGAACATGATTTAGCCACTTTGTTAGCGAGTTTACTCAATACTTTGGTCCGTGCGATACCAATAGAAACAGGCAGTCCTGTCCATTGGTATATCGTCTTCCTTAGCGTTTTCGACCATGCTTCAACATTTGGCATGCCGGTGACATCAACAAAGCACTCATCAATACTATAGATTTCAATGTTAGGTGTTAGCTCTGCAATTATTGTCATAATCCGATGGCTCATATCACCATACAAGGTGAAGTTTGCAGAACGCACTCGAACATCATGGCTCTTAATAATATCGGTCAGTTGAAAAAGTGGCTGGCCCATTTTAATGCCAAGCGCCTTCGCCTCATTACTGCGAGCGATAGCACAACCATCGTTATTACTGAGCACAATCAATGGCTTATTGTTTAACTCAGGCTGGAAAACTCGCTCACAAGACACGTAGCAATTATTAATATCAATTAACGCTATCACACTAAAGCCGCCGTACAACACCCGTGACTACACCCATAGTCACCAGTTGATCTTCAGCGATAGTAATCGGTTTGAAAGCATCGTTTTCTGGGCAAAGGTTAATCTTGCCATTGTCGTATTGCAGTCGCTTAACCGTGAAGTCATTATCAACCTGAGCCACCACAATAGCGCCGTGATGTGGAGTCTTTGATCTATCCACAATGAGAATGTCGCCCGAATTAATACCCGCATTTATCATCGAGTCACCTGATACACGGACAAAGTAAGTGGCAGAAGGTCGGTCGATCATGAATTCATTCAAATCTAGCGTCGCGTCGACATAATCTTCGGCCGGGGAGGGGAATCCAGCCTGTACCGAATTCAAATAAAAGGGCAAAGAAACCCGTGTCGGATTGGCTGGGTGATTCCAGAGTTCTGATATATTAGTCATGCGATCAGTATAGAGAACAAAGAGAGAACAAGGGAAGTAAAATATGTGCCTGATCGATTATTTCTGATCACCTGACTTGTGGTTATTGATCTGTTTAAATAGAGGAAAATTTTTATCAGGCAGGTAATTGAATCAGCTTTTGTAACGCTGGCCTCGGAACTTATCAAGCAGCCGGTGTATAGTCAGGTTTGTATAAATAATATTCTAATAGCCTAAGTGACAGGAAAAGCCTGGCACCCGTAAATGACGAGACAAATCTATGAGCAAGATAAAATTCGAATTCGTTAATGACAAGGGCCACTTATTAGCCGGCCTGCTGGAAATACCGCCAAAGCCTATCGTCATTGCGCGTTATGCCTTGTTTGCGCACTGCTTTACCTGTGGCAAGGACATCGCTGCCGCCTCACGCATTAGTCGCGCACTATCGGCACAGGGCATCGCAGTGCTTCGATTCGACTTCACTGGCCTTGGCAATAGTGACGGCGATTTCTCGAACACCAATTTTTCATCCAATGTACAAGACTTATTGTCAGCCGCCGAAGCACTCAAACAACAATACCAAGCACCTCAATTACTCATTGGGCACAGTCTAGGCGGGGCAGCGGTCCTGAGTGCAGCGCATCAAATCGAATCGGTCAAAGCCATCGCAACGATAGGCGCCCCCGCGACTGCCAAGCATGTCGAACATTTATTTGAGGTCGAATCTAAAAAAATAGCACAGCAGGGCGAAGCACTAGTCGGAATCGGTGGGCGCCAGTTCCTCATCAAGCAGCAAATGTTAGAGGATATCGACAAGTACAATTCAACCGCTCAAATTGCCAAGCTCGACGCCGCATTAGTCGTCTTTCATTCGCCTGTCGATACCATTGTCTCTATTGATCAGGCGGCTGAAATCTATCAGTCGGCTAAACACCCCAAAAGCTTTATCTCGCTAGATAACGCCGACCATTTACTCAGCAAAGCCGCAGACGCCGAATATGTCGGTAAAACACTCGCCGCCTGGGCCAGCCGTTACCTAGACATAGACAGCGTAGACCAGCCCACCAGTTGGGCACAAAAACCAGTAATCGAATCAGGCGAGGTGTTAATCAGTGAACTAGATAAGAAATTTTTACGTGGCCTGTTCAGCGATAATCACCAACTAATGGGCGACGAGCCAATTAAATCTGGGGGCACTAATCTTGGGCCAACCCCCTACGACTTGCTCCTAATGAGCCTAGGTGCCTGCACCTCAATGACGCTAAGAATGTACGCAAACCACAAGAAATTACCCTTAGATGACATTAAAGTAACGTTAGAACACGAACGTGACCACGCTAAAGACTGTGACGGTTGCAACGATAAAATAGAACGCATAACCCGAAAAATAACACTCACTGGCGATCTATCCGATGACCAAAGGCAACGACTACTAGAAATAGCCGACAAGTGCCCAGTCCACCGAACACTTGAATCAAACCCGCAAATCGTTACTAGGTTGGTAGACAAGTAAAAGCGACAAGCCAGTGCAAACTTTGATATTAATAGAGAAGGGCAAGCCCACGCGTGGTCTCAAAGTTAAAAAACCATGCTAATTGACTACTGGCAATTTGCACGTGCGCACAAACGCTTTCTAGGCTTTGGATTCGCCATGGCGTTTTTATCCAGCCCGGGGCAAACCTATGTCATCGGCGTATTCGGCCCAGAAATACAAGCGCAGTTTGGACTAGATGCTGGCAGTTGGGGACAAACCTACATGTTAGGCACCTTGCTCAGCGCCGCCGTTATCACTTGGAGTGGGGCGCTAATCGATAGAGTCGACCTCAGGTGGTTTGCCTCCGTCAGCTTGTTGGGTTTGGGTGCAGCTTGTTTGCTCATCAGCACCGCCTATTCACCGTTAATATTGGTTATCGGCATTTTTATGCTACGCCAGTTTGGCCAAGGCTTAACCAGCCACTGCGGGCTTACCTCTATGGCCAGGTATCATGCCAATGACCGCGGCAAGGCCATTGCACTCGCCGCTATTGGTTTCGCCTTTGGCGAAGCGCTGCTACCGTTGCTAGCGGTATTTGCCATTGCAAAATGGGGTTGGCGTGATACCTATTTTTTAGTCGGTCTGCTCGTCTTTAGCGCCATAATCCTCGTGCTTTGGTTACTCAAGGGGCATAGCCAGCGTCACGCCAAACTAATGCAATCCGTTATCAACCAAACTGCCAACGGAGATGCCCAAGTAGGCTACACCCGCAAGCAAGCCCTGTCCGAGTCACGCTTTTACCTCATGTTACCGGCGATGATCGCGCCGTCATTAATCTTCACCGCCATGTTCTTCTTCCCGAACGAAATTGCCAAATCGAAAGGTTGGTCAAGTCTATGGGTGACCGGAAACTATTGGCTATACTCAATCGTCTCGGTAGTGACGACAATCTACTCAGGCACATTAATTGACCGTTACACCGCCCGCAAAATACTGCCCGTATTCTTAATCCCGCTCGCGATCGCCTTACTCGCACTTGTGCCATCGGCCCACGCTTCTTTTGTCATACCGTTTATGGTCTTTATGGGTGTCTCGGCCGGCCTTTACTTCACTGGTTTTAGTGCCTTGTGGGCCGAGCTTTATGGCACTAAACATTTGGGCGCGATAAAATCATTAACCAACGCCGTCATGGTTTTTTCATCCGCCTTAGGGCCTGCTTTAGTTGGGTACCTACTCAGCCAAAACGTCGCGTTCGAATCGATCTGTATCCTGCTCGCAGTTATCTGTCTGTTTGCCACTGGCATGTTGGTGGTTGCATTGAGGAGTGGGCGTAGGGCGACCTAGGTTTTTTGGCGAGGGGGGCGCATTGGAATCATTCTTATTGTACTACCGACCCTTTAAGTCATGAACGCCTATTAAAACGGCAATGGTAGTAAAAATATTAGTCAGGATTTATTAATTAGTACAGGCCAGCCTGCCACTTGTTTGCCCTGCTCAGTTAGAGCGACTAAGTAATTGTTCCAACAGTTATTTTCATGACTTCCTTTGTCCATTGACTCACTCTGAGTCAATCAGTTATTTAGTATCAATTCTATGGGATTATCAATCAAAGAACTAGAAGGACGCCTGTATAGCAGGTGCTTTGCAGGTGTCCTTCCAAAAACTATAAGGTGTTATCGTTTTTTTAATAGTGTAGCGAGGTTACCCTAATAGTTGGCAATCCAGCATTAAGTGGTACGAATTGACTATGTCGCACTCTGTCGCGCGCGCCGCACTGCAATAAAGCTTTTAATATACACAACTAGGGCGAACAGACTGGCGGCCATCATAACAGCTACTCGAAACACTGCATCCATATCCTCACGGCCGATGGAGCCTATCAGCGGCATGATTAGCGCTATCAAAATTAGTAGTGTCACTCCGGCAACAATGTGAGCAACAACTTTATTTTCCTTTCTTAACGGTAGAGCCAACAAGGCTAGAATAACGCCAAAAATTACCGGTATTAATATCGTCATAGAGCGCGACTCTACGGCCACATTCAGATACGCCCAAAGGCCAAATACCACCAAAACGGCGGCGTTAAAAATAGTTGCTTGATATGGTTTCATTTGTTTTATCTCTCTCAGTTTCTCAGTGAATATAAGTTGTCGAAATCGATTACAAGCATGCTTGCGAGACGCTATTAATCTTACAGGTATAATTCATAAGTCGAACCAATGTGGGTTTAACTGTTTACCGTAAAACCTAGAAGGTACAAACAGTCGTTATAGACTAAAAAATTATCATAACCCAATAGCATCATCAAGCGATTATTTTCGAACAATGCTATAGTAAAAACTATAGTCTTAAAGGCTACAGCGAGTAAACCTTAGGCCTGTACATATTTGGGTGACGACAGACCTGTTTTTATCATGAAGTGTAGTGGCATAGTTAATTTGGCCACCTAACTAGGGATTATATTATCACTTTATTGATCTTTAGGTGACAAAATGACAGGTAAAATCAGGCGAACTTTTACGCCAGAATTTAAGTTATATGGAACGTTTCTTTAGGAGTTTAAAATCAGAGTGGGTACCACAGAATGGTTACTCATCTATCCACCTCGCGAAGTCAGATATTATCAATTATATAATTGGTTACTACAGTCAAGTTCGACCGCACCGTCACAACCAGGACAAGGCGCTCAATGTGGCTGAGGCAAAATATTGGAAAAGCTACATTTCTGTGGCCAATTTAACTTGACCACAACAGTTGAAGATGGCCGGTTTTTTACATCATCGGGCGTATCGGCTGGAATAAATATGTCATTGGCGTTGATTCAGAAGATGTTGGGTCCAGAAATGGCGAAAGACATAGCGACATGGGCCGAATACGAATGGCATAACGAGGCAACGAGGCTAGCAGGGATCCATTTGCACAGGTATATGGGCTAGTTTAAAGATCATCCATTGGAGTTACATCCGAAAACGAAAAGGGGTCGGTGATACATATGAATTGTTCACATGTACCACCGACCCCAAAGCTTGAAAGTCTGCGCAATATGTTTTGACAGACTTACCTGCCGTACACATCAATTCCAGGAAGGGGACGATGATACGGAACAACCTCCCCATACTTCTTAGACGCAGCAAACAATCCCTTATCGCTATCAATCGGCAATCCAGCTTCGTCAGCAGACATCAAAAATGCTATGGAAGCCATTAGAGCATGCTGGGGCTGTATTCCCCCTGTTGCGCAAAGCCTCCAGCCCATATCGGGATAACCCGGAATAGCTGCTGCTTCTACGGCGTGCTTGTTATACATAATGCTTAGAACTTCTTTGATTGTTTTTTCGCCATAACCTTTCGGTGCTCGAATTGCAGTCACCACATTAGAAGCAATATTAATATCTTTTGTAACAAGCTCAAAGCCTGCAGCCATTATTGCAGCACGAAAGATTGCAGAGCAATCCGCATGGCGCTCGATAACTCGATCAAAGCCCTCGATGGCAATAGTATCCAAAGCCACGGCTAATTGAGCATAGTTCGGTGGCGTTTCTGTATGAAGAGCACTCGTTTCCATGGCTGCAATCATCTTGGTAAGGCTAAGGTAGTGTTCGCCTTTTTTAAGCCCGGCCGCAATCATCTGTTGATCGCACTCGGCAATTCTTTTCAGGGCCTTTGGACTGAGTGTAATCATGCCTATGCCTGGTGAAGACATCATGCCTTTTTGGCTACATCCCATGAGCATGTCGATCCCCCATTTATGCATAGAAAGCGGCAAGCTGCCAATGGAAGAAATACCGTCGATACCAAGTAGGGCAGGGTGTTTTAGTTCATCAAGTAAATTACGTAATTTTTGAATGTTAGCAGTCACGCCCGCGCCCGTTTCATTATGTGGGGCCATAACCATCTTGATGCTTCCACCAGGGTTATCAGCAAGATCTTTTTCTAACACTGCCTTGCATTGATCAAACGGCAGATCCTCACCAAGCTCGCCTGTCAGTCGGATGACACCTCTACCCAAATTTTCGACACAATTGCCCATTGCGTTACTAAAGCAACCAATCTCCAATGTCAGGATGACTATCTTGTCGGAACCCACCTCGTCTGGGGTGCGCAATGAACCTGCAGCAGCTTCGGTAGCAGATGTTCCAGAGCCGGTGAAGAAGAGAGGCATTCCGCCTTTCGGCATATCCACCACTTTTGCATACTCCTGACGAACTGCAGTAAAAAATTCCGCAACACCCGGACCGCGCATGCCTCTTGTTTGGGTAGATGAAAGTTGAGTAACCAAATCAGACCCAAAGGCAGGACCCGGTGTCACATTTATGATCTTGTTATGTGGAGACCAGACAGCAGACTTATCACTAAGAAAATCGTCGCTAGGCGCTTCAATCTGATTGGTTTCAATAAGACGTCTAAGTCCGGAGAGTGGAGAGATTAATTCAGTAGTTTTTATTGAAGTTTGCTTCGTCATTTTCAAGTATCTGCTCAGTTATGTTTTTAATAGTTAATAATAAGCTCGAAACAAACCAAACATCCAGAAACCGAGCAAACTATTTAGATAACCTAAGTGAATAGAGAATAACTAGTGGCGCTTTGTCTTCTGCAGTGTTTTTGAACACGGCCTTTCTCTTTGATTTGCAATGTTATCACACTAATCTATAGAGAAATGCTTTTATAGATGGAAAAGTTATAAATATAGAAGTTTTTAAAATCAAGGTGTTTTTACAGGAGCTTAAGGTCAATATATCAAGCATTGTCTGTTACTAATATGTAGTGGCATAGTTAATTTGGCTACCTAACTAGAGGTGATATTATCACTTCATTGATCTTTAGGTGACAAAATGAAAGGTAAAATCAGACGAACTTTTACGCCAGAATTTAAGTTAGAGGCGGCTCAGTTAGTGGTGGAACAAAACGACTCAATACGAGAAGCAGCCAGCGCAATGAATGTTGGTAAATCGACTATGGATAAGTGGGTTAGACAGCTCAAAAATGAACTTCAAGGGACTTCAAATCACCCCACTGCTATCACAGCAGATTAACGTAGAATAAAAGAACTAGCAAAGACCATTAAACGAATTGAGATGGAGAAAGAAATATTAAAAAAGGCGAGTGTCGGAATGCCGCATCACTTCTTTGCGAAAGAAATGAAGTGAGATTTGGCTTTATCAAAGAAGAATTGACGAACTTTCCAGTCATCATTTTATGTCGAGTGATGAAGATCAGTACCTCAGCGTATTATACCTGGCGCAAACGACCAGGAAAGCTGATTGATGCAGATGTACTGCATCTCCATCGTCGAATAAAATCGTTATTTAAGCAAAGAAGCAATA
>JBLHWR010000045.1:0-15165 GCA_047629275.1 Gammaproteobacteria bacterium
GAAATACAAACAATTCACAAAGCGAATAGACCCCACGTACTTCGGCATCTGTCAATCCACTAAGAGTTTTCACATGGCTGGAAAGTTTAAGATCATGCACCCGCTGCTTAACTCCCTCAGTTTCACCACTATCATTTCCGATAATTACCAAGTTAATTTGACGCCCCCTTTTATGAAGACTATCCAAAGCGTCAATTAAGCCGATGTAGTTTTTTCTTTTCTCAAAATGACCGACCGCCAGTAAGAAGTTTTCGGTAAGTCCGTACTTTTGTTGGACGTTCAGTGATTCAATTGCCGAAACGTTTTGAAAAGACTCAATGTCTATACCATTATTAATCACTGAAACCGATGTATTTGGGTAATGCTCCAATATTTCATTTCGCACCGCATCAGAAACAGTAACTACATGATCTGCGGCTTTGAGGGCTTTTTCAAGAACTGTTTTATAAACAAGTCGATCACGCCAACCACCGCTTATTATGATCCCGCGTATGTCATGAATTGTCAGAATAGTGCGGCCAGAGGGTCCCTTGACCAATGGCAAATGAAAGCTCTCAAATATATCGAACTCTTCGTTTCTAAGTGCAGCCGGCCAAAAACCAAGCCCACTAAGATATTTTCTAAGGCGACTTTGACTGGATAGTGGAGTCTGTTTGAATGTGACATTTTGGGCTTCAACAAACCAGCTGTGCATTCGACAATCGGATGGCTCATAGACTACGAACTCGTCATTACTTAGAAGCCTAAACAACTCCGTGTAGATGCCTACAAATCTTTGCTTAGCACCAGAAGGCCGATCATTAAAACACGTTGCATTGAGGCCTATCTTCATAGAGTCGCTTTAGTGTCACTAACCAAATCGTTAATCTCAAGCACCTCAAAATGCCTCTTTATGACCTCATGTTCAGAGAAAGCTTGGATAGCTTCATTTAGCAGAGCCACTGAAATGGGAGAATCGAGTGCCTTTTCAATTCCGTAAGCCATCGAATCCGGGTCTCCTACCGGAACAAGGTAACCATACTTACCGCCCTGCAACACTTCGTCTGGGCCGGTTGGGCAATTAGTAGAGACTGGTGTACAACCGCACATCATTGCTTCAACCAATACATTTGGCAGGCCTTCCACGTATGAAGACAATACAAAAACATCTGCATGGCTAAAATACTTTAATGGATTTTCAACCCTTCCGAATAGTTTTACAACCTCGCCTAAATTTAATTCATCAATAAGCGCTTGAAGATCCGACTGCGACGGGCCATCTCCAAAAATGATTAGCCGGGCCGACCTGGTTTGTCTCAACTTATCCATAGCACGTATCAGATCAGGAAATCCCTTCCATGGCGCCAAGCTACCAGCTGCGACTAGCGTAGGTACAGTTTTATCCAACAGCCAGGGTTCATCAATAGACTCACTCAACTTTCTTCGTGAATGACGGTCATCAACAATATTGTAAACGCACACATGAGGCGGTGACTTAAACACTTGAGCGTACTGGCCCACCATATCCTGGGAGACGCAGGTCAATGCGTTTGCCCTTGCCATCACCAAGCGCATAAACTGCTTCAAAATCCAACGCTTGGTAAATGGTGTATTTGAATAGGTATCGAATGGAGTGACCCTAGACGAGCCACTGAACTTCGCTTTGGAACCAGAAAAAATAAGCGCCAATAAAATGATCACATTCAGATGATCTTCAGCTGAAAAGATCACATCGGGTTTGGTCTTCCGAAAATAGTTTATCAAAGGGAAAAGCAGACCACGAACGTTAGGTTTGCTCATATTTATCACGTGAACATTATCTAACTCTGGAAAGCTCAACTTGGGATCGATTCTTCCCAATACCAAATCCACATCGTGACCGGCATCCGCGAGTGCACGAGCAAACCTTATTTGCGCGAGCGGCACTCCAGAGAAGGCAAAAAGTGGTGTTACGACACAAATTTTCAATTCTTATTACTCATTATCCAAAATATTCACAAAATCGTTAACTTTACTTTTGTGAATGAAAATAAAATTGTTGATATATTCTTCGGCTGAATTACTCAACTTGGTAGGGTTCTGATCTCTCTTTAATTCGAAATCATCTATGGATACAAGTTTTCCCTTTCGCAGGAAATACCCTTGATAACCAAATTTAAGTATTTTCGTAAACATTTCCAAAACCGGCATACCATTATGCCTTTGCTCAATTTCAATCAACATTGAAGGTTTCATTGACTGGATAGTTTCTGCAGCGCCTTCGATCACACTAGACTCATGGCCCTCAACATCAATCTTTATGAACTTAACGTCCTCAAAGTGGTAACCATCTAATTGTCGGAGCTCAACCTGTTGATCCTGTGTAGAATCAGATTCGACTGTCTCAACAGAGCCCGATGAATCATGTTCAATTCCTGAAGCATCCACCGGCACATGCAGCAAAGCCGTACCGTCAAGATTTGAAAGTGCGGCATGATGGACATTGACTCTTGCCTTACTTCTTACCCAGGATGACAAAACATGGTAACAATTGATATTAGGTTCGAAAACCTCAACTGTAGCACTTAGCTTCCAAAACCGGTACGCGTATATTCCACGATTACCACCAACATCTATTACCAGGTCGCCTTTACCAACGAAATACTTTAACACCTCCATTTCAGGTTCGAGCCCACCGCTAAACCGGTTAAAATAGTATTTCACTGGCACCTGTAATCGCTGCGGGATAATATCTCGCAGCAACGTTTTAAATTTATTGATAACCATTAATATTTCCGCCCTAATATAGAGTCATATCAAAATGTTTTTGAGCTGTGACTTGGCTGCAGTATAGGAATATTTCTCCTCATAGATTGCACGAAGCTCCAGATCAAAGCCGCCATTCACCATCTCATCAGCTGACTTGATTGCCGTCACAAATTCATCGACCGAACTACAAACTCGCCCTGCGTTGTCAGCGATCTCCTCGTATCCAGTAAAGGCCTCCGGCGTGCCGATGATTTTTTTACCAAACATCAAAGCCTCGGCAACCTTGGTTTTCATTCCTGACCCATCAAATATGGGCGCTATTACAAAATGGGCATCTCGGTACCATTGTGCAAGACTTTCCACTTCACCAATAACATCTACCTTTCCTTCAACGCTAAGTTCCTCCTTCAACTCCTCAAATCCCCTTCCGACGATGCAAGTTTTTACTTCAATATGCGGAACAACGTTATCGACAAACCAGGTAATTCCTGCGCGGTTGGCATAGAATACACCTCCCACAAACAGAGCAAACTTTTCCTTTGGTTCTTTGGGAGATGAAGGAGAATCAACTGGCAATTTATCCAATAATGCCATTGCTGAAATATGTGTAGCAGGCTTGCCGTAGACGCGATTAAGTAAGGCGCTATCGCGTGTATTGAGACAAATTATCTTATCACTGTAGTGAACAGATTTTCGTTCGGCCAGATAGTTAACAACAAAAACCGCCATCGCTTGGAGTGTTTTAGTTTGTTTCAATGCTCCCAAGAAAAATCGGGATTCAACGTTATGAAAAAATGTACAAACCTGAACTTTGGGAAAGTTTCTCTTGATAGCCCTTACAACCTCACCGAGGTTTGAACCATCAACAAATACTTGTCTTATTTCTTTCCTTTGAATCTCTTGTAACACTAAGGCAATCGTTGCAGTTGAAAGACCATCAATATCCCCCTTGAAAGCACAAATAATCGAACGTACTCTTTGAATTGGTTTTTTTTCCAATTCAAAAACCACACATTGATCGCCATAGGATTCTTTGAGCATATCGTGATTCATTTTGCACAACATTTCACGACCACCAATTGGCGAATCTTCCAACTTATTGGTCACTAACAGCATGTAAGCAGTCCTATTCAAGAATCATCGGAAGCGTCGATTCTAAGTTTGATATTTATCGCCACTATGACAATGGCGAATTTACGGTATTTCAAGGGCAGTCATCGACTTGAGTAATGTAAGCTGGTCCGATGAACTACACTTTTGAGCGAGCCTAGCTTTTTGCGCGCGATATACCTCGCGTGCGGCAAGAATTTTGAACTCGGCATTGCAGGCAGACCTGATAAAAAAGCGTTTACGCCTAGCTCATCGCAGTAAACTAAATCATAACCTTTCTTCTTTCCCAAATGCTCTAAGGTTGTCAGTAACGCACGCTGATACAAACCACTTGCGTGCTTTACAATTCTGGAACAAAATCTCCACTTTGACAATCTTCTTTGACCGGAGCTTTCCCGTCCAACCAAGCAAAACTTATCAATTCGCCACAAAAAGGTTTTTTAGCTAAGCTCGTTAACTGGAATTAGGTTCCCACCAAGCGTCGCCTTAAAATAAGACCCCTTTGGCGTCACCTCCATGAGCGGACGAACTGAGACAGAACGGGGAAGAGCGAGAAAGTTGATGCAATCGGGACGTCCGCCAGCGGTAGCTTCATTGATCATAAAAATGGTGTATTCGAGTTTATGCAATAATGCGAAAATAGAGTCTAAATCATCGATCGTAATGTGACACTCAAAAAATACCACGGGGCGGTCAGCTCTAAGAATTTCCTTAGAACCGCGGAGGGCCATCAACTCCATGCCCTCCACATCCAAGTGCAGAAAACCGATATTCTCCATTCGCCCTTGCCCGTGCAATGCATCTAGGGTCGAAGCTGAAATTGGATTTCTCACACCGTAGCGCGTTAGTGGCTGATCTGTGAAATATGTGTGGTTTATATCGGAGGCTGGGTAGAGCGTCCCTGCCTCATCACTAATCGCTAGTGCAAATGCGTCAACATTACTTAGCCCGTTGGCGACGGCTACTCGCTGTATAAATTGAATATTCCCAATGCTTGGATCGATAGCGTATATCGTTCCGTCTATTAGACTAGACCATGATAATGCCGAGTCGCCGTTCTGCGCGCCTACATCGATAACATTTCGACTGCCATCGATAATGCCCGACTCAATAGCCACCACGACCAAGGCCCGAAAAAGAACTTCTCTTTGATCAAACAAATTTGCCGAACGCCGATAATTACCAAACTTGGGGAGTTTCAGTGGGGTTATACCTTCTTCCTTAAAAAAGACTTGAAAGCCGTTTTTGGCGAGAAAGAGTCCGGCCGAATCTCGCGCTATAGGTATCCGACTGAGTATCGCAGCACCAATGCGAGTGGTCGTCCACTTATCAGAGATGTTAGAGGCAGTAGCCAGTCTATTGCTCATTTAATTCACCTTTTTATACGGCGGAGCTTTGACCCCTTAGCCGATCTGTTCCTTATTTATTTTAATTGTTTAGCGTTTAAATTATAGATAGACACTAAAATAGTTAAGTCAACTCAATTTTGACGGTAGGCTTTCATTAAGAACACTTTTAAAAAAAATCTCATATTGATCGACAGCAGAATCAACTGTGAAATCGAGAGCCCGCAATCTACGCTGTTCTTTTTTGTCAAAATCCTGAATATCGCTTGAAAGTGACGCTAAAATTTTTTCAGCAAGGTCAGTCGCATCCCCAACTATAACTAATTCACCATATTTACCATCTTCAAGAATCTCTTCAGGACCAAAATTGCATCTTGTAGCTACAACTGGACATCCATGAGCTAAGGCTTCAACCAACGTAATTGCAAAACCTTCCCAGCGCGAAGAAAGCACAAACAAATCAGATCGTGCAACAAACTTATGCGGATTTGTATGCCAACCTATGAAATCAATTAAATGTGTTTGGGAATGTCGCTCTGCTTCTTTTTTTAGCATGGGGAGCAGTGGGCCATCGCCAACGATAATCAACCTGCAATCAATTGACTGACTTACGACAGAAAAAGCTTCGATCAAAGTATCGTAGCCTTTCTGCTCTACCAATCGACCAACTGTAACGATCGACTTAAATCCACGATGTTGCCGCGGAACGAGCCATGGGTGATCAACCGCCTCCGTAGCCAGTTGGTGTATTTCAGGCTTGTCGACCGGATTATATATTGTCACAACATGGGTTTTTTCCAAATTCAAGATTGCCTCAAGCTCTTCAGCAACGCCTTTAGAAACTGCGATAATGCCATCCGCCAAGGGGAAAAACAGGCGGCTAAGCGGCTTTAATAAGAATTTGTCCTTCGTGTTATCGGGCCTAGCGATCTTTGCTTGAAGGGAGTTGTGTGCACCAACGATCACTTTTGGTTTGTAACTTGAAAAAGCTTTTGCTGCGATAGCAGCAATACCAGTAGCGTAAATCGAAGTCAAAACAATATCTGACTCACTCCTTCGGTAATGTTTGGCAAGCGCGAATACAACTTGCATATAAGTTTTTGAATCCAAGTCAATTACTTCAATATCTGGATGTATCTCACGAAGTAGCGGCCCAGTCTTAGACATCAACAGCAGCTGTATTGTCCACCCTCTCACAACCAGCCCATTTGCCAGTTCAAGTAAAACTCTTTCAGCGCCCCCTATTTTAAGCGTTGGGAGAAGAATCGAAATAGTTGGTTCAACCATCTGGCTTAAATTATATACAAGTTGGCTTTGCTACAAGGGTCTTGCGACCATGTCCAAACACCTCGTGTTTCGTAAAACCTCATCGTCTTACGATAAAAAGATTTGTCGAGGTCGACACTAGAAACTTGATTACGATGAAAAGCAGCCTTAAAGCCTTTCGAAGTTGGCGAAATAGACGTCCAATCAGATTCCATTGTAATGTCTGAAATTAAAAGCGGTGAACAGTTAGCACGATTGAGCAGGTTAAAAACAAAAATGTGATCTAGATGACCGTATTCACCATGTGGGTTATGAGTAAATAGATAGTCAAATGGTACTTTATTAACTGCTTTCAAAATATCCTTTTCCAAGCCCGCTAATTTACCGCTTCTATGGTCAAGTTTGTAGAATTCAGAATTGTAATCAAGAACGGTCAAATTTATCCCCAGCAGTTTACACAAGTCTTGAGTAACGAATTTTCGATGACCACACCAATTACGCACTGGATTATGACGGTCGGATGAAATGATAATCAGGCTCTTCTTTATATCCGGATTCTGGAGAATGGGCCAGCCACATACGAGTTCGTCGTCACAGTGCGCCAAAACCATCAGTACATGCTTGCCTACCAAACTAGATTTAATATCCATCATTAGGTGAACATCCTGCTAATAAAACTACGCACCTTTTTTTTTCTAATTTCTCTTTCCCATCGAGGATAAACATCAGCATGCCCAACATGAAGAACAATGGCTTCGCACCACAAATGCTTACTGTCAAAATCACGAGGTGAGCATACACACCACTGTGGCGGAAGAATAAAAGGCTGATAGCCAAGCTCATGGGTTGCTTGCACAAGATGAACTGCGCCACGGCCAGGGGTTTCTTTCAAAAGCGCACAGTAGTGCTCGAGTAATTGTCTAGCGATAGGGTGTTTTGTCGAAAATGCGACAGGAGTTAAATTGTATGTCATCCCCAACCCAAGTGTTTCATCAGCAGAAATATCATAAGAAGAATCCATTCCAATTCCACCGTCGATTTTCATAAGAAGTCTTGGATTGATGGGCAGTGTCAGCCCGAATCGTTTGGCAAATATTGCAATAGCACTGAATCCTTCAGAAACCACTAACATATCCGAATCCATCGCAATAGCTATATCGGCAGTAGATTTAAGCATGCCTATGGCCTGATAGTAATCATGTGCTCGCCAACCATACCTCGGGTCAGTACAATCGAAGGGTGGCGAGACTTTTATTACCCTGACTCCACTACTGAAATGCATATCCTGATCTGTATACACTGTGACCAGAGCAGTTGGGTAGACCTTTAAAAAAGAATCCAAAGTCGGATTGAGGCGCTCTGACGCACTTAAATTAGTCCCACCAGCATTTTGCCGAACGCTGCCAAACTCAGACATCACCAACTCTATCTCAGGCATGTACACCTCTCATACATATGGTATCGGCCCCGTTATCAATAAAACGATAGCCATGGTCGAGTAATTTCATCTTTAGAAGATATCGTCTCTGCGGTGTCATTTCAGTCCATTCATAATTGATAATCGGTGGAAATATCCCAGACTCAAACGCAGCTTCGATAATTCCGTCGTCACTGCCTTCAGTATCGATAAAAAGAAGCGATATATGTTTAACTGCCAGGCTGTCTATGAGTGTATCAAATGTTTCAGATTTTACTTCAAGCGACTCTACTAAATGAGTCAACCCTGCAGCTTTGGCCCTCTTAAATATGTAATCCGAATCTTCGCGCGCCAAACCATGGTAGAAGCTGGCAGGCAGCTCTGCATCACGCCTGAATCTATACATAGTTCCTATACCATTTTTATGGCTCACCATAACATTCCGAAAATCCAACTGTTTTTGATCGACATAATTCATTTTAAGGTCTTTATATACATCTCGCATTGGCTCTACAAGACAACCCGGCAATCGGTACTTGCGGATAATAGGGTTAAGTGCGTCCGCTAGAATCCCATCATTTGCACCTATTTGTAGAAAATAGAATTCTTTTTTTTCCTTGTCGAGCTGCAGCTTGATCGCCATTTCCAGTAAAGAAAATGGTGCAACTGGGTCAATATATATGGGGATTCTAGATAATCTTAACCCAAATTTGGACAGTATCTTCTGAAGTAATTTTTTCATAGTATTTTGTAAGAGACGCTAACTTTTCTCGATGGGAGAATAATCATTAAAGCAAGATGATAAACGGCCGATTCAGTATCATCGAGTGAGCTGTTGGCGGTAAAGATCCCGTCAAAATCTCGAAAACTCTGAACTGCAATACTCGCATGCGCCCACCTAATAAATTTAGCACTGTACCAGGTGGACGTAAGAACGGAAACTTCAATTTAGCTCAACCATAGATAAGTGACCGGCGAATTCTACTAAATTTGCTCATTTCAAAAATCGAGCAAAACTACTTCCATATATTCGCGGATAAAAAACAATGATGAGCCATTTCAGCCTGTCTCTAAATGACAATAAGCAAAATGGGTTTATCGCGCATAAGAGCCTAGTAAATCTTCCCGAATCGTAAAGTGTTTGCTGCTGTACAGCATAATTTTTAGCAACTTTTGCTTTATTACAAAGCCAGTCCAGAGAACCTTCATCCACCAAGCCTTTATTTTTTGCTGCCTTAGCATCTCGTTGAAACTGATCAAATATAGCAACCCTGCCTGACCAATACTTTTCCATTTTTTGAAATCGCTCATGAGAATTTACAAAGGTTTTTCGCGTAATGCTGCCTTGGGTTAACCGATAATCAACAAGATCCAGTGGAATAAAGGTGATCGCGCCTACCAGAAGCGCGCGTAAAGGTATGATTACATCCTCGTGATCTATTCTTTTATCTAACGGGCCGAATATTTCAAATAGGTCTTTCGTCCACGCATGTGCACACCCTGAAATCCCAGAAAAGTGGTTTAGAACCTCAATATCACGGTCTGCCAGGTAAACTTTATGAGCCTTACTTCTTTGTTTTGGAGGAGTTCTGACACCAGTATCATCAATTGTCCTGTAATGAGAATATAAAGAACCACTAACTTTGTCACTGGCAAGCCATCGTTCGACAATGATTGATGTGCGCTGCGCTAATGACACGTCATCACCGGCCGCCACAACAATTAACTCACCGTGCGCAAGCAACATCACACTGTTAATGTGCCCAACCAAACCCAAATTACCCGAACTCCTATTCAGCTTAACGTTGTGTGACCCTGGATACTCAGCCGCCATCTCCTGCATGATTTCAAACGTCGTGTCGGTTGAGCAGTCATCTGAAAGGATGATTTCCAACGGTTCATAGGTTTGTGCGAAGGCGCCTTCGATGGCTTCGCGGATGTATTTTTCCTGGTTGTATGCAAACAGCGTGAACGTGACTAGTGGCTTGCTATTTAAGATCATCTGAAAAATTCCTTATTTTACCTAAACCACAAGCCCAACGCATGCCTGGCACTCTGAATGACATCTGAACAATTCGATGCTCAGACCCAATTCGCTGCACGAGGCCGCGCAGGCAGAATACCGTGACAATTACTGTAAATATCAACCCACCGACCGTAGCAAACCACTCGGGGAGCATCCTGCCGCTGAAGAAAGCAATCGCCACAATGGGAAATATTGTTAAGATTAGCCGACTAGTAGGAGGAGACCATTTAAACCCGGTAAGGTAACGGAAGACAAATAAATTTAGGGCTAACGAAAACAAATAAGCAACAAAAAATGCGACCGCTGCTCCTTCAAGACCAATAGCATTCAGTCCGGCCAAAATTAACGCTAAATGGACAACGTTGAACACTGTTTGAATAGCGGCAAATTCCAGTCCTTTACCAAGGGCAAGAATAATGTAACCCATTGGCCAAGATAGTACCCTTATCAAACATCCCAAGATAAACCATTGCAACAGGACTACAGCCGGAAGGAATTGACTTGTATAGAAGATGCGAATAATCCAGGGGGCTAGCGTGAGCGTAGCTAAAAGGCCTGGCACCGCAAGAAGTAATCCAATTTCAGTCTGCTCATTGACTAACTGATTCATTGTATTGTGTTCATGAGCCACGGCTGTAAGTCGCGGGTAGTAATCAGCCGCCATAGCAGCAAGCACAAAATTTATAAACATCCCTGATAAACTAAAGGCCGCTGTATAGATACCAACAGCCTCCAAGCTATATCCTTGAGCTATTAGTGTCCGTGTGAAGTAAGTAACTGCGGCTACCAAAATTCCTCCCCACATAAAAGACAAGCCCAATGGAAGCATGCCTCCCGCATTGAGGATACTCTCTTTCCAACTCATTTCCACTTTCGGCACGGCAACCTTTCGAGCGAAATACCAAGAAAATATGAGTTGGATTAGCGACAACGATAGTAGGGCCGGGATGATACCCTTTAGACCCAGCCAAGTATAAAGTGCAACAACCACAATGGTACCCACCGTCGCTCCCGCTACATTCATCCTTGCCAGGTCACCAATGCGTCGCATGCCCTGAATTAGGGCCGTCTGCCCGCCGCTGATATTTGAGAATAAAATAATCAACCCAAGCATTGATATATTTAGAGTATGTTCATCAGTACCAAAGGTGTAATGACTCAGCTTACTGGCAACTGCAATCATCACCATTGCCCCTGCAATACCTGTTATCAAAGAAATGCGTCGGAGTGTGAGAATTGTCCTAGCGATCGATACCTCATCCCCACTTCCAATAGCCTGGGAAACGTTTCGTACAGCGCTCTGCTGGATACCTAAACCTGCTGCCGTTCCTAACACTTCCAGAATCGACTGATAAGTACTGACCAAACCCACGCCCAACGGACCAATAAGTATGGCAACAAACTTTACCCTTACCGCTGTGAGCAAAAAATTTATCATTTGAGCCCCACCAATCACAATCGAAGACTTTAAGATTTGGGTATATGTTTTAGATGATAAATCTGTCATTTTAGCAAACAATTTACAGGCCCTAACTCGAGGGACTCTTGCAATTGGTACAAGAGATGTAAAACTATTTTATAGTTTGTGGATTACAGATAAATAATGGACGGTTCGCAGACTGAACATACCCTGGTGTGTCACCAACATATTGAATATCGGTAAATCCTGCCTCTTCAAGAAGTTCTTTATTTTTAGCTACTAGATCACCCTTCATAAAGGCCAATACTTCCCCCCATTCTGGGTCATTGGCAGTTTCCTCCGGGCTTCCCATATCAAATAGAAACCGATGCCTTGTTATTCTGCGAATAGCCTTTAGAAATTCAATTGCTTCGATCTTGCCATGATGCCTTATGACATGGTGCAGCACACTGAAACACACAACGACATCAAACTTAGGAAGTTTATTCAAATACTGGGCATCTACGGAAGCTGGAATAATTCCATAATTTAAGTCTCTATCCAGCTCGCTTTGAGCGTTCCCTGCACGAATTCTCTGTCGATCGACTTCTAATCCAATTGCAAAAACATCAAGCTCCTTCGCTGCACGGCTTATCATATAGCCTTCAGCACATCCGATATCTAGTAAGCTATGCGCATTCACCTCCTCAATTGCGTTGCGAACTTGTTCAAATCTTTTCTCGAAAGCATCAGCCGGACGGTAAAATTTGGGTTTTGAACTTCTCTCATTCAGGCTCGTTCCAAGTGAATAGGCCTCATTGTCTTCAACAACCATCTCTAGGACTCGTCTGTAGGCCATATTTAAGAAAAAGCGCCGTTTGATTAGATTAAGAGGGAGCAAAAAGAATTGCCCTATTAATTTAGCTATTTTTTCTTTCATTTGAATTCTTCTTCATGTTGAGATCAAGTCGGTGAAACCCTAGGTTATCCCAAGGGCTTGTATCGAAATTAAATAAGTGATTAAAGTAGGATAAAGCATCATCCTTCGTATAGACATTGCTTTTGACTAAGGGCCAAATATCAACGGAGCGATTATGAACAATAGTTGCTACAGTGAGTCGGATGATGACCTTTTTATTACCGAGTGCAGCCAAAACGGCCATTCGGTGAAGACCAGATACAACTAAATATTGAGTTCGCTGGCCCTTTTCCAAAGCGTATGCCAAGATATTACCGTCTGCGCTATCATTTCTCTGATAACCATGCTGTCGTACAGAACTAATCAGGCGACTCAAACGTTTTAGTTCAATTTCTCCTTTCGCACGTGTCCATGTACCATCTTGATTAATTGATTGATCAAGTGTCAAATCATGGCCGGAATTTATGTTGTCACTTTCAATGTATGTTGTCCAATTGGTAACTAACGAATTAATGTCAGATTCAGAATGGTTACAAAATGGCATGAAATTCCCATGGAATACTTTGAGTAAATGATTTCGTATTTTCTCATCCTCAATTTTTTCAGAGAAGACTTTTGCAATAAGAGGGAATGACCATTTCTTATAAAAGTCGGAAAGAATCGAAGATTCAAAACGGGTTAAATCTGGATTCGCAATTAACTGCTCTGCAGCTGCTTTCCACGGTTGCCATCTTCCATAATTGAAACCGAGTTTATCGACGCAGTCTTCAATATTTACTTCAACTAAATCTGATCCACAAAGTAATGCTTCTTTCGGGTTGCCGTAAACCATTTTGCGATCTTGTGTTCTTCGTATTCTCCGTATTTCAAATCCGAACTTAGCTAGAGTCCTTTTTAAATTATATTTTAATAACTTATTCAAAACTTTTTATCCTAGTCCACAGTCTGTATAAAAACACGCTAACGATTTTAGAATAACCTTCCTTAATTCCAAAATAATTACTAGTTAAAAACTTTATTCTTGATTAAAAAAAAGAGATTAGTGCCTTGGTGACATACAGCACATTATCTCTGTCTATTTGCGGCCAGATTGGTAGGCTTAATGTAGAACAGGCGGCACGATCAGCTTTTGGATGCCGCCCCCAGTCATATTCTGATGCATAAGCGGCAGATAGGTGTGGAGGGATTGGGTAATGGATCAATGTGCCGATACCTTTAGTAGTTAAGTAGTCTTGTAGAGCGTCGCGATTAAAGTGGCGTATTGTAAATAAGTGCCAGACAGGATCCATCGCATCCGGTACGTGGGGTAATATATACTCGGTCGATCCGACAAGAGCGTTTAAATATATCTCTGCAATTGCTTTGCGCCGGTCATTCCATTCATCGATCTTTGTGAGTTTTACTCTCAGAAATGCAGCCTGCATCGGATCTAGTCGACTGTTGTACCCCTGCACTTCATTAACATATTTTTCTTTTGACCCATAATTACGCAGAACACGAATTCGGTCTGCAATTTCAGGGTCATTGGTAGTGACTGCACCGGCATCGCCGTAAGCCCCAAGATTTTTTCCTGGATAAAAACTCCAGGCCACCGCATCACCATGCGCCCCGAGGCGCTTTCCTTTGTAACGGGCACCATGCGCTTGGGCGGCATCTTCTAGTACCAGTAATCCGTGTTTACGAGCAATGGCGAGGATCGGATCCATATCCGCTGGCTGACCATAGAGATGTACCGGCAGAATGACTTTGGTGCGTGGGGTGATAGCTGCTTCGATCAAAGATGGATCAATATTGTAGGTGGATTCTATAGGTTCTACCGGCACCGGTGTAGCTCCGCACTGACTAACCGCCAGCCAAGTTGCAATATAAGTGTTAGAAGGCACAATAACCTCGTCACCCGGGCCTACGTCCATGGCGAGCAGGGCTAAGTGAAGGGCTTCCAAACCGTTACCAACACCAATGCAGTGCGTTGCTTCACAGTAAGCGGCGTATTCAGTTTCGAATGCATCTACTTCTTCACCCAGGATATACCAACCGGAATTCATTACCCGCTGATATGCCTCGTCGAGTTCATCTTTAAGCTCTAGATAGCCTGCTTTGAGATCTAAAAAGGGGATACTTTGTTTCATAAATTTAAGTACTCAAGGTACTCATCGTAGTCGCGCAGATAGTCATCCGCATCGTATTCGTGGGAAGCCAACACAAATAGCACCGCATTATCAGAATATTTGTATTGGATACCCCATACTTTTGGGGGGATGTGGATTCCGATATGCGGTTCATCCAGAACGTATTCTTCCCTTTTTTTTCCGTCGTCTACAATCACAGAAACTGAACCATGAACACACAGCAGAAATTGATGGCAAACCTTATGCGCATGCTCACCCCGCACTCGGTTACTCGGTACGTTGTGCACAAAAAATGCTCTCTTTGGCAAGAATGGTAGTTGTTTTTCCAATTCTATCGCCGTTAAATCACCGCGCAGATCATCTACATGCTGAACTCGATGCAAGCCCACACCGTTGACACTCGATCGCACAAGTTGCTTTTTACTTCCAGCAATCGTCACTCGCTTCTCTTCAGCATCAACATAACCCACAATCCTTGCAGGGTTGCCCACCACCTTGGCCTTTGGTGGTACATCTCTAGTTACAACAGCACCTGCGCCTACCATTGCTCCAGCGCCTATGGTCACGCCAGGAAGTATCGTTACATTCGCGCCTAATGATGCGCCATGCCGAATTAGCGTTTTAAGATACTCCGACGGATATTGCTTACTACGAGGAAATTTATCATTAGTAAAGGTGGCATTGGGGCCGATAAAAACATCATCTTCAAGCGTCACGCCGTCCCAGATTTGCACTCCGGATTTAATCGTTACACGGTCACCAATTTTCACCTCATTCTCAATTAGAACATTTGCACAAATATTACAGTTTTTGCCAATTTGAGCAT
>JBLHWR010000046.1:0-14921 GCA_047629275.1 Gammaproteobacteria bacterium
AATCCAGATCTGGCTCTCCATCAGTGGTGTATAACCAAATATCAGTATCGCGGTGATGATCGCGAAAATGATTTAATCGAGGCACCAGCCATTGTGCCGCAAAGGCGGATGTGGTTCGAACGATCAGCTGATTAGGTTTTTTATATTGCTCTAACCGCTTTAACCCATCTTCGAGAATATTAAGGCATTCTTCTGTTGTCTCCAGTAAATCGATACCAGCATCTGATAAAACCACCTTACGATTAATGCGGATAAATAACGGCTGTTCAAGGTAATTCTCTAACGTCTTAATTTGGTGGCTAACTGCCGACTGAGTCATGTTGAGTTCGAATGCCGCTTTGGAGAAACTATTCAGGCGAGCGGCTGCCTCAAATCCACGTAGACAGTTGAGGGGTGGCCATTTTTGAGAAGTTATCATGAGTAATATCGATCAATTTAATTAAAATAAGTCGTTTGTAATCGAAATAGCTAATGCAATATAGTTCATTTACTCGGTTATGAATAGAAAATACTCAGAAATAAAATAATTTGCATGAATAACGTTGTTGTATTTAAAACTCAATAAACCAATTAAATTGATCAGTAAGGAGAGAAACCAATGGCTTTTTAAGACCACGATTTAGCTGCTAAAAAACTACCTATGACTTTACGCCGTCACTCATTTGAATTGGTAGTCGGCGCTAGAAAGACCTTTGTATTCGCTTCGCCATTTAGAATGGCCTATACACAATTTCTGGGGGTATTGAAATCACTGATGGTGGTGGAATACATTGCATCACTCAGCAAGTGCCTGCGATAGCCTAACAAATAAATATACTGGAGTTACACTCATGTCAAAAATTGATCTTATTGCGAATACACCTGCAGCGCAGGATTTTTATATGCCAGGCGAGTGGGAAAAACACGAACGGTGCTGGATGGTCTGGCCAACCAGGCACGTCCAATGGGATGACCTTGAAGCTGTTGAGCTTAGTTACGCAGATGTGGCGAATACCATCGCTAAGTTTGAACCTGTCACAATGGTGATTGCCCCGGGTGACCACGACCGAGTCAGAGTCCTGTGTAACGATTCGGTCAGCTTATTAGAGTTACCAATTGATGACTCATGGATGCGAGACGTAGGTCCTAGCTTTCTGAAGCACAAAGATAGTGGCATGGTTGCTGGCACTGACTGGCGGTTTAATTGTTGGGGTGGCTATACATCTAAATATGGTGAAGATGCGCAGATAGCTGCACGTATACTCAATCACCTGGATATGCCAGCTTATCGCTCGAGTCTGGTGATGGAAGGTGGTGCTTTACATGTGGATGGCGAAGGCACACTAGTAACGACTGAGTCAGTCGTGTTGAATCAAAACCGCAACTGGAAAATGGATAAAGAGCAGGCTGAAATCGAATTGTGTCGAGCGACAGGTGCCACGAAAGTTATCTGGTTGCCGGGTGATCTCGAATCTGAAACCAGTGATATGACTGATGGTCATGTTGATGGCATTATGTGTTTCATAAAACCGGGTGTTGTCATGTTTGAACGAGATATTTCTGGCGATAAAGTGACGGCTGAACTTGATCGTGAAAATCGGCGGGCTTTGGAATTGGAAACTGATGCGAAAGGTCGCCGGTTAGAAATCATCGATATCGAAGTTGATCATAGTAATATTGGTGAAGGTTTCGAATTATTTTGTAGCAGCTATATCAATTTTTACCTGCCTAATCGTGGTGTCGTTATGCCTTGTTATGGCGTGGAAAGTGATCAACAGGTTAGACAATTATTGGCTAAAGTTTTTCCTGATCGACAAGTTGAAATGGTAGATATCAATGCAATTGCGCCAGGCGGTGGAGGCATTCATTGCATAACACAGCAACAACCAGTTTAAACTTAGAAAGAGAGCCTAAAATGAGTGACACAAAGATGGTAACAGTCGCAGCCACGCAAATGACCTGTAGCTGGGATATAGAAGAAAATATTAAATGTGCCGAACAGATGGTCCGCGAGGCGGCATCAAAAGGTGCACAAATTATTTTGATACAGGAATTGTTTGAAACCCCTTATTTTTGTATAGAGCAATCATTCAAACATCTGGAGTTGGCAACGACCGTAGAAGACAGTCGAGTGATCAAACACATGGCGAACCTCGCGAAAGAACTATCAGTCGTTTTACCGATTAGCTGGTTTGAGCGCGCTGGTAATGCATTCTTTAATTCACTGGCGATGATAGAGGCTGATGGATCGGTTATGGGTGTCTATCGTAAAACGCATATCCCCAACGCGATTGGCTATCAGGAGAAGCAATATTTTAGTCCTGGAGACACTGGCTTCAAAGTATGGGATACCCGCTATGCAAAAGTAGGCATTGGAATATGTTGGGATCAATGGTTCCCCGAAGCTGCCCGATGCATGGCATTGCAAGGTGCCGAAATATTGATGTATCCAACGGCAATAGGTGATGAACCTGGTGATGCGACGGCAATAGATTCGATGCCGCACTGGCAGAACGTCATGTGTGGACATGCTGGCGCTAACATTTTGCCAGTGATTGCTTCTAATCGTATAGGTACAGAGAAAGCTACGACGAATGATATGGAGATGACCTTTTATGGTTCATCCTTTATTTCAGATGCTTTTGGTAACCGAGTCGAAACCGCTGACAGAACAACACAATCCGTTATTACGCATAGTTTTGATTTAGCTGAAATAAAATCCTATCGAGAAACCTGGGGTGTTTATCGTGACCGAAGACCAGATCAATATGGTGCAATCACTACCCTAGATGGCAAGGCAAAGTCGTAAAGCCCTTGTTGAACTTATCCTTTGTAAAACTGTTTAAGAAATTAAAATGTCTGTTAGTTAGGTTAACGCTAATTTTAACAATCGTTACTACTGGGGTTATTCATTCCTCTGATTTGATCATTTCTAATGCCCACGTTTATACAGTGAATCAGTCACAGCTTGAGGCACAAGCAGTAGTAGTTAAAGATGGTCGAATTGTGTTTGTTGGTGATAACGAGCAAGCCCTGACTTGGGCCATATCCGAGACAGAGGTAATTGACGCTGGCGGTCTAATGTTAATGCCGGGTTTCATCGATACTCATAATCATGTGTTTGAAGGTGCTTCGGAAGTTGGGGGCAATTGTCTGCTATCGCCGATTAAAACACTAAAAGAGCAAAGGCCAGAATTGCAGGCCTGTAAAGATGGAATCAAAAAAGCAGGGGAGTGGTTAATTGGTTATGGACATCAACTAGATGAGCTCTGGGGCAATAGTAAAGATTTAAATCCGCGAATTCATCTCGATAAATGGTTCCCCGATAATCCCATTATTATTATGGAAGAGTCGTCCCATTCAATGTTAGTTAACTCATTAGCACTGAATAAAGCCGGCATAGACAAGAGTTCAGAACATCCACAAGGTGGTCGCATTATGTTTTCTCCGAATGCTGAACCCAACGGCGTGCTGTTTGACAATGCTGGTGATATTGTTATGGAGCTTGCCTGGAACAGTTTAAGCACTAATTTCCAGGCGAGTTACATTGGCCTGCTCGCAGGCATGGATGAGGCAGTCATGCATGGAATTACGACAATAGGTGATGGTCGATTGTATTGGCGCAGAGGTTGGTACGAGGTTTGGCAGGAAGCTAGAAAAAACAATGCAATTATTGTTCGTAGTTCACTTCGACCTTGGATATATCCTGACGAAGCATTAGATCAACAAATAGACTACCTACGTGGCATAGTAAGCTCAGATAAAAATAATTTATTATTGGTTGATCAGGTGAAACTATATATCGATGGGGTGATGCATTTTGGAACCGCCAAAGTGCTAGAGCCCTATAAATGGAGCTGGCAGGAGGATCTTCCCAACGGCCTTAATTATATATCACCTGAGACGTTACCCGGGCTGTTAACCGATCTGGATAAAATTGGCTATGGCGCACATGTGCATGCAATTGGTGATGGTGGCGTAAGAGAAACACTCGATGCCATCCAGTACGCAAGAAATCAGAAGTCAAAACAGATATACAGTTTGACTCATCTAGAAATGGTGGATGCCAGCGATATTAAACGGTTCCAGGCGCTGGATGTACATGCTGACTTTCAGGCAGGAGCGCACTATTTTGCAAACACTGGGTGGGCCAGTTTCTATGTTGGAAAGAAGAAAGCGAAAAATACGATGCCAATGCGGAAAATCTATAATACGAATGCCAACATTACTTTTAGTAGTGACTGGGATGTTAATTCGATCAACCCTTTGGTGGCCATTGCTAATTCAGTTCGATTGAAACATTCGAAGGGGCTACCTGATATTCATGCAGCAATTCATGCAGCAACTATTAATGGTGCTCGGGCTTTAGGGCTTGAGTCAGAGACGGGGTCAATTGAGATAGGCAAATCGGCAGATTTTATTTTACTCGATAAAAATATTATTAAAGCTAAACCCAGTCAGATAGAATCTACCAAGGTAATAATGACAATACTTCAAGGTAAAAAAGTTTTTGGTCACTAGACTCATGGTTTAGCAAGATTTAAATTTTATTGGAGATATATAAAGTGAGCGCAAGCAACTACAGTGTCAGACAAGTCCGAATTGATGAACGAACAGAGTGGGAAAAACTTTGGTTGGCTTATCTAACCTTTTATAAGACAGAGCTAGCTGGATCGCTGACTGATTTACTCTGGCAAAGAATTCACGATTGTCAGCATGAAACGCGATGTTGTGTTATCGAAAACCACAGTACTTCCGGCCTAGTAGGCTTTGCTCATTATTTTCCGCATACTGATACTTGGGCAGCCTTGCCAGTTGTTTATTTAAATGATCTCTTTGTCCATCCCAACTGTAGAGGGTTAGGATTAGGACGGACGTTGATTAATCGTATAGTTGAAGACGCAAAAGCAAGTGGCTGGGGTGAGATATATTGGCACACAGCAGAAACAAATAGTGAAGCACGAATACTGTATGACAAGTTAACAGGTGGTGCAAATGGCTTTGTTAGCTATCGAATGGACATCGCTCAACCAGACAAGTAATTATCGCAATCTTATTTAGATGCTAATGGAATAGTGCTTGTTAATCGTTTTTAACAGAGAAAACAACATGCTATAGAATAGTTTGGATGCAGAGTGCTTAGTCTATTAACCTGAATAAAGCATATGGTTTTATCGTGATATTTTGGACTTTAAAGTTGAGTATGAACGACCGGAAAACCGCTTTGTCTAACTGTCATTTCGCGACAATTAAATCCCACTCTGGCAATTAAATTTTTTGGTACAAGATCCTCATGGTTATTTGCTTCACTTTGTTGAAAAACGCGGAGTGAAACCAATACCAAAAGTGTAAACGAGGCATCTAATACGTCTACCATTTGTTTGAATGATGATGCATAGAAAATAAACAATAAAGGTGATGTGATAAGGTGAGCACAAGCCTTTCGCGTTATCATGAGGCTTTATTGACCCACATTAATTGGAGATTATGAATACTAATCCAGACGCCACTGGCGACAATCCAATCTGTTTTCAGCACTATCGAGATTTACCTAAAGAAATGTTTGCTGAATCTATGCCTGCTCCGACAGCTTCACCGTCATTAATTGAGCTCAATGAGAACCTATTGGAGCAGTTAGGCATTGAGCCCAGTTGGTTTGACAGTCAACAAGCGGTGTCACTGCTATCGGGCAATAGTATCAATGAAGATAACCGCCCAATTGCGTTGGCTTACTCGGGTCATCAGTTTGGTCGCTGGTCGGCTGCGTTGGGTGACGGTCGTGCGCATATGTTGGGGCAGGTAAAGACTACTGATGGGAAGTATGTTGATTTTCAATTGAAAGGGTCGGGTCGAACTCAGTTTTCTCGAGGTGGCGATGGTCGAGCAACATTGGGTTCGGTGATACGAGAATATTTGTTGAGTGAAGCGATGGCGGGTTTGGGTATTTCAACCACTCGGTCGATTGCTATGTTGGCGACTGGAGATTCAGTCGCACGGGAGAAACTAAACCCTGGCGCTATATTGGTGCGTTCGGCACAGAGTCACTTACGTGTGGGCAGTTTTCAATTTGCTCATGCTCAAGCTGCAAACTTACAATCTTCCCAGTCCCAACCAGTAACAAGTGGCGTAAAAGCATTAGCTGATTTCATCATTGCAAAACACTTCCCCGAACTGGAGCAATCGACAACAAAATATCTTGATCTATTGTCTGCCGTTGGAAAAAGGCAAGCTGATCTCATTGCTGAATGGATGCTGGTTGGCTTTATCCATGGTGTTATGAATACTGATAACGTGTCAATTATTGGTGAAACTATCGACTTTGGGCCCTGTGCCTTTATGGATGAATATAACCCTCAAAAAGTGTTTAGTTCAATTGATACCCAGGGCCGTTATGCTTGGGACCAACAGCCGACGATTGCTCAATGGAATTTAACTCGATTGGCCGAAACAATGTTGTTGTTGTATGATGAAAATGAAGAAAAATCAATTGAAATGGCGCAACAGCGACTATTGGAATTTATGCCCCAATTTCAAAAGTCTTTTCAAACGGGATTGATGTATAAATTCGGCTTTTCAGACAACAATGATCAAACCAAGCAACTCACCACCGAGTTGCTTGCCGCGATGGAACAGGACGGCGTTGATTTCACGGTTTTCTTCAATAGCCTGACTCAGGTGGCTGAAGGTGAGTCGGATCAAATTGTCATTAATCTATTTGAGGATTCAGAGGTCGTGTCTGCTTTGATAAAACAATGGCAGAAACTGCGAGCAAAAGATAGCGAGACATTATTATCTATGCGAAAAGCTAACCCGGCGGTTATTGCGCGGAATCATCAAGTACAGTTGGCTATTGACGCTGCGGTTGAAAATAATGACTTTGTACCCTTCAGACGTTTATGTCGGGTATTGGCTAATCCTTATCAAATTGACCCAGCTGATGACGAATTAATGACACCACCAAAATCTGAAGAAAGAGTTACGCAAACATTTTGCGGCACTTAATCATCGTTATCTAGGCCAAATAAATTAGTTAACTAATTAAACATAAAATAATAGGAAATATAATGACAGAATCTAAAGTTGACCGAGCTATTTTGGCTGGCGGTTGTTTTTGGGGTATGCAAGATTTAATCCGAAAAATGCCCGGTGTTTTCTCATCTCGTGTTGGCTATAGCGGTGGTGATGTGCCCAATGCTACCTACCGAAATCACGGGACGCATGCAGAAGCGATAGAAATTACATTCGACCCAAATAAACTGAGCTATCGTCAGTTGCTTGAGTTTTTCTTCCAAATCCACGATCCATCAACGGCGAATCAACAAGGCAATGATCTCGGCGTTTCGTATCGATCTGCTATTTACTATACCAGCGAAGCACAGCAAAAAATGGCAATAGAGACAATTGCCGATGTCGATGCATCAGGCATATGGCCTGCAAAAGTAGTCACTGAAGTTGAACCTGAAAGTGATTTTTGGGCGGCTGAAAAAGAGCATCAAGATTATCTAGAGCACTTCCCTAATGGTTATACCTGCCACTTTATTCGACCAAACTGGCGTTTGCCAGAACGCGAAGCGTCCTAATACGTCTGACCTAACAAGGCCGAAGGGTCTGTCCGATTTAGGATGAGGTAGTTCAAACAAAGTAGCGGATGACTGTTTTAAAGTGGCTTAATCCAACTGATCACTTTATCTGATAAGTCGGGCATTTCTCTGTTGGGTTTTTTAAGCTTTGGTGTGCCAAGGTAGATGAAGCCTATGATTCTCTCTGAATCTGTCAGACCCAATGGCTGACAAACGTTATTATCGTAGGTATTGTCGCCTGTCAGCCAGATTGATCCAAACCCGAGGGCATTACTGGCTAGCATCATGTTATTGGCAACAGCCCCAGCACAAAGCATTTGCTCAATCTCAGGGACTTTTGGATCATTCTGTAATCTGGCGACAAGGACGACAATAAGCGGTGAGCGTAATGGTTTCTGGCCTTGCTTTTTCAAATAATCAGGGTCGACATCAGGTTTGCGTATTTTTACAGCATTGATGAAAACTTCAGATAAAGCCTGACGGGCTTCACCTCTGATAGTGATGAACCGGTAGGGTTGCAGGTGCTTATGATCGGGAGCATTCATCGCAGCCCTAAAAATTTGTGTGAGCTGTTCGTTATTTGGCGCCGGCTCAATGAGCATATTAGCGGGCGTTGAAACTCGGTCTAGAAATTGAAGTGGATTTATATTAGCCATTAGTCAGCTCGAAGTATTTGAGGTCTCTATTATATAGTTAATCTGGTCTGCTGATTTAAAATAAAATGCTACACTATAATTTTAACAGCCGTCCCGTCCCGTATCTATGATTCGATATCAGATCACCAGCAATAACCCTACGACTCATTATTTTGACGTTACTATTCTAATCGATAAGCCTGACCCAAAAAGTCAATCATTACGTCTACCTAACTGGATACCGGGTAGTTATATGATTCGGGACTTTTCCCGAAATATTATTGACCTGTCGGCACGATCAAATACGAACGATTTGAAAATCACCCAACTGGATAAATCAAACTGGATTGTCGAAGGTGCTACCCAAGCAATCACGATTGACTATAAAGTGTATGCCAAAGATTTGTCAGTACGAGGCGCTCATCTTGATCATAGTCACGGTTACTACAACGGGTCGAGCGTGTTCCTTGAAGTCATCGGCCAGTCTAATTCACCTTGCGAAGTATTAATTACAAAGCCGCCAAGCGTGCAATATGAAAATTGGCAAGTGGCCACTTCACTCCCATTCAAGGCTGATTCTCGGTTTAATTTTGGATTATTTGAAGCGAAAGACTACGATGACTTGATCGACCATCCGGTTGAAATGGGCGAGTTTGGGTGCATCAGTTTCGAGGCCTGTGGCGTGGCACATGACGTTATCTTAACGGGACGCTACCAATGTGATGAAGCGCGATTAAAACGAGACCTGACTAAGATTTGCGAGCATCATATTCGATTCTTTGGCGAACCAGCGCCAATGGATTATTACCAGTTTCAAGTCATCGTTGTTGGTGATGGTTATGGTGGTTTAGAGCATCGAGCCAGTACGAGTTTGATGTGTAATCGTGATAGTTTGCCGCTGCCGGGTCAAACTGAAGTGAACGACAAATATAGAGACTTCTTGGGTTTGTGTAGCCACGAATATTTTCACACTTGGAATGTTAAACGTATCAAACCAGCGGTTTATCAGCCTTATGATTTACAGCAAGAAGTCTACACCGACTTACTTTGGGCCTTCGAAGGTATCACCTCCTACTATGATGACCTTGCCCTACTGCGCTGTGGACTGATTGACGAAAAAGCTTACTTAGAATTACTTTCCCAAACTCTGACACGAGTCGAAAGAGGTTTAGGCCGTACGCGACAATCGGCAGCTGAGTCTAGCTTTAATACCTGGACTAAATTCTATAAGCAGGATGAAAACGCCCAAAATGCCATCGTTAGTTACTATGCAAAAGGCTGTTTAATCGCCCTGTGTATCGACTTACAAATGCGTACCAAAAGCCAGTCAACCATTAGCCTCGATAATGTGATGTTACAACTATGGCAGACAACGCGCGATACCGGTAAGGGTGTTGAAGTCGATACTATTCAGGCGCTGATTGGTTCGCTAGTTGGCAGTGAGATACAGCAGGGTTTGGACGATATGATCTACGGTCGAACAGATCTACCGTTAGAACAATTATTATCAAGCTTCGGCGTATCTTTTAACCGACAGCGCGCCAATGGGCAAGCAGATAAGGGTGGGCAATCACAGTCGTCTAAATCACCTAAGGTTGATTTTGGTTGTTTTCTGCAAGAGCGTGATGGTGGCCTACAGTTATTAAGAGCAGCTGAAAAGGGTTCAGCCCAACTGGCAGGCTTGGCGGCAGGTGATGTTATTATTGCGATTAATGGCTTGAAGCTGAACTTAGCTCAGGTAGAGCAGCAACTGAAACTTGCGCATATCGATGATGTCTGGAGTATTCACGCTTTTCGTCGTGATGAGTTAAATGAGTTTCAGGTGACATTGCAAGCGTCGGCAGAGACCACCGTCTCGCTACGAATTGACAATCCAGAGCAAGCGCAAAAATGGCTGGCTGCTGGCTAACAATGGACCAAGTGTCAGTTAACCATTGGATGCGTCAGCTGTGTGGGTCGACAGTGCTGGACCTAAGCCAATTAGGTGATCATCGAGCTGATTTTTTGGTTTCTATAGACGACCTTGGACTGGAATATAAACTTGATGGGCAACGGCTCAGGCTAAGAAAACGAATTGAACTGATCGACGTTGATTCGTTGCAGTTTGGTCTGGCTCAACGAGGTCTCAAAACGAAGTGTCAGTACCGACTCGAAACAAAATCAACCAATCTAGACGTCATTGCTCTATTTGATCAAAAAGCCATACCGAGTATCGCAACCTGCGAAAAACAAACCGATGGCAAAGGCCGAAGAGGTAATCATTGGATTTCACCTTTTGGTCAAAATATTTACTGCACCGTTGGCGTTTTAAAAACCATAAAGCCTTCTAATTTAGGCTTGCTGAGTATTGTCACCGGGCTAGCAATATGTAGAGCGCTCGCAAATTTTGGCTACAAAGCTGTTACGCTAAAGTGGCCCAATGACTTATATCACCAAGGTAAAAAGCTGGGTGGAATACTGATTGAATCTCGTCCTGTAAAAGATGATGAATACTTCCTAGCGATTGGTTTTGGGATTAATGTCGATATGAGTAACGAAGCACTCGCCACAATTGAGCCGGCGGCTACCTGCCTTAATCTGATTGACAGCAAGTTATTAACGCGCAATCAAATATTGTTAGAAACCGTGAGTCAGGTACTAAAAGACATTGCTGCCTTTAGTGACGAGAGCATTTCGCAATTGGTGAAAGCATTTGATGCAATTGATGCGTTTAAGGGGATGCCCGTTAATGTTTTGTCATCCGGCAAAACTATCGCTGGCATCAATGCCGGCATTGCACAAACTGGTCAGTTACAGCTTAAGACAGTAGAGGGTATGATGCTATTTTCTGCTGCTGATATTTCACTTAGGCGCGCTTGATGTTGCTGCTCGACTTTGGCAATAGTGCGATCAAAGGGCAATGGTGGTTCAAGAACGAATTGCAGTCTTCATTTTCTTGTCGGCTGGATGGCCACTGGCAGAACCGATTAAAATCGGTATTGCCCAATATTGAATCAACAGCAGACGCAACTCAATGTTACTTCGCCTCGGTGGCTGATGCTGATTCCGAGGCGAAGTTATTCAGCTGCTTGAAAGCGGTCACTGGATTAGAGCACTATGTTCGACTAACCACACAAAAAAAGGCAGCTGGCGTCCTTAATGGCTACACTGACCCCAGCAAACTGGGTGTTGATCGATGGTTAGCATTGCTAGGTGCGAGCGTTTTTTCTGATTCAGTCGATAAGTTAATCATTGATGCTGGCAGTGCGATTACGTTAGATCTGTTAAATAAAGAGGGCAAACATTTAGGCGGGGCTATTTTGCCAGGGTTTAACACCTCGATAGTCCGCTTTAAGCAAATCATGAGTCAGGTTGATTTCGATCACCCCGATATAGCCCAAACCGATAATCCAGGCGCTTCAACAGAAGCCTGTATACATATAAACTATGCTTCACCGAGTTTGTTAACTAATACAGCGATGGTCGATCAGTTGATTGCTCGCTGGTTTAAATGGCTTTCTCCCAACGCTGTCATACTAGTGGCTGGAGGCGATGCCCAACTGATAAACAGTCATCCACAACACCTGCGCTATGAAATACCCGATCTGGTATTTAGAGGCATGCGCAAACAACTGGACAGTCAGCAATGAAGATTTTTTTTATTCTGTTACTTATTGCCAACATCGGCTTTGGCTTGATGCAATGGTTGCTCCCATATGAACAACTGCGGATGCCATCAGATGTCAAGAAAATCACGGTTGCTGAAAAATTACAACTACTTAGTGAGGCAGGCAACTCGATGCCTTTAGCAAAAATTGAACCCAGTAATCGTGTCAAAACTAATAGTGCTGACCCACTATCATCGTTGATGGTCGAAGACACGAGTGATAAACGATTATGTTTTACAACCGGTCCCTTTAAAGATAAAGCCAAAGCACTCGAAGTAATTGGTCGTTACTCATCGAATAGCATCAGTTCAGAATTAAAATCTAGCTTGGAAAAAGAATACCTAGGTATTATGGTCTATATTGACGGAGGAGAAAATCGGCAGGAAGCCATTAAAAAAGCGGCACAGCTCGCAACACAAGGTATTCGAGATTATAATATTATTAATGAACCGGGCAAAAACAATGTGCTGTCGCTGGGTGTTTTTGGCTTAAAGAAAAACGCTGAGCGTCGATCTAGTCAACTCACAAAGCTCAAACATACCGTGAAGACTGAACCAAGATATCGAGAGCGAACTATTTACTGGCTATACCACCAGCAATCAAATGAAAGTGACCTTCAGCCCTTACTGAGTGAACAGGACAGGAGTAATGGCATCAGCCAAATACCGCGTCAATGTACCTGACAGGGCTTCAAATTTGACCGTATTGGCATTCAGCTAAAATCTTCGACTTTGAAGGCATAAATTACTTGCCAACCTTGGTTAAAGTCACTAGAATTCTGGCCTCTTAATAAGGGCTGGTTTGGAAGAGAAAATCCGCCATACAATTCCTTTAAAAGAATCATGTAAATTGAAAATATCGCCGGCGTAGCTCAGTTGGTAGAGCAACTGACTTGTAATCAGTAGGTCCCGAGTTCGATTCTTGGTGCCGGCACCATTTTCACCCCCCTGTTATCCATAACTACTTGAGTAGTCTGCAGTTTTTACTTGCGACAGCCAGAGGAGTAGACAAATATGGGGACATTTAAAAGCCCTCAATACACTTACCTAAAGGACGGAAGCTACTACTTTAGCCGTGCTGTTCCGCTCGACCTTAGATATTTGTATAGCAAGCCTCGGATTATTCAGGCACTCAGAACTAAATCTCAAGCTCATGCCAAGATGGCCTCAAGGTCCCTGGCTTCTACGATCAGTGGCGATGGTCAAAGGCATATACTCTCAATCGCCGATATTGAAAGATTACCACTACATACAACGAATTTTGCTTTTGGTGACATAAACGGTCTGAGGGGTGATTTCGTTGGGGTAAAACTGATTGATTTATTAAACTATGTTGGAATTACGAAGTTTAATCAATCTTGGTTATGACCTGCTTGACGATTTTTCATATAACGATTTTCCTGTTGTTGAGTGATGTGTTGACCTGACAAGCACTTTCCCTATTTAGGTTAAAAAGTACTTATCAAATATTTACACTCAACCGGTCAAGATAATTGTCGTCTAACAACGTCCCTTACTTGACGACAGACGTAGCGATTGACGGTACCTTTAACCTCCTGTAACTGGGTCAATGACTTTATTGCGTCTATCCCAAACGAAAAATATATTAATTTATTGAGATTGTTCATCCCGCTTTATTTCATTCTTGGATTCAATTGTGAAGTGCATAACTGGAACAGGAAGAAAAGTAGGTAACTGGTTATAATGCCCATACTATTTTTCTCCGGCAAGACATGACACGATGAATACTTATAACCAGCTAACCTACGAATAACGATGCCAGGTTTATGCATTATTGAAAACCGGTAATTCACAATCCAAAATAGGGAGCGCTATTGGTGTGAGTCAATCAACTATTAGTAGGGAACTGCAGCGCAATATTGGACTAAAAGATTATCGGTATAAACAAGATCAAAATCTAAGTAAAAACAGACGTTTATCTACAGTGCAGGCGTATAAAATGGAGCCCAGAACACATATCAGGCTGGCTACGAGAAAGCGAAGCGGAGTCAATCAGCCACGACAGTATTTATCAGTATATTTGGAAAGACATGAAATCAGGTGGTCAGCTATACCATGATTTACGTCGACAGGGTAAATGTTATCAGTCGCGTAGTAAGAGTCAGGCAGGTCGAGGCCATATCAGAAATAGAGTGAGTGTCGATGAGCGCCCGGCTATGGTCGATGAGAAAACCCGGGTAGGTGATTGGGAAATTGACCTGGTTATTGGCAAGGGGCATAGTGGCGCGCTAGTCACGATTGTGGAGCATGCAACGCGCTTTACGGTGTCGAAGCGGGTAAATGGTAAATCGGCTGATATCGTTACAGCGGCGACCATCTCACTTCTAGAACCTTACAAGGCGGCAGTATTGACGATGACCGCAGACAATGGAAAAGAGTTTGCTTACCATAAAAAAATGACCGCAGCGCTCGATGCGACGGTGTATTTTGCCGATCCCTATAGTTCCTGGCAACGTGATTTGAATGAAAATACGAATGGATTGTTAAGGCAGTATTGGCCAAAGAAAACAGATTTTAAAAAGGTCACTCATAGGAATGTCACATCTGTCATTGTTGCTGTCAATAATAGACCGAGAAAAAAGTTTAATTATCAAACACCGGCCAGCAAGGCGGCCGAACACATGGCAGCATTAGCTGCTTAATAGGTTATGCACTTCGAGGTTGAATTTGTCATTGACTCGCTGACCAACCAGACCCTATATATTAGAGGAGATTCCTATGCCCATTTACCTGCTGCCTATAAAGGGCTTTTCTGGGATGATTTTTAAATGGAATCAATGAGTTACTCGGGTCAGGCCCTGAGCGACAGTCCGCCAAGGGTGCCAAGGTTACTTAATCAAAATCCTTTTAATATTTTTTCTATCGCAGCCAGCTTATCGATCCAGGTACGCGTATAGTTATCAATAGAAGGCCGAGTGCCGTCTAAATCATCAAACTGATATTCATGTGCTAACTGGACTAGCGGAAAGGTTAACCCTGACCGATCAGAAATGTTCGGATCTGCAGCTAGGTGGGCAATCGCACGTCCAGTAAATTCAGGCGTATCTGAAATTTTCAGAT
>JBLHWR010000047.1:0-14847 GCA_047629275.1 Gammaproteobacteria bacterium
TGGCTCTCGATTGCCATCCACTAATACAATATCTGGAGAGATATTCAATGCCAGTACGGCGCGGCGCATGGCAAGCATACTGGCATGCAAAATATTGATATCGTCTATCTCCTCAATACTCGCTTCGGCAATCGCCCAAGCGACAGCCGTTCGCTTGATCTCAACCTCAAGCTTAGCTCTTTTGGCGGCGGTGAGTTTTTTCGAGTCGGTTAAGCCTTCTATCGGTTGTGACGGATCAAGAATGACCGCTGCCGCAACCACCGAGCCGGCCAAAGGCCCTCTTCCCGCTTCATCAACGCCTGCCACTAGTTTCGCAATTGGTAAATCAAACATATATAATGCGCCGTTTCAAAATTGAAGATTTCACCATGTCAAACTTACTCAAAGTCGCCGTTGTTGATAATAACTTCGAAACTGACGTAGCTCAAAAGCATGGTACGAAAGCTTGTTCAGATTATTGCGATATTCTAACGGAAGTTGAGGTAATAAGTCTGCTAGTTCGTAGCAATGGGCACTAAAGAAATGAGTACTGCACCGCACATTATGATTTTGGCGGGCGAAGCCTCTGGTGATTCACATGCTGCAGAATTTGTAAACGAGATTAAACAGTTACGACCCGATATTCGTCTTACAGGCATGGGCACAACGCTAATGAAAAAAGCCGGTGTCGAAGTGTTTTTTGACTCGGCGAGTATTGCGGTTGTGGGCTTGATTGAGGTATTGCGCCATTGGGGTGATATCAAAAAAGCGATGGATCTGGTCAAGACTGCTCTAGAAGAAACTAAGCCTGACTTGCTAATACTAGTTGATTATCCTGAATTCAATTTGAAAATGGCGCGTCATGCCAAGTCTCTGGGTATCAAAGTTTTGTTTTATATCAGCCCTCAAGTTTGGGCCTGGCGTCCAAAAAGAATTCATAAAATTGGTCGTTCTATCGATCATATGGCTGTTCTATTCAAGTTTGAACAGGCATTTTATGAAAAGGCCAATATTCCGGTTAGTTTTGTTGGTCATCCTTTGGTCGATAAAGTAAAAGCCAATATTGACGCAAAAAAATCTCGGATAAATTTAGGGTTAGATCAAAATGACGCCGTTGTAGGCCTGTTCCCTGGCAGTCGTAAAAGCGAAATTCAGCGACTTCTGCCAGTAATGCTCGAAACAGCAAAATTGATGCGTCATAGAAACCCAGCGCTAAAATTTATATTACCGGTTGCCTCAACACTTGATTATGATGCAATCAAACAACAGTGTGAGCTATCGGGTGTTGATATCCAACTCACTCGTGATGATATCTATGACTTGATTGTTTGTTGTAACGCGATTGTTTCTTGCTCTGGCACAGTCACACTAGAGATTGCATTGCTGAATACGCCCATGTGCTTGGTGTACAAAATTTCCTGGTTATCCTATCAAATTATGAGCCGCCTGATTAATATTCCACACATTGGACTTGCCAATATCGTTGCGAATAAACTCATTGTAAAAGAGCTATTACAAGACGATGCTACCCCTCAAACGATAGCAACTGAGCTGTTTCAGTTATTGGAAAATGAGTCGTATCGATCACAGGTCATTTCAGATTTGTCTAAGGTACGAGAGAACCTGGGTGCGGGTGGCGGTGCCGAGAAAATGGCCAAACTCGCATTATCGTTTGTTGATCCTGCCTAACGAATCCCGAATCGGCATGTATCTTAGATATATGCCGATTCAGACAGATTAGATACAGGGTGCTTCTAAAAAGAATTAGAATGGCTCCATTTGAACTTCATACCCAGCCTTAATCCAGTCAGGCATGCCGCCATGGCATACGCAAGCTAGGTGGTTTATTCCCAGTAAGTTTAGATTCGTAAATACAGTTTGCGAACGGCGGCCTGAGCGACAATGGATATACACTTTTTTATATTGTTTTAAAGTATCGAGATGCTCATTTTCGGTACCCATTGGCATATTGCAGCTACCAGGAATATGTCCACTGGCGAATTCTTCCGGAGTTCGATTATCGACAATTAAAGAATCTTCAGGCAATTGTTGCCAAACTTGATGCAGATCATCCATCGAGACGTCATCTAACACATAGCGTTTTGGATTAAAATTAACGCCACACGACATGTTCGCTGGCACGGCTTCATTGATTTTCTTAGGCATGTCGAGATTAAGGTTATTCATCAACTCGACAAATTCTGCTTTAGGACGATTATTACCCAAACGTAAGTTCCAGCGCTTTTCTTCGCCTATCGTAGAACTTATGCGACCATTGTAATCGTGCCCTGGGTACACTCTGGTGTCGTCTCCTAAAGTGAAAAGTTGCTGTGTAATGCTATCAAATAACTGTTCTGGACCACCATCTTGAAAATCTGTTCGACCACAGCCCCGTATCAATAGAGTATCACCCGTAAAAACCATGCCATCGATATAGTAGCTAGTACAGGCATTGGTGTGACCGGGTGTAGAAATGGCTCTGATGGTGTAATTACCCAGTTTTAGTTCTTCATTATGCTTAATTGGAATGTCGATTGATTGAATGCCTGCATTTTCACCAAATACAATTTTGGCTCCCGTCATTTGACGCAATTTACCACCCGAAGTAATGTGATCGGCATGTGCATGAGTTTCAATAGAATATAATAATTCAATACCCCGTTCGCTGATGATATTTAGATCACGATCAAAGTGTTCCCAGACCGGGTCAATAATGGCACCTTCCTTAGTTTCTGAGTCGCTCAATAAATAAGTGTAGGTGCAACTTTCACGATCATAGAGCTGTTCGAGCAGTAATGATTTTGGTATGAAATTAATACTCATGATGGACCCATTCAATTCAAAAAAAATTAAAGTTTAGTATATCGCCATATTTAAACGAAACAATGGCAATTTTACGTGCCATTTTGGGCCTGTTTCGTTATCATAATATTCATGAACTACGACACTTTTAAGGAATTAACTTGGCTTTACAGTAGTTTATTACCTTTAGTAATTACTCTTTTGGCAATAATAATAATTGCGTTTATTAACACATCAAGATTGCGCCTTGCTGTTATGTCATGGCGTAAACATCGGCTTTTAAATTCGATTGGAATTCAACAGAAACGCAATTTGATATATTCTGACAATTTAGATGGTAGCTTCAAAGTAGATCTTTTAATTTTACTTAAAGATTCGATTTTATTAATTTCATTAAAACAATACGACGGAAATATTTATTGCTCAGAAAAAATTGCTGAATGGACTCAGGTAATTGACAAAAAAAGTTATAAATTTCACAATCCATTATTTCAGCTTGAAAATCAAATCACTGCATTGCAAATGATTGTTCCTGGAATTCCTATCAAAGGTGCGTTGTTCTTTGATCACGCTGCAACATTCCCCAAGGGACAACCATCTAATGTGCTACAACAAGGTAATATTCCAGAAGACTTTCTAATTCCATTCGAATTAGCAGATGCTGCTTATCCAGTGCTAAAGGCTTGGGAAACGCTAGTTGAACTATCTCTACCCGCCGAGATTAATGATCGATTTCAAGTAAAAACATAAACCAAACCAATTAATTATTACCCTATAGCTTATCCAACCCACTTATTTGGTCACCGATTTTGATATCATGAGTTTGGTGATTTAACTCAATAATATATCTTGAAGGTTGTTTAAGACCGTAGATTTTACAAGGATCTTGAAGACACGGTTCCAACCGTTTAATGCTCAATACTTCCCCGTCTTTATTAACCCAAATAACGGTAAGTTTTATTTTAGTATTTTTCATCCATATTTGGTGACTGGCAGAATTGGGGTAAACAAAAACCATCCCCTTTTTTGAAGCTAATTTTTTGCGAAACATTAAACCATATTGTCGTTGATCTTGAGTTTTAGCTATTTCTAGACTATATACATGTGTGTTGATTTTTAAATTTGTCCTATTGAAGGTAATTTCTGCAGCAACAAGGGGTTGAAAACTGTTGATAAGAATTAACGCTATGTTAAAGGTTGTTCGAAAAGGCACTTTCAATAAGTTATACATATTATTCTCTACATTAAACGTTCATCAGTTCCTTCGATAATCTGATTTTATTGGATACTACTAATAGTAATAAGTTTATTTATTTTATTGAGTCCAAAATTTGAATTGAACCCAGCAGATGAAAAACAGTTAACCCAAGGTAAAAATTTTTAGAACAAGTCTAAAACAGAGGATTCAGCATTGATTACGAATACGTCCAATTCAAGCTCTACGGAAAGAAGTTCAAATATAAAGCCGTTTAAAAATGCGCTTCGTCTGAGTTCACTAAAACGACAACGAAAAGTATTAGTTGTTGATGATGAATCAACAGGCCGAATAATTCTAGCCAAAATTATTCAACAATCACAACCGGACGTTAGCGTAGAAACATTTAGTGATCCACTTGAGGCACTTGGATGGTTAGACACAAATCATCCGGACCTAATTGTCACAGACTATCGTATGCCTACTATTAATGGCGTTGAACTCATCAAAAAAATTCGAGCAAAAGATAATTGTAATGATATTCCAATTATGATGATTACCGTTGTTAGCGAGAGAACAGTTCGTTACGAAGCATTAGAAGCTGGTGCAACCGCTTTTTTAACCAGACCCATTGACCAAATAGAATGTCGAACCAGTTGCCACAATTTATTAAAACTACATGAACAACAAACTATTATCCAAGATAAAGCTGATTCTTTGGCACGTCAGGTTGAAGTTGCTACACAGCAAATTGTTGCACGTGAAAAAGAAACATTAATAGGTCTCGCTAAAGCAGGTGAATATCGCGATGAAGACACCGGTTTTCACGTTGTTCGGATGGCGAAATATGCTAAAGAAATCGCCTCAGCATTAGGTTTAAATGAAAGTGAATGTGACGAAATTGAATTTTCTGCTCCTCTGCATGATATTGGTAAAATTGGAACACCTGATCGAATACTATTAAAACCTGGTAAGTTTGAACCTGATGAATGGGAAATAATGAAACAACATACGACTATTGGTCATTCAATATTATCCAATAGTCAATCGCCTTATATGAAAACAGGCTCTATTATTGCCTTAAATCATCATGAAAAATTTGATGGTACGGGTTATCCGAATGGACTTTCAGGTCAAAATATCCCTTTAGTAGCCCGTATCGTATCAGTTGCCGATGTTTATGATGCTTTAGTATCAAAAAGGCCCTATAAGCAGCCATGGAGTAACTCAGACGCACAAAATTACATTAAAAAGCAATCAGGTACACAATTTGACCCAAGTTGTGTAGCGGCATTTTTTGACCGTCTTGAAAATATTCTGAGTATTCAGAAAGAATTTAGTGATCTTGACGACTCTATTCACCATTAGCTATGAACACATTAGTAGCATTAACAAGCTGGTACTCACGATTAAATAAAAGTCTTAAGAAAACAGGTGATACGGAACCTGAGCAATCAAAAATTCGACTCGCCATTGCTCCACTTATAATTTTCTATATTTCTTCTCCATGGGCTGGTGATGAATCATTCTCAAAAACCTTCATAACCATAGGTGATTTAAGCATCACTTTAGCCAGTTCGATGGCTATATCATTTTCTTTCTGCTCCATTGCAATTTTTGTAGCAATAATACTAAACCCTGCACCTTCTCCTCTAAGACGAATCTTAGGTGTGGCGGTAGACACCACAACGCTATCTGTTCTTATGCTTTATTCAGGTGATGGCAGTGTGCCCTTGTTTTTTATCTATTTATGGGTGATTTTGGGTAACGGTTTTAGATATGGAGTAAGGTATCTTTATATATCTCAAGCTTTTTGCATAGTGAGCTTTTTAGCTGTTGTCTTAATGAGTGACTATTGGCAAGTCCATAAAAGCTTTGGCGCAAGTCTTTTACTAATGCTCTTCATTCTGCCCTTGTACGCATCATTTTTAATCAAAAAACTATACTCAGCTATTGATATAGCAAAACACGCTAGCGATGCTAAATCTCGTTTTTTGGCAAATATGTCTCATGAGTTAAGAACGCCATTGAATGGCGTTATTGGCATGGGCGAACTGTTACGAGAGACGGAATTAAATTACGAACAAAAAGAGTTAGTGAGCGTAATGCATAGCTCGGCAAATATTCTATTAAATCTGATTGAAAATATTCTTGATATTTCTAAAATCGAAGCTGGAAAAGTACTTTTAGAGGAAAAAAAGTTTGATTTACATTCGTTGGTAAATTCAGTCGTATATACCTTAGCCCCGATGAGCAAAACAAAAGATTTAAGCGTCACTTGCAATTTTGATCCTGAGACACCTTTCGCTCTCAAGGGTGATCAACAGCATGTTCGACAGATATTGATTAATCTGGTTAGTAACGCAATTAAGTTTACAAAAGAAGGTTCTGTTATTTTATCAGTCAAACCTGCGAGTAAGCGTTTACAAGGAAAAACCGTTATCAGATTTGAGATTTTAGACACGGGTATAGGCATATCTGAAAAAATGAAAGATAGTATTTTTGATAACTTTACTCAGGCTGATGCTAGTACAAGCCGTTCATTTGGTGGAACTGGATTAGGTACTACGATTTCAAAAGAGCTTGTTGAATTGATGGGCGGAAATATTGGCTTAACAAGCGAAGAGAATAAGGGTTCAACGTTTTGGTTTGAAATTCCATTTCTTAATTGTAATGATATTCAGCACTGTATTTCTAAATATAAAGTTTTGTTATTAGCTGGAGAAGATTGTGCCAACATAATTCGTCCATCACTCAAGTCTTGGCAAATCAATTTCGATTGGATACAGACCTCAAGCAACGCACTATCTTTATTACTACAGGCAAATGAAAAAAATGAACCATTTGATACGGTATTAGTGGACCAAGATAGCCTGACGAATGTTAATGCATTAGAACTGGCTCAAATTTTAAAGTCGAAAGGGCTGCTTGAAACAACATCTTTAGTTTTGGTTAACGCATCAAGAACTATGATAGATGCAAATATACTAAATCAATATTATGTTTCAACTCTAGACAGCCCTGAAGAAAAGCGGAAAGTATTTAATGCATTACACGCAGCCCAACGCATTAAAACCGACGATGTAAAAGTAGTTCCGATGGCTGAATACTATGATAAGCATGGAGGCGTTCGTTCTCTAAATATTCTGGTAGCTGAGGACAACAATGTAAATCAGAAGGTTATTGAAGGCATTCTAAAAAAAGCGGGTCATAACTCACTTCTTTGTAATTCTGGTGATAAGGCTTTGGATGTTTTAAGTGAAAGCTTAGAAACTATTGATATGGTGATTCTTGATATGAATATGCCTGAAGTATCGGGCTTAGATGTTGTTAAAGCTCTTCGCTTTATGGATACAAGTTCAAAAATTCCAGTCATTATGTTGACCGCTGATGCAACTCCAAATGCTAAAGAGGCTTCGTTAAGTGCTGGAGCCAATGAGTTTCTTACTAAACCTATCAACGCAGGTCGGCTTTTAAAAACAATCGCTTCATTGTCAAAAACTATTGCAACTAACAATGTTTCTCAATTTATAAATGTTCAGCCTAAGCCTAATGGGTTATCAAATTCTAGCTTTCCTGAATCCGACTGGTATGACTACATTGTATTTCAGGAACTAGAGACATTAGGAAAAAGCCCAGACTTTGTGATTTCCTTGTTGAAGATTTTTGAAATTGAAGGGTCAAAACATGTCCATAGTATTATTACCGCTAAATACGATAATTACTTCGAATACAGGGAGAAATTACATGCACTGAAGGGATCTGCAACAGAATTAGGCGCAAATAGGCTTGTACAAATATGCGTCACGGGCGAGGCATTAAAACCCTATGAGATAGGTACAAAAAAAGTATCAGACTTAGCCGCAGAGTTAGAGACTATATTTGCTAGCACAATATCAGAGTTCAATAGAGCTGCGCTAATGGTGCAAAACAATCAAGGCAAAGCGGTTAACACTGATAATTAATTGCTGTACTTTTAGTTATCTATTTTTGCATTTTGTCTACGAACTAATCGACTAATCATTCGCAGATCTTTATCTTTAAGCTTTAAAGCAGCATCTACCCAAATCATAGCAATATCCTCTAGTTCTTGGTAATTAATCTGGTTGCAAATATCTTTAACTTTTCTCATCATACTATAAGTGTTAGGAGATCGATTTGCTGACTTAATGTAATTATAAACGGCTATTTCACCCTCCCCTTTTTCAGCTAGAATATCAACTATCCCAACGTCAAAAAGCTCTTCTGCCAGAAATAACTGACCACTTAGAATCATTTTTTCAGCTGCTCTACCTCCAATTTTGCGTGATAGTAAAGAGTAGGCTCCCATGCCGGGAAAAAGATTGAACAGGGTTTCTGGTAAACCCATCTTAACTCCACGTTCAGCAATAACTACGTTGGCTGAAATTGCTGATTCAAATCCGCCACCTAGGGCATCACCTTGAACAAGAGTTATAGTCGTGAGCGCGGTATCAAGGTGGATAAAATTACGATAAACAAGATCTATGCTATTTTTAGCATATTCAACTAAACCGGTCCGATTTCTGGATTTGATGTACTGTAAAAAAAGATTCAAATCTCCGCCTAAGTTGAAAACACCTTCAACATCTGAGCCGGAAATAAGGTAATCGTATTTTTCTCCATTCGAATTATCCATTTCTGTTTTAATAATATCAAAATAATTGCTGATGTTTTTCAATAATACTGGCGTAAATGACGGCCTTGGCTCCCCTTTCATGAAAAGCCACCCCGCTTTATTTTTTTCATCATAGTAAGTTTTGATCTGAGTTTGACACGGAACTTCAAATTCCGAGTCGTTAACGTCATTGAAAAATGCAAGATTACTCATTTAATTTACTCACTCTAGTTTTGTTATTGGATATATCATTCCTATTTCAAATATAAGACCTAGGACTTATATTTGAGTGATAATAAAAGCCGTCGCAGAATCTCAAATAATTCTATCAACATAATTAAGCGAACAATTAGTTAGCTGCAAGACTAATACCATTAGATTAATTATCAATTATTTCAATAGCTTAATATTTTTCAGAATTACATAAGAAGAGATCGACATTTAATTGACACTTATTAGCTGTCGTGGTCGTAGTAGTTCTACTCTGTTGGGCTGTCAGTTAAATGATTCAACACTTAACAAAGATTGGCATGGGGAATTTATTGAGGCGGTCTTAATTCACTTTTGATTAATGAAATAGACTTACCAACTGTTAGATGTGCATAAAATACTGCCTCAATGTTTAGTTTATGATTCGATTTACCGCTGATAAAAGTGAGGCTTAATATACTTCAGGTAATTTAATTTTGGTCTAAATAATGGATCTGATAAGTCAGATTCTAATATCAACAGGGCTGCTAATAATTTAAATAAGTACAATGTTGTTCCGATTGTTCTTATTAAATAACTAAATAAAGATAGGGTAACGGGTTCTTAGATAGTTTTTAAAAAAATAAAAGGTAAAACGCAGAGATGAATTAAGTCATTTCTTGTTAAATGAATCGTGACTGAACCGATATAGCTAATAAAAAGCTGGCAGTTAACTAGTGTTAACAGCCAGCTTATTTTAAAAAATAATATTTAAGTTGAAATGCTCAACACTCGAAAAACTTCAACCTTAATCTATTTCATCAATCCAAGCCATTTGAATCGCCTCAAGAATTTTCTCACTAGATTTTTCAGGATCGTCCTCAAATCCATCGAGTGCACAAACCCAGGTATGCAAATCAGTGAAGCGAATAAATTTCGGATCTACATCAGTATGAGAGTCCATTAGTTCAATAGCGATATCTAGTGTGTCTGTCCAAATTAAGCTCATTTTATTACCTTGCTATTTCAGTCACTAATGTGTTTCTGAAACCATATTAATAGTGTATTTTGGAATTTCAATAACGAGAGGATTACTTCCAACAATCGCTTGGCAACTGAGTCTTGATTCCATATCAAGCCCCCAAGCCTTGTCTAGATAGTCGTCTTCGATTTCAGTTGATTCATCTAGGCTGTCGAAGCCTTCACGTATATGTACATGACAAGTAGTACAGGCACATGATTTTTCACAAGCATGTTCAATATCGATATGATTCTTAAGCAAGGCATCACAAATACTGATACCGGGTTCAACCTCTATGACAATACCTTCTGGACAAATTTCTTCGTGTGGTAGGACTATTATTTTTGGCATTACTATAAATTTACCTCGTCAATCTGTTTACCAGCCAGTGCTTTTAATACACTGGAGTTCATTCGTTTTGCAACATAGCTTTCACTAGCAACTTCAACAGCTTTTATCAATTTTTTTAAATTATCGGATGTCGTTATTTCGATTTTTTTCTCTAAGTTGTTCCTGTGCAACAGTATGTTATTGAGTTCAGTTTTACTAAGTAAATTATCGCTATCAGATGCAAGTGCACTGTCTATTGCTTCTATTACGCGCTTAGCTTCTACTTGTTGTTCTTTGAGCATTCTCAAATCAATGTCTTCTTTAGCGAATTCCATTGAGGCTCTCAACATAGATTCAATTTCAGTGTCAGTTAATCCGTAAGAAGGCTTTACGACAATATCAGCCGTTACACCACTGGTTAATTCTTCTGCTGACACGTTCATTAATCCATCCGCATCCACTTGGTAAGTGACTCTTATTCTAGCGGCACCTGCAACCATTGGGGGAAAACCACGTAATTCGAATCTTGCCAATGAACGACAGTCTGAAACTAACTCCCTCTCACCCTGAATAACATGTACAGACATTGAGGTCTGGCCGTTTTTGAAGGTAGTAAATTCTTGTGCTTTTGCCACTGGAATTGGCGTATTGCGGGATATTATTTTTTCACTTAAGCCACCCATGGTTTCTATACCAAGCGATAGAGGTAGGACATCAAGCAATAGCATTTCACCATCTGGCTTGTTACCACAAAGTATATCAGCCTGAATCGCTGCACCAATTGCCACCACTTGATCAGGATCAAGATCACTCATCGGTTCGCGCTTAAAGAAGCCTTTGACCATTTCAGAGACTAAGGGAACACGTGTTGAACCCCCAACCATAAGGACCTGAGAAATTTGATCGATATCGATATTGGCATCCCGTAATACACGTCGGCAAGGTGTTAGTGTTTTTTTAATAATAGGCTGCGCAATAAGCCTAAACTGTTCAATTGTAAGAGTAGTCCGCCAAGTTTGATCTTCGTAATTAACACTTATTTCAGTTATAGTTTGAGTAGTTAGTGCTTCTTTGGCGGCCCTTGCAGCTATTAGAATTCGGCGCGACAATACTACATCGAGCTGCTCAAAGTGAGCCTGTTCAAGTATCCATTCGCCGAGTGCATGGTCAATGTCATCACCGCCAAGAGCCGAGTCACCACCAGTCGCTAAAACTTCAAATATGCCTTTATTAAGGCGTAAAATTGAAATATCAAACGTACCACCACCCAAATCATAGACGGCTATAACACCATCATGTTGCTGATCTAAACCATAGGCTACTGCTGCAGCCGTAGGTTCATTTAACAGCCTGTAAACATTGAGACCGGCTAATGTGGCAGCATCTCGAGTAGCTTGTCTTTGTGCATCGTCAAAATAAGCTGGCACGGTAATAACAACGCCCTCTAGTTTTCCGCCTAAAGTTTGTTCCGCCCTTTTAGCCAAATTCTTTAAAATTTCAGATGATACTTCAACAGCGCTGATTTCACCCATAGCGGTTTTAATTCGCGGTACGGATTGATTTTCAGCATAAACAAATTCGTAGGGTAAGACATCGCCCAATTGAGAAATATCTTCGATACCACGGCCCATTAGGCGCTTGATTGACGACAAAGTATTAAGTGGATCGTCCGACTGGAATTTTTGTGCCTCATAACCTACCAAGCATGGTTCATTGCCCATATAGACGATTGAAGGAAGTAACACCCGTCCATTATCATCTGGCAGGGTTTCAGATTTACCACTGCGAACTGTCGCCACAAGCGAGTTAGTTGTGCCTAAATCAATACCCGCAGCAAAACGATGCTGATGAGGTGCAGATGTTTCACCTGGCTCAGAAATTTGTAGTAATGCCATTAAGTTCTCTAGCTATATTCTTCTTCGAGTTGAAACTGCAAGTCCATGACTTGCTCTAAGATCCGTTGGACGAACTGCATCTTTCTACTAACCTGTTTGGCTGTATCAAGGTTCCCCGATTCGAATTTAGTTGAAAAGTCATTACTGATCTCTTCCAGCCTAACTTTTAAATGCCTGATTATGTTATCGCATTCTTCGAGAGGGTCTTGTTTGTCAGGTACTTCTTCCATTTGTTCACGTAACGCAATTTGCTCCATTAAAAACTCAATATCGGAGGTAGTTTCGGATTCATCTTTCATATCAACGCCACTGACTTCTAACATATACCTTGCTCGTTTGACAGGATTAGTCAGTGTTTGGTGAGCCTCATTGAGCCAAGATGCCTGCTGTACCGACAGCCGCTTTTCTAGGTTAGATGCATTTACAAATCTATCTGGGTGGAATTTAGCTTGCAGATTTTGTTGGTTTTCGTGAACTAGTGCTAAATCGATTTCAAAGCTCAAAGGTTGCTTGAATAGCTCAAAATAGTTTTGAGATAAATCTAAAGTCTTCATTAATGAACTCTACTTAAAACTTTAAACAGTAAAACTTTCGCCACAACCACACGCATCTTTAGCATTAGGGTTAATAAACTGGAAGCCTTCGTTTAATCCCTCTTTAGAGAAATCAACTTGAGTTCCGTCAAGAAAGATTAAGCTCTTAGGATCAACGACTACCTTCACACCATTGGTTTCAAACACCGTATCGCTGTCATCCAGCACATCAACGAATTCAATAACATAGGCCATGCCAGAGCAACCAGTTGTTTTTACGCCAAGTCTCAGCCCAATACCTTTACCTCGATTGGTAAGAAAGGTCTGGACTCTTTGTGCAGCTTCATCAGTTAATTGAATTGCCATAATATTATCCTTTCTTAAACAGCAGCTTGGCGTATGACAGCTGGCAGTTTTTCATTGGTTTGGTTAGCTTTGCTTCTAACGGCTCGACATCGATGATCAACAATGAAGTCGAGGTATATTCTAGATAAACAGACATATTTTACGACGTCTGAGTTTGATTTTTTTGTCGCATGTCATGCTCTAACGAAAGTAATCTAACGTCATCTTTTTTCATCATATCAGCCAATGAAATCGTGGTCAGATAATCTTTAATTTCTTCACTGAGCTCTTCCCAAAGTTGTTCCGTTAAGCAGGGCTCATAGTTAGCCGAACCCTCAAGTACATCTTTATTAGTTATATGCATTCCCTCGTCTACAGCAGTAATAATATCAGCAATGCAAACCTCTGCAGGAGAACCACCAAGACTATAACCACCACCAGGTCCGCGGGTACTGACGACCAGTTTATTGCGTCTCATTTTTGCGAACAATTGTTCCAAATAAGATAGTGATATACCCTGCCGAATTGATATATCACCTAAAGATACTGGCCCTTGCTCTGAATGCATGACCATATCTAGCAATGATGTTACTGCATAGCGACTTTTAGTAGATAAACGCATCGGGTAAGATGTCTTAGAAATAATTCTATTATTATACAATCCTGACTAAAATGGTCAACTATTGTTATGAACGATTTTTCTTTATTAAAAGTCCAAATCAGGGTTATAACAAGGCTATGAATTAAACTTTGCTGAAAGGCTTCAAGTGAACGCCACAAAATTAAAGCAAGCCAAAAATAAACGATCAAATAATATTGCGTTGCACGAAGTAAATTTCATAATCAACAATTAACTACCATTGTCAATAAAGGGTGGAAAGCACATTAGAAACAAATCTTATGCTCGGCTTTATACCTAAACATCTGATTTTCACCTTAACTTTAAGACTTTTTAGGCTTTTCTACTGAACTTAAAATCCCACGCAAAATATTAACTTCGTTTTTCGACAAATTAGCTCGCTGGTACAAGCGACGTAGCCTTTGTAACAATAGACGAGGATTATCTGCATTAAGGTAACCTGTTGTAATAAGAACTCTTTCAAGATGCTCAAAGTAACCCTCTAAATCAAAGCTAGTAGCGGTAGGTTCACTTGGAGCAACAATTTCAACAGCCTTACTCTCATCCAACGTTTTATATACTTCATAACACAAAACTTGAATTGCTGATGCCACATTAAGTGAGCTGAAGTCTGGGTTTGTGGGAATGCTAACCATGTAATTGCATAGTTGTAACTCTTCATTGGTCAGACCCGAATGTTCTCTGCCAAAGACAATTGCAACGTGTGATTCGTCATTGAGTGACCATGCTTTTTTAGCCATTTCTGTTGTTGATAACTCAGGCCAAGATAAGGAACGAATTCGAGCGGTTGATCCAATGACTAGCTCACAATCCTGTATGGCTTCTTCCAGTGTGTTAACAGTACGCCTTTGATCAAGGATCGAATGAGCGCCTGAAGCACGGGCATAGGCAACCTCTCCTACCGAGCACTTTGGACTCACCATAACTAATTGGGTAATACACATGTTATTCATGGCGCGTGCGGCTGCACCGATATTACCTGGATGGGTAGTCCCGACCATTACAATGCTGATATTTTCTAGTTTCATTTTAAATTCTGGTGAATTAAATTAAGGTAACGAACGAATCGCATTAAAATAGACAATTCTACCTTCGTTTGAAGTGAATGTATGTCTGGTTTATTGCCAGTCTGTTTGTTAGTATGCGACTCACTTAAACCCCCCATCCGGATCAAGCCCCATGCAACCTATGCTAAACATTGCAATTCGAGCAGCCCGAAGTGCAGGGGATTTTATTGTGCGCAAAATAAACAAATTGCCAGATATTCAAATTGAAACAAAAG
>JBLHWR010000048.1:0-14598 GCA_047629275.1 Gammaproteobacteria bacterium
TTTTTGTAATAGTTGGCATATGAATATTTCATTTCTCCCTCCAGGGGGATAAGACAAGTGATAAAAGAACCTCACAACTTTGACGGTTACTTGTTAGCAATAGTTTAAATTAATTGCCTAGACTTTCGAAATCAGAGCAATGAACAATAGATTAATGAAAATTATATCAAAGCTAGGTGATGAAAAATTATCGTGTTTGATCTATATTTGACTAGTCCCAATCATTTTGAATAACGATGTGATCTATGAATATTGATAAGGCTGATATTGCAATTATTAACGCTCTGCAAAAAAATGCGCGGATTGGCATCGAAAATTTAGCTGAGCTCGCCTCCCTTTCTCCGGCTTCTGTGCAAAGAAGGTTAAAAGCATTACGTGAGAGTGGCATTATTTTGCGCGAAGTTGCGGTGGTTGATCCAAGTAAAGTAGGGCAGCTAATGAGTTTTGTGGTGTTGGTGGAATTAGAAAGAGAAAGACGTGATCAGATTGATCAATTTATTCGTCGAGTGCTAAAAGAACCTCAAGTTCAGCAATGTTATTATGTGACTGGCGATGCAGACTTTTGCTTAATCTGTACTGCTCAAGATATGGATGATTTTGAAGCGTTAACCCAAAGATTGTTTTTTGAAGATGCCAATGTGAGGCGATTTAGAACCTCGGTTGTTATGGGCCGTAAAAAAGTTAGCATGGAAATCCACTTAAAAGAATATGAATGAACCACCTATTGGCTGATATATCTTAAAATTCTTCAGGTCTGCTAATGATACTTGTGCATTGTAGGTATTTAAGTTGGACTGGTAAAAGTTGCCTCTTCAGTTTAATCCGTTTTTCCCAATCAGTGGGCAAAAGCCCTAACTGAAACGGTCGATCATTTGGTAATAACGCACTGAAGGCGCTAGGAACCATGGATTGCCTGTGTAGAATGGTCGAGTTTGAAAACGCGGTTCATCAAAAGCTGTAGCACCTTCTTTTTTGCCTAGCAATTGCTGTCCTAGACGATGCCCAAGGTAGCTTGCTAAACATATACCAGAGCCACAATAACCCATCGCATAATGTATACCCGCTTTCTTACCGAGATGCGGCAACTCGTCAAATGTATAGGCCACGAACCCCATCCAGGTATGACTGATCTTGACATCCTCTAGCTGTGGAAAAATACGCAGCATCTCCTGACGTAAAGCAGGCAGGCTCTTAATGGGATTAGATTCATACACTGAGACTCGGCCTCCGAATATCAAACTGCGCCCATCAGGAGAACGTCGAAAGTAAACCACGATCTTGCGGGTGTCACTAAATACTCTATTTTTCGGCATTAATTTTTCAGCACGTTCTAGTGGCATCGCCTCAGTAGCTAACATGTAGCTGCCAATAGGAATGACTCGTCGCTGTTGCCAGGGCGCTAGATTACCGCTGTAGCCGTTGGTGGCTATGACTAATTCGTTTGTCTGGATAACGCCCTGAGACGTCGTCACTCGGAAACCTGCCTTGTTAGTTTCTATATGTATGGCAGCGCAATGATCAATGGTTTCAGCACCGCTGGCTTGCACTTTCTGAAGAAGAGCTGAATGGTACTTCGCTGGATCCAGCGAACAATGATTGTCAACTATCATCCCTCCATGATAATAACTGCTGTCAATTTCGTTCGATTGATCACTTGGCTCAATGATATCTAATGCCTGTTCCAGTCCAGGGGTCTGTTTCTCAGCCTGTGCTAACAGTTTTCTGAATTGTCGGGGACTGTGGGCTGCGACAAATCGACCACAGCGCCGATAGTCACAGTCAATCTGCTGTGCCTCAACGAATTCACCCAGCCAATCAAGTGCAGTTCGTGCTTCGCGGATAAGTGATATTGCATCGCCACCGCCATAACGACGTTTAAGCTGGTCAAAATCTGGCTTGATTTCGCCACTAATTTGCCCGCCATTGCGACTGCTGCATCCCCAGCCAAGATCCTCAGCATCGATTATCGTGGTATGTCGACCGGCCTGAACAGTTTGTAAAGCACTTTGTAATCCAGTGTAGCCGGAGCCTATAACCAGCACATCGGTTTTACCGGGCAAAGTAGTTTTGTCTGCCAGTGGCCGAGGTGTGCTTTTCCACCAGTAAGGTTGAACGGTGAAATCATCACTGCAAAAAGAATAACTCATACGGCATCCATTTCTTCTATTACGCCCATTTAGCTCGAAAGTGGCGGGTTGTTTAGGGAGTCGGCTTTAACAGTTTGAAACCGATTAATATGAGTAACTATACCTGCTTAATTTTGAGGATAATATCTAAAGAGTTTAAATAATTTAAAGATTGGATTGATAGTCAATAGCACTTTTTATTTATTATTAGTGACGTTTCTATTGATAGCAACGTCAAGATCTTTGGGTCTGCTCGGCCCAATAAGCTAATCCAAAGTAGTGGTCCGTACGTATAAATTATGTAATTTTGAACAAAGTAGTTAATTAATTCGAAAAATAAGGTGATTATTATGCGTAATTTTGTTAGACCAATGATAAACAGTTTTTTAGTTTTAATGTTGTTGGTTGCAGTAAAGCCCATATACGGGGCGACTGAGCCAACTGCTGAGGATTTAATTTTGCCTCAACCTAGCACTGAACTCCTGCCAGGTGATGTTGTTAAAATTGTTATTGACGCACTTGCAAGCAATGACTTCCCCTTTCAGGATGCTGGTATTGCAACCACATTTAATTTTGCCTCACCCTCTAATAAACTGCAGACTGGACCACTACAAAATTTCACCAAATTATTAAAGGGACCAGCCTACAGTCAAATGATCAATCACCGAGATAGCACGCTCAGTGAAGTTATTTTGGAGGAAAATAAGGCGATTCGATTAGTGCAAATTATTAGTGAAAATAATCAGACACTATATTTCGCTTTTCGGTTGGGGTTGCAGCAGCAGGGTAGCTTTTCAGGGATGTGGCTCACTGAGGCAGTTTGGCAAATGGACAATCCTAGCGGTGACGTAGTCGCTTTATAGTTAAGAGGAGAGCTGATTGATGACAAAACCAATCTTTATATTCTCAACATGAATAGAGCGTAAAGAGACTATTGAATTGATTCACTATTTATTCAAAATTTAATTATGACGCACTAAATTATAAAATGTTGATTGAAAGATCCTAATGCTCTCGTCTGCCTTTTAAATTTTCATAACTTTAAGCTGTATCTATTTATTACCTGCATAACCTTCCGCGTTACTGACTGAATCGTGCAATTTTCATTTTCGCCCAATTGATAAGTTTGAAGGCATACCTCTTAAAAAGTTATTAAGTGAAAGCAGGGGATTCTTATACTTGCATCGTTATCATCCGATGACTACAAAACGTAACAGATTAACTTCAAAACATAATGGATGACATCAAAAATATCGATCGCCTCGTTCGATATTTTTTGATTGTGTAACCTCACAACCTATCGTATTTTGTCAGTTGAATAAATCGCGTCTAACGTTTTGAGTGGATATTGATGGATCAAAAAAATGTGACTAGTTTTATTTTCTGCACAATCTAAAACCAATATTCGATTGAAATAAAAAGCTTTGAATTACTTGGAGCCATCTACCTGATCTCGGGTATTGAGATAAAAAAACATGAAAGATGATAAAAAAGGCATTATTTTAGTCGTTATTTCCATGACTATTTTTGCTGTTCAAGACATATTGATTAAATTTCTATCGGCCGATATATCGATTTTTCAGATACTTTTTTGCCGTTCGATCATCGGTGTTACGTTAATCTGTGTTTATTTGAAACTGAGCCACAAGCCTATAAAATTTGGTACGGCTTATCCTTTGCTTAGTACCTGCCGTGGATTATTATTTTTCTTTGGGTATTCGACATTCTACTTTGCACAGTCTAAGGTTCCGATCGCAAATGCTACAGTTTTGTTTTTAGTGAGCCCATTTTTCATTACTATTTTGTCTATTATTGTATTTGGTAGTCTAGTGGGTGTAAGTCGCTGGATTACGATGATTATAGGATTTTCAGGTGTCATAATAATTGCCCAACCAGAGTCTGGTGATTTTAATTTCTTCTATATCCTGCCTCTAATCACCGCTTTAACTTATGCTGTATCAATGGTCATCGCTAAATTCACGGCTAAAGAAGATGATTTATTTCAACAGATAATCTACATGTATTTAATCACTGCAATGGTGAGTGGTTTAATCGGCCTTGGCATTGGTGATGGCCGACTCAATACAGCAGAATTTTCTGAATACCAATTTATAACGCAAGGCTGGCATTTTGATCAAATATCACTATTGGTGAGTATATTTGCAGTGGGAATCGTAGGCACAATTGCCTTCTTGCTATTAACCAGTGCCTATCGAATTGCCGACCCTGCGACCATTTCTCCATTTGAATATACGGGCTTGATTTCAACCCTGTTAGGTGGATTCATTTTTTGGGGTGATATCCCGACCCTAAATGAAGCGTTTGGAATGGTATTAATTGTAGGTTCAGGAATATTATTGTTTTATCGGGAAAATCTCAAAAAACAATCGGTTGCCTCTGTGGCGCCTCTCAGATAATTCTGCCCATTTCCAAAATATATGGCTATAAATTTGGGTTGATCTAAAACACAGGTATAAGCGAACAGTTTTAATCTCTAATTGTTGCAGTGGCAGAGTTAATTTGGTCACATAACTAGAGATAATATTTCCACTTCATTAATCTTTAGGTGACAAAATGACGCGTAAAATTAGGCGAACTGTCAACTGTTACGTCAGAACTTAAATCAGAAGCAGCTCTGTTGGTGGAGGAACAACACCATTCAATAAGGGAAACAGCCAGTGCAATGAATGTCAGTCAATCTTCTATGGATAAGTGGGTTAGACAGCTCAGAAATGAACTTAAAGTGACTTAAAATAATCCGACTGCTATTGCATCAGATCAACATAAAATAAAAGAACTAGAAAAACCATTAAACGAATTGAAATAGAGAAACAAATATTTAAAAAGTTACTGCTCTTTTGTTGTCAGACTCGATGAGCAATTTTCGATAGTCAGTGGACTGAAAGAAAACTTCGCGCTTCAAACGCTTTGTAACGTCTTTAATTCACATCGAAGTAGCTATCGATATTGTATTAACCGCGGCAAAAGATGAGTTCAAAAGACTCACAGCCAGCGTTCAGAATAGGTCTCATGGTAATTCCTTAACCACAGGTCTATCTCTTTTTTAGGTTTTGGTTCCGAAAAATAATAGCCCTGGAGTCGCTCGCACCCCAGATTTTTAAGCGCATCGACTTGATTTTTGCTTTCGACGCCCTCAGCGACGACTCGCAGTCCAAGATTATGACCCAGGTCGACAATCGACTTTACAATCAGTAGCTTGTTTTTATCGTCCAGTTTTTCCACAAAAGACTTGTCGATTTTGACTTCTTTAACGGGGATTTGGTGGAGATAGGTTAACGAAGAATATCCGGTACCAAAATCATCGAGCGATAATTCAACACCTTTTGAATTTAAATTTCGTAACTGTTCTTCCACTCGTGGAGAATTGTTTATTAACAAATTCTCCGTTACTTCCAACACCAGAGCGCCCGGCGGTATGCTCCAGCTCTGCATAAGCTTTAGGATCCACTCGGGATCCAATACATCACTATCGATAAAGTCTTGTGGAGAGACATTGACGGATACATTGCTTATCACGTCTTCTTTAATCCAGCCTGCACATTGCTCGATTGCCTTTTCTAAAACCCATCGAGTAATCAATGAAATCATATTGTTTTGCTCGGCAAAAGGGATAAAGTCGTTTGGTGGCACTATTCCACGATCGGGGTGGTGCCATCGAACCAGCGCTTCGAGTGCAGGCGCAGACTGGTGATTTAAATCCACTTGAGGTTGATAGTGAATTTCCAGCTGGTTTTCTTTTACGGCCGTAATTAGATCAGCCCGCAAATTTATGGCTAATTCGTTATTGGGATCAAAAGATTCGTCGTAGACAGTAAATGTTTTGTGGGAACGTTTCGCTTCGTACATCGCGATATCAGCCTTACCCAACAAATCATCAACCGTGTTACCGTGAATTGGATATTCCACAATTCCAAAGCTACCACTAACGGGTATCATTTGCTCTTCGAATATTATCGGCAAATCAAAAACTTCAATTAAATTTTCGATTACTAGCGCTGCTTCTACCCGAGTGGTTTCATTCAAAATCAGACAAAATTCATCGCCACCAATACGAGCCAGCGTGTCACCGTCTCTCAAGCGCGCTGCCATTCTGTTGGACGCCTCCTGCAACACTAGATCTCCAGCCCGATGTCCTAACCTATCGTTAATGGCTTTGAAACCATTTAAATCCAACATCAACAAGGCCAGATTGCTGTTAGCCCGTTTGGCTAATGCAATATAGTCTTTGCCACGATCCAGCAATAGTTTCCGGTTTGGCAAACCTGTCAATGGATCATGCAGTGAATCATAGATATGTTTTTGGCCAGCGTCGGCAAGCTGAGTGGTGAGCGCCTCAAGCTCAGTATTGCGCTGAGTCAATAAAACATTGCTTTCCCATAGTTGTTTAAAAATCATTACCTTGCCGATCAATATTTCGTCATTAAATGGTTTGCATATATAATCGACTCCCCCTGTCCGATAGCCCTTGATTGAGAACGTATCTTCCTTACTGATCGCAGTCAGAAAAATAATGGGGGTTTTTGCAGTGTTTTTATTCGAGAATATTAAGTTAGCGGTTTCGAAGCCATCCATCTCTGGCATATTCACATCGAGTAACACCAAGAAGAAGTTATGATTCATTATTTTAACCAAAGCTTCTTGACCCGAACTCGCCTCTATAATTTCGATGTCCAGGGACGCCAATACTCTGCGTAAGGCATACAAATTATTGGGCTTATCATCTACAATCAGTACCTTCGGGAGTGATTCATTCATATTAAAAATCCATTAGTAATAACTTTAATTCATTCAACGAAAAGGTTTTATCCACCCCAACGGCTTCAATAGCCGCCCGCGGCATTGTGTCTACTTCGGCCTCATCCGGGTCTTGCACCAGGGTCAGTCCGTTATGATTTTTAATATTGCGAAGTCCTTGGCTGCCGTCGCTATTGGCGCCGGTCAAAATAGCGCCAACCAATTTTTCGCCAAAAACGTCTGCCGCGCTGTCAAATAACACGTCGATCGACGGTCTTGAGTGATTGACCGAATCATCCACCGAAAGACTGAACGTTCTATCGTTCTCAACCAACAGATGGTAACCCGGGGGAGCAAAATAAATATGACCTTCAGCTATCGGCATTGCCGGGCTCGCACAGGATACCGGCAGCTGACAAATTCTAGAATAATAGGACGGCAAATTATCATTATTGTTGTTGGTGCCTATATGTTGCACGATAGCCACCGGTATCTTGTAATCATCCGGCAATGCTGGCAATAAGGTTGATAATGCTTGCATTCCGCCTGCTGAGACACCGATGACGACCAGTTCATACATGCGCTAGCCGGCGATATATTCGTTCTTTGGACTCAAAGCTTTCGTACTCATGATTACAATCTGAATAGCTCAGAGATTCTTGGGTGCCCAAGACTAAAAAGCCACGAGGCACCAGACTGTCGAAGAATAACTTTAATGATTGATTTTGAAGAGTCCGATCAAAATAGATCATCACATTGCGACACATCACTAAATTCATTTCGGCGAAAACCCCATCGTTCATAAGATTATGATTGGCGAAAGTGATGCGATCACGTAAAGCTTTCACCATGCAGGCAGAGTCGTAACCTGTCCGATAATAATCCGAAAATGAGGATTTTCCGCCCGATTCAATATAGTTTTTGGTATAAGCTTTCATCAAATTTAAAGGAAAAATACCCTTTTTAGCCAATGACAGCGACTTGTTATTGTAGTCAGTCGCGTATATTTGGCAGCGATCTAGCAGGCCTTCTTCATGCAGCAGGATTGCCATTGAATAAACCTCGGCTCCGGTAGCACAACCGGCATGCCAGATATTGATTCGGGAATAGGTCCGTAATTTGGGAATAACAGTGTCGCGTATCTTTTTAAATACCCAGGGGTCACGAAACATTTCTGTTACTGTAATCGACATGTCAGAAAAAAAACTCTCAAAAAAATCTTGATCATGCAAAACTAACGGAATCATGTCAGATATTTGGTTTAGTCCAGTGATAGACAGGCGTTGTGCGACGCGTCGGTTCAACGAAGCGCGTGCATAATTACGAAAGTCGTAACCCCACCGCTTGAATATAGCATCCAGAAACAAGTCGACTTCCAGCTCATTGATCGTGACCTTGTCCACGATCTAGGCGTTAGATTCAGTACGTTCAAACAACCATACGCGCAGCATTGCTTTCAGTTTATCGACATTGATTGGTTTGGCTAAATATTCAGATGCCCCGGCTTCAATACATAAGGCACGGTCTTCTGGCATGGCCTTAGCGGTCAATGCGATTACCGGTAATTTAGCAAATTTTCTGATCCCGCGTATTTTCCGCATGGCTTCGTAGCCATCCATAACGGGCATCATGATGTCCATTAACACTAGTTCTATAGCCGGATTTTGATTGAGTTTATTGAGCGCAACTTGACCGTTTTCAGCCATCAAAACATTGAGGCCCAGGTACTGGAGTTCTCTCGACAGGACATAGACATTGCGCATATCGTCGTCAACTAAAAGAATCGTTCTGTCCCTGAACAAAATATCATCGTTATGTAGCATTCTAACTGCCTGTTTTGCCTTACTTTGACCTTTTACCATGTCGCTGTGTAAAAACATTGCAACTTCATCAATCAAACGCTCGGGTGACTCGGCATCCTTGACAATAATACTGCTGGTAAATTCTGCGAGGTGCACATTCTCTGCATCGGTCAACTCTCGTCCGGTATAGATGATAATCGGTGGTAACACTTTTTCACTATTCGTGGTCACTTTTTTCAGGACATCAAAGCCACTCATGTCAGGCAGGTTCAAGTCTAAAATGACGCAGTCAAACTGCGTCGACTTTATATGCCTGCAAGCATCTTTGCCATTAGCGGTAAATGTAAATTCGATGGTAGAACCGCGAAACAGCGAAGCGATCGCACGTTGATTGTCGTGATCGTCTTCAACAACAAGAATGTGGCGCATATTTTTCACTGATAGTCGTCCAATATCGCCAAGGGCTAATTCAATATCTTCCCAGGTAGCGGGTTTTTGCAAATAACCGGTGACACCGGATGCTATCACGTCGCCTTTACGATCATGACCAGAAATAACGTGTATAGGAACACTTGCGGTTCTTGCCTGATACTTCAGCTGCTTAATCACCTGCAGGCCGTCGATATCGGGTAGTCCCATATCGAGCAATATCCCACATAGCGGAAATTCCGTCGCTAAATACAATCCACTACGGCCATCGGCGGCGGCCAGGCATTTGTAGCCACTGGAACGTACCGTTTTCATTAACGCTTGGGCGAAGTCTCGGTCATCCTCAATAATCAGTATGTTTTGATCGTCTTCGTCTATTTGATTTCGATCATCAGAGATATACTGAGTGGGTTGAAGTTTAATCGCCGAAGCTGCTAACTCAGCTTTTATATAGGGCGTTAGTTGCTGTCCTTCTGGCTTGATTTGTTCTAGTTCCTTGCCATCTGCTGTATTTACGGGCAAATAGAGGCTAAAACAGCTACCTTCACCCTCTTTACTTTCAACCAGAATCTCACCACCCAGCAAATGTGTTAGCTCTCGCGATATCGCGAGGCCGAGGCCTGTGCCACCATGGTTGCGACTAGTAGTACCATCTACCTGTTGAAAGGCTTCGAATACAAGTTGAAGTTTATCCGCCGGAATACCCATGCCAGTGTCGATTACCGAAAATACCAACAGGTCTTTATTTTTTAGTTTGTTTAAACCCATGTCAACGCTTGGGCTATGCTGGGATATCCGTAATATCACCTTGCCAGTCTCGGTAAATTTGAAAGCGTTAGATAGAAAATTGTTCAATATTTGTTCTAGACGCTGCTCATCTGTTCTAATCGATTCGGGTGCCGTATCGGTGATATCCACCTCGAATTTCAAATTCTTCGAGGTCGCAACCGGATCGAACAACCGGTGCAAACCGGCTCTAATGGATTCAAGTTCTACCGATTCATAATTAACCGCCAACATGCCGGCCTCCACCTTCGACAAGTCCATGATGTCATTGATGAGGTTTAATAAATCTTGACCGCCTTCATAGATAATTTTGGCATCTTCAATTTGCTCATCCTGCAAGTTGCCGAGGCGGTTGGACATCAAACTTTTTGACAGTAATAACATGCTGTTTAACGGAGTGCGGAGTTCGTGCGACATATTGGCCAGGAACTGTGATTTATAGGTGTTGATCACCTTAAGTTCATGGGCTTGTTCTTCAAGCTCGATCTGAGCTTGCTTGAACAATACATTGCTCGCTTCGATTTCTTTTTTCTGTTTTTGCAGCGAGTCGGTCTTTTCCTCCAGTTCTTCATTGAAAGTACGCAACTCTTCCTGCTGAACCTGTAATTCCTCAGATTGAGTCTGCGACTCTTCGAGAAGGTTACTAACCTTTTCCTGATTTTGTCCCGCGCGCACCGCTATTGCGATGGCATCTGAAACCAATTCGACAAACTCTACCTGCAAGGCGGTGAATGGTTCGAAGGATCCGATTTCGATTGCACCGGTCACCCGGCCTTCGAGCTTTAGCGGTACTATCATCAAGTGGCGCGGTACTGCTCCACCAAGCCCCGAATTGATCTCGATATAATCATCTGGCAACTCTGATACCATAAGGGTATTGGCGTCTTGAATAGCCTGACCTACCGAGCCTTCTCCGGCCTTAATCGTCCTCAGGGCCTTTTTTTGGTGGGAATAGGCGTAACTACCTGTCTGGGTGTAGGCATCGTTGTCATTGGCTAAATAAATAACACCGACCGAAGCCCCTACATATTTTGCCAAACCGATGATTATACTGTTACTCAGCTCACCTAATGCCCGACCCGCACCCATGACACCTGCCATCTCTGCCTGGCCTGTTTTGGTCCACTGAGAGCGGCCGATTAACTCAGCGGAACTCATAATGACGTTAAGCACATTGCGAATCATAAAAAAGGAAAAAATCACGCCAAAAAATGTACTCAGCGCCAATGCGGCGATAATCAGAACAAAATTCTCGTCGTACACCCGGTTACCCAGATCTCGATCTTGATCAATGGCTTTCGATAGTTCATTCTTGGTAACCAAATCACTGATCAGCGCGTAGGCCTGATCCGATAATTTTCGACCTTGACCCGAGGCCAGATCGTATGCGAATTGATTGCCATTTTGCCTCGAAAGCACTCGAACCTGTTCATTCAGCCCCAAATATCTTAACCAGGATTGCTCAAAAAATATCAACCCGTCTAATTCATCGTCACTGGCCATAGTTTTGAAGCGGTTGAGCTTTGCTTGTAAGTCAATCTTGAAGGCCTCTATTGTATCGGCAAAACCATCCATACCCGCCTGCGTTTTTTCGAGGATCAGACTTTTCTCAGCTCGGTTTATTGCCAGCATGTCCTGGATCATGCGCGAAACGATCAACAATCGATCGTTTGCCAGCGCCAGCTGCATTGTGTTCTCGGTGTTAAGTTTGACATTTCCCTTGCGGATAATATCCAGTAGCAGTTCAGACTGATCCGCCAATTGGCGTCCTTTACCCGTGGCTAGATCAAATGCACGTCGGTTTCCATTTTCCCGAGAAAGTTTACGTACTTGGCTGTTGTGAGCGCGGTAGATCTTGTAGGCCAGTTTCGATTTTTGGAACGCATCAATATTTTCGTTGCCTGTTTCGAGTGCCACCTGCAATTGAACGAAGCGCCTATCGATTTCGGTTTCTAGATCCAACATTGCCTGCATGTAGATGTCCATTGCAGCTTGGGATGTCGCCAAAATTAGGTTTTTTTCTGCGCGCTGATATTCCACTACATTGTGCAACAGTCGTGCTGACGACTTAATAATCAGGCCGTAGTACGCCAGTTTGACCGGATCGTTAGCGATAGTGGCTTCCTGAAAACGGTCTTCGTGAAAAGCGCCAATTTTGATTAGTGATTCTTCAAGAATTTTGAAAGATTGTTGCGCGTCGCCAGTAGACAAGTCGAGTGCGCGAACATTGGAGTTAAGCAGGTTTAGTTCTAGCACCCGGTTGTAGACATCGGTCCAGCGCGCCCAATTAAGGGAAAACCTGTCCAGATTAAAAGTACCTGCGACTCCTGTCAGTTTTCTCAGAGACGTTTGTTTGGTGAACAAATCATCCTGTAAGGCTTCAATTCTGTTCGCGTACTCACCCATTCCCTCGACGCTGGTTGATAGAATGATATCTCTTTCCGCCCGCAATATCGATAACATGCCGTTTTGAATCTGGGCGCCGTAACTAGCCTTTAGTTGGGCCTCAGCCGCCTGCTTCTTGTGACTTTCTGCTATTCGGTCATTCACGAGCACAATATTACGTAACGCTACTTCAGCATTATCGAAAGCTTTTCGCGCTGACGTAGTAGATAAATTTTTGGCTTTAACATTTGATTCCAATCGCGCATATTCATGAACCTTGTTGTTCACGGCCATGTACTCGGTCAGCTTTTGACGAAATTCGTCTATTGAGACTTTGTTCTCTTGGCCTAATAGTGCTTGAAATAAATCCAAGCGTTGAATTAAATTGCGATAAGTTTGTTCGATAAATGCTGCATAACCATCCATGTCAACCTGGGTTTGAGCGGCAATAATATTTTGTTCCGCACGTGTTATCTTCAATAAATCTAGCAGAATCTTGTCACCGAGCTGCACCTTATTTGCAGAAACATCCACAATATTGTTCATGTTTTGCTTAAGAGCGTCTAATGCGGTAATACCCACCAGTCCGACACTTAAAATGGCAATAATCAATGCGGCACTGATCAGCGCCAATTTAATACCGATAGCTCGGGTCGCTTCACTCATGATTTTATAATCCATTTAATATCATTAGTTGTTATCAACGTTCAAAAAAATCTTTCGACTTTAATCTAGGACATTAGAACTAATAACCCAGTCAACAGTGATATTTTTAACATATTATAGTAATGCTGCGCGTCCAAATGCCGTATCGGTACCGTTGTTTAGTAAACTAAATCTGCCAGATATCTTCTCTAAACAGGATATTAGTTTCTCCATCGGTTCATGGCGAGTGGATTGTGTAATATAATATTTCAAAGTTATGCTACCTTTGTAAAGATTACCCGATATCGGCGTCATGCCAGCCTAAGACCTGATTAACATGTTTTCACTTTTTTTTTATACTAACATACCAACTGCATTCGTCTAGGACAAATGCCATTTTTTAGAAGAAATTTACTTATACTATGAATAAACACTCCACCTTGGGCAGCTCAATCGGCGACCTGTCGAGAGATATCGGCATCAGCAAAGACACCCTGCGTGTCTGGGAGCGCCGCTACGGCTTCCCGCAACCAGTTCGTAACGCTCAGGGTCAGCGGTTTTATCCTGCGGAACAGCAGAACCGTCTGCGAGCCATCTGCCGTTTATTAGATCAGGGATATCGCCCTGGAAAAGTTATCACGCTGCCCCTGGAACAACTTAATCTGCTGAGCCGTCAGCTGGAACAAAACACCAGCCGCACAGATACTGTGCTGATAGAGCAGCTGCTGGCCGCCTTTAACAGCAACCAGCCCAGCAAGCTGAACTACATCCTACAAGATAGGTTTAATCAGCAAGGGGCGCGGTCCTTCGTTATGGATACGGTAGCGCCACTGCTTGAGCAGGTCGGAGAATACTGGGCCAATGATCAATTACCAATTTACATAGAGCGCCTGATTACCCAAAAAATTAAAACCATCCTGAATAGAGCATGCGGTGCTATTGAGCTCAGCGACGATCCTCTTGTCGTTCTCCTCACCACCGTACCTGGCGAAAAACACGGCATGGGGCTGTCGATGGCAGAACTCCTGTTACGCTTAGAAGGATTTGATACGCTTAATTTGGGAGTAGAAAACCCTATTGATCAGATTATTCAGGCATGCACAGACATGCGGCCCCATGCCCTGGCGCTATCGTTTAGCTCTATACAAAAGCGATCCACAGTGGTTTCTGCGTTAACCGAACTCAGCACTAAGATCCCAGAAACCGTTTTACTGCTCGCTGGCGGCAAGGGCGTCGAGAAATTGCGTTCGCTACCAGCACGAGTCAAAGTCGTCAAAAAGCTGGATCAACTACAAGCAAGCCTTCATAGTAAAGCGAAGGCTGACATCACGGAGTCAGATATGGACCCGCTACCCTTATTTATCTAATATGGGGTAAGTTAACCGTAATTTCAGTCAATATTGTTGCCATCTTCGTTATTTTTGGTGCAGTACTAAATGCAGGCGAAGCAGGGCAGGGCTTTATGAATGTGGCTGCCGCCGCCGCTGGTCGTTTACGTGGAGGCGCGGCGAAAGTATCCGTCATTTCGTCAGCTTTATTTGGCTCAATTTCGGGCTCGGCTTCCGCTAATGTTGCCTCAACCGGTGCTATTACGTTACCCGCTATGACTAAACTAGGCTACCCCTGACCCTTTGCCGCTGCTGTTGAGGCAGTGGCTTCTTCAGGAGGAC
>JBLHWR010000049.1:0-14578 GCA_047629275.1 Gammaproteobacteria bacterium
AACCCGTTGGTATTATAGTGATTTGGGTATCGATTCGATCATTCGAGGCTAACTCTGCAGTTAGCATGAAGGCGCGGTCAAAATGTGGGATTTCATCCTCATTATCTAAACCAATGAGTCCACCCAATGATTGGAGTTCTGAGGCAGCGTTTGTATTCGATGTTAAACCTGAAAAAAAAGTATTAGTTTGTTGCAATGCTTGAGGGTTTTTACTTGAAAGCAAGTTTTGCAATGCTGAAGGGTTTTCGGCTGTATTAAGCTGACTGGTTTGGGCATTAACAGATGTCGCCGTATAAGGCATCGCTTTAATGGTTTGGTTAGAGCCAATTGAAACAATCAAGAGTTGATCAAGCGGTGGATAACAAATGCCAATATCTGCGCAACCCTGCCCCGTCGCCTTTACTCTGAGTGTAATAAGTGATGAATCGCTAATGAGGCCGTCAATGAGGCCGTCGATAAGAAACGGTAGTTCGATTCTAAGGCTATCGCGATAGGTTTCGACTTCACCAAAAAATTCGTCTCGTTTAACTTTGCCCTCAGGTATGACTGGGTTAGCAAAGCTAGCGCCCTTGGTTTCAATATCGAACTTGAAACTCTTACGATACATATAGTATCCAGTCGCAATGTCATACTCGGCAATAAGGCTATTACCTTCTATCTTGGCCGTTAACTGGAAGGCTTGTTCAGGCTTCAGCAGTTCATCGTTTTGTAAAGCTGACGCGATAAAAGGCATAGCGATCAACAGGAACAACAAACAGACTATTAGTGGTCTTTTTATGAAGATCTTTAAAATAATCATTTTATTCGCTATGTTTTGGTTTAAGTTGGAGCGTATTAAGTGAGATAAGTTGGCTCAAAGTCTAATTGAGTCAACAATGCTCGATCACGCAATCCCTGACCACAGGTAACTATAGAGTGAACTAAAGCCAAAATGTTTAGATTTATTTTCAATTTTATAAATATTGATGCTTTTAGCTAATGCCGTTAATTTTAATAAACCCTTGAAAGGGTTGAAAAACAATCATATATGAGCTTTATTAACACACTATTAATCGATATATTGAGTGTATATTAAGTGATGTACATCCAATATGCATAGTGATTTGCATTGGTTCGCCCATTTTCTATTGATGATCTTTAATCTAAGTGTTGTGGGTCTTTAGTTTCGTTACGAGAATTTTATGTTTCCAGTTATCACAGCACTTTTTTTACTGATTCCTATCGTAGAAATATTTCTGCTTATTCAGGTCGGTGGCATGATTGGCGCGCCATGGACAATTCTACTGGTGGTGCTAACCGCTGTTATCGGTGTTAGGTTGTTAAAAATCCAAGGCGTGTCGACATTAACGAGGGCGCAGGAAAAAATGCAAACAGGGCAGATGCCCGCTCAAGAAATGCTCGAAGGAATGGGGTTGGTCGTAGCGGGCGCATTTTTGCTAACACCCGGATTTTTTACAGATACCGTTGGTTTCTTATTGTTATTGCCACCCACAAGAGCTTGGCTGGTGAGTAAACTTGTCTCATCATTTATGTCCTCAGGGCGATTTGTTCAAACGCCATTCAACTCAGATTTAAACGCACCAATTGATTCAGAATCACAAAAGACCAACAAAGACAAAAATGTTATAGACGGTGTTAATTATACTCGTGAGGATTAGCCGTCTGTTGAATTTAGGGTAAGTTTTTACGACAACCGACTGCTGTTCTTTATGGTTACTATTTGTTTGCTCTTGTCCCTTTAGTTTTGAGCTGCACGTTATTTTCTTCGCTTCAAATAAACTTTAAATATTTTTTTAACTAGTTACTTGAAACTCGCTATTTTATCCCCCATATCGCTTGACTATGAAAGACTAGCGATTATCATTAGCACTCGTTTGTTGAGAGTGCTAACTCGCAGGAAATTCTAACCGGCTAGCTCATTGGCTAGAAGGGTATTTTAAACCATAAACAATTTAGGAGAATAGCAAAATGAATATTCGTCCCTTGCATGATCGTCTGGTTGTCAGACGTAAGGAAGAAGAACGTACTACAGCTGGTGGAATCGTAATTCCTGATTCAGCAACAGAAAAGCCAAGTACTGGTGAAGTAATTGCTGTTGGTAATGGCAAGATTACTGAATCTGGTGAAGTTCGCGCTTTAGACGTTAAAGTTGGTGATGTTGTTTATTTCGGAAAATATTCCGGCACCGAACTTAAAGTAGACGGCGAAGAACTGCTAATCATGCGCGAAGATGACATCATCGCGGTTGTTGAATAATTTATACACTACAAGGTTAATTCACTATGAGTGCAAAAGAAGTAAGATTTGGTGATGATGCGCGTTCGCGCATGGTCAACGGCGTTAACATTCTAGCTAACGCAGTAAAAGTTACACTAGGTCCTAAAGGCCGTAACGTCGTATTAGACAAGAGCTTTGGTGCTCCGACTGTTACAAAAGACGGTGTTTCTGTAGCAAAAGAAATTGAACTAGCAGACAAGTTTGAAAACATGGGTGCACAAATGGTTAAGGAAGTGTCTTCACAGACTTCTGATACTGCTGGTGACGGCACAACCACTGCAACAGTTTTAGCTCAAGCAATTGTTCGCGAAGGCATGAAAGCAGTTGCTGCTGGCATGAACCCAATGGATCTTAAGCGCGGTATTGATAAAGCAGTTGCTGCAGCGGTTATTCATCTAAAGGAAATTTCTACACCTTGTGCTGATAGTAAGGCAATTGCACAGGTCGGTACTATTTCAGCTAACTCTGACGACAGTGTCGGTAGTATCATTGCTGAAGCAATGGAAAAAGTTGGTAAAGAAGGCGTTATCACAGTTGAAGAAGGTTCTTCTTTCGACAACGAACTTGACGTCGTTGAAGGCATGCAGTTTGACCGTGGTTACCTGTCTCCTTACTTCGTAAATGATCAGGCAACTATGTCTGTTGAACTCGAAGATCCAATGATCCTTCTTTATGACAAGAAGATTTCAAATATTCGTGATTTGCTACCGATTCTTGAAGGCGTTGCAAAAGCAAGTCGTCCTTTATTAATCATCGCTGAAGACATCGAAGGCGAAGCATTAGCCACGTTGGTTGTTAACAGTATGCGCGGTATCGTTAAGGTATGTGCGGTTAAAGCACCTGGTTTTGGCGATCGTCGTAAAGCAATGTTACAAGATATCGCTGTATTGACTGGTGGACAGGTTATCTCTGAAGAAGTTGGAATGAGCTTAGAGAAAGCGACGCTTGAAGATCTTGGTTCAGCTAAGAAAATCTCGATCTCTAAAGAAAACACAACTATCGTTGATGGTGCTGGTTCTGCTGATGAAATCAAAGGTCGTATTAGCCAAATCAAAGCACAAATGGCTGAATCTACTTCAGACTATGACACTGAGAAAATGCAAGAGCGTCTGGCTAAAATCGCCGGCGGTGTTGCAGTCATCAAAGTGGGTGCCGCGACTGAAATCGAAATGAAAGAAAAGAAAGCCCGCGTTGAAGACGCGCTACACTCAACTCGCGCTGCGGTTGAAGAAGGCGTTGTTGCTGGTGGTGGTGTTGCTCTGATCCGTGCTTGCGCTGCAATCGCTGACCTTAAAGGCGACAACGACGACCAGACGGTTGGTGTTGACATCGCACGTCGTTCAATGGAAGAGCCAATGCGTCAGATCGTAGCTAACGCTGGCGACGAAGCTTCAGTTGTTGTTAACCAAGTGAAAGCCTCTAAAGGTAATCACGGCTATAACGCTGCGACTGGCGAATACGGCGACATGATTGCAATGGGTATTCTTGATCCAACTAAAGTAACTCGTTCTGCACTGCAAAATGCAGCTTCAGTAGCTGGTCTGTTGATCACCACTGAATGCATGATTGCTGACGCACCTGCTGATAAAGGCGCTGGGCATTCTATGGGCGACATGGGCGGCATGGGTGGCGGCGGAATGGGCGGAATGGGCGGCATGATGTAATCATCCGTTCTGGATATCTATTCAGATACGTCTGAACTGTAGTATTTAAAAGCCCCGTCTAGTGCGGGGCTTTTTTTATGGGTGAGTATTAATTGTGACGAGTGAATAATAGCCTTTCAGGCTTTTTAAATGCTGGCGTAGTGCTTGCCTGACGCAAAATGTCTCAATTAATGGCGTCCCCTTTTTTATTAAGGTTTTTATATGATTGGTTTTGACTACGGCACCTCTAATTGCGCTGTCGGCATAATGGACAGTAACCTGCCGAAAATTATATCTCTGGGCGATCATGGACAGTATGTTGCTTCGACGCTTTATGCCCCTAGTCGAGATGTTATTGTCAATTGGTTGTATCAACACTTGACTGTGGCTGAGCAAAAAATATTTCAGCTTCAGCGGCAACCCCAGTTAGAAAGAGGACAGAATACGTTAAGGGAGCTTGAGTTAGACGGGTACCCAACTGAGCTGTCTTTTGGACAACAGGCTTTAGCTGACTACTTACAAGAGCCAGAAGAAGGCTACTATATTAAATCTCCTAAATCGTTTCTAGGTGCTAGTGGTTTAGTGCCTATTCAAATTGAATTGTTCGAAGACATCGTCGCTTCGATGATGAGCCATATAAAAACCCTTGCCGAAGCAACACTCGGAAAAACGATTTCTCAAGCAGTGATTGGACGACCTATCAACTTTCAGGGCTTGCGAAGCGAACAAAGTAATCAGCAAGCCATTGAAATATTAACTAAAGCAGCAAAGCGGGTCGGGTTCAAAGACGTTGAGTTTCAATACGAGCCGGTAGCAGCAGGCTTTGAATATGAATCCAATTTAACTCATGAGACTAAAGTTCTGGTGGTTGATATTGGCGGTGGAACAACCGATTGCTCGATGCTACTAATGGGACCAAAACAGGCTGTTCAAACTGATCGAGGTCAACATTTTCTTAGCCACAGTGGCGAGCGTGTTGGGGGCAATGACTTCGACATAGCGTTAGCGTTAAATAAGTTTATGCCCAGCTTTGGTTTAAATAGCCATTTTAAAACGGGCAAGCCGATCCCAGTCAACAGCTTTTGGAAAGCAATGGCGATTAACAATATTAACGACCAAACCGAGTTCTATAGCAGTGCCAATGGCCGGGTCATAAAGCAGCTCATTCGTGACGCTGAACAGCCGGCGTTTATATCCCGATTGTTGACGATACAGCAGCAAAAGCTCAGCTACCGAGTGGTGAATGCTGCCGAGCAAAGTAAAGTTGCCCTAACGGATAATGACCAACATCAAACGGATTTATTTGATATTGACGACGATTTATCAATAACGCTCCAGCAGATAGACTTTTCATCCGCCTGCCAGCGTGAACTAACGACCATTGCTGGCTTAATGAAAGAGGCTATTAAACAAGCCAACTGCGAGCCTGACGTTGTCTTTGTTACGGGTGGCACAGCAAAATCACCTGTAATTAATAGGTTCTTGCAGCAACAGTTTGAGCAGACCCCTATTGTTGTCGGTGATCACTTTGGCAGTGTTACGGCAGGTTTAACTCGCTGGGCTAGTCAAATTTATAGTTAGAATGGGGTAATTTAAATTGAACTTGATAAGTAATCTTGATGTGAGGGGTAATAAGTCGTAGTACTTTTCCTATTTATGTGTAGGATGCATCCTACTAATTCAAGTGAAAGTAAAGGTAATGAAAGGTTGTTTTCCTTATGAATAACAAAATATTGGAAGCTGCGCTGATCAACAACATAGTCATGACTGTGTTTAACATCCGAATGAATCTTCAACTCGCTAGGCAAGTTTTCTAGCCCGTAAATGGTTAATTCACCTGATAAATTACCAATATAGCCTTCATGAGATCTACTAGATAAATAATTATAGTCGACAAGATACAAAGCAGCTTGGCGTTTTAGAGGTGTATTAGTCTAATGGGGCAGCTTTAGGACTTGTCGTTGCCTAAAAAAACATCGAAACAGTCGATTCGAATGCTCTTTCTGTTTTATAACAGAAATGATTTCAGCCTGCTAAATAATTCGATGGGTGGCCTAAAAGTTGAAGGAAAGTCCAAAGCTGACCTAAGTGAAGTTCTTATGTTTTGGCATATAGTGACTTAAACGATAGCCAACTAGGATTGTTTAGACTCAATAATGGCGTCCCCGAGATGATTCGAACATCCGACCTGCCGCTTAGGAGGCGGCTGCTCTATCCAGCTGAGCTACGGGGACAGAATACTAATTGTATCAGCTAGTTTAGTTCACTTGGTAGTAGTAATCGTATTTTGCCAGCAGTTTACGCATGAACTCCCAGGCTTCGTTATAGGTTAGTCCACTGTCATTTGGGATAATCACTTTGACGTACAGGTCATTGCCTTTTTCTTGCTTTAGTCTAGCCAAACGTTTTTCTACTTCAGCCAGCGAGAGGTCAATAAACTGAGTATCGCCCGGTTGTTTGTAGCGAATAACTTCCCCGTCAGCGTCATTAATGTAGTAATAAACTTCCGCGATATATTTGCCTTTAGCTGATCGTGCTGGCCTGACTAATTTGTCATATTTTGTTTTAACGATTGTATAGTCACTTTTTAATGTTTGGACTTGTTGGTTATAGCCGACTATTTCTGACATCAGTAGCTGTTTTTGTTGCATCAGATCGGCAATATTTTTTTGCTGCGATAGCTTTGATGCTACAATTTCGGATTGAACTTTAGCCATTTGCAGGGCTAATTTTTCTTGTTCAGCATCGGATAATAATAACTGTCGCTCTAGTGTTGAAACCTCGACATTGAGCATATTTTTCTGCGTTTTAATCGTGTCAATTTCGGTATTTGTAAGCGCAAGCAAAGACAACGATGCATTGAGATCAGTTTTTAATCGCTTGTTTTCTGCCAGTATGGCATCTGTATAAAATTTTTGTTGGCGTAGAGAATTGTTGACGATTTGTAATTTCTCATCTTTTTTCAGTAATCTAAGCCGTAGGATTGAGTTAGTTTGCTCCGCATTGACGAGACGTTCTTCTAGTGTCAAATTTTCCAAAAAGGTTGATTCAATGAGTTGTGATGCAACTTGTTCCGCCGCTACACTTTCACGTAATTCGGCGACTAATTGCCAATTACGCACGACTAACAGGCTGGTTGCCATTAGAAAAATCATCGTGATTACCATCATAATATCAGTAAATGATGGCCAGAAGCTGCCTTCACCATTGCTATTGGTTTGGTTTTGTCCTATGGGCGAGAAGCTAGAATTCACGGCTTTGCCTAGACTTATTCGTCATCGTTTTGAGCCAGAGCTGGAAGACGAAAGCCTTCGCGAAGGATCGATTTGATGTCTTGTAACTCAGTCGAGAGTTTTTCTATTTGCACTCGATTTAGTTCGATCGTCTCTTGTAATAACATCGCAGAAGTATGATAAATGTCTTGAGTTTTCTTTAAATTATTAGTGGCGAAAACAACTGACTTTATCAAGTCAGTTGTTTTATGCACAATGTCATCATTACCCGCTACAAACTGGGGTAGTAAATAAATTGAAGTGATCTGCTCGATACCACTTAAAAAGTGCGTTTGTACGTCATTAAGGCGTGTATAAAAGTAGCCAAATAAGACATAACTAACGATAGCGGTAATAGTAGTCGATAAGGCTGTCGACATGCCGTGAATGACCAGACCCATGCCACCAAGGCTACCAGCTGCAGAATCGATTAGATCTGATGCGCCGAGTAAGGCGATTGATAGTGATACGATGGTGCCGAAGACACCTGTCAATATTAGTATGTTATTAATGTAGCGTATTAAACCAAATTTTGTACCTTCATCGGCGGTGAGCATGGCCGAAAGAGCGCTATGGTTTATTTCACCATTTACTTTTTGAATTGATTTTAGAATCCAATAGCGTTTGGCGACGATGGAGTCTCCGTCAAGACCCTGCATTAGGTCTGTTGTGAGTGACTCTATATTGTTAGCAAGCTGTGCAATTGCACGTTCTTCCTGCTTATAGCGAACCAAGTGATAAACGATATTGGACATGCCAAAAAAGAATAGGGCGAAGATCGAACTATTAATAATAACGCCAGTTTGAGTTTGCTGGTTCTCGAAGTAAAACGAATAAATAAAATCGAAATTCCAACCGATGCCGATAATGATTAAGAAAACGATTATTACGAGCTGAAATAGTATTTGTGAGCTAAGACTGGTGAGCAAACGTTTTAAATCCATTGAACAAAACCTGTATTGTTGTCGCTATCAATCAGTTTATAGTAGTCGAGACTTTAAATCGATACCCAGCTTTGCGGTATAATGGTTCTGTGCTCATGGCGTGTCCTTTTACCCTAGTTTAAATCAATCGTCACCTCTATGAAGACCATTGTATTTATTTGATTACGGCCAAAAACACAGTGGCTCTAACCACCATTGAAAAGGTTCGAAGTTGTTTTGAAGTTTTGTCATTCATTTTTTTAAAGGACTTAGTTAGTTAGTTAATATATTGATCCTATAAAGATTTATTTCCGATTTTTAGCGGAGTATAGGTCATGTTGTCAGCCCCTAACCCTTTACCTAGGTTGCAATCAGTCTGCCAGCAAGAAACTAGCTTTCATTTGATTTGGAAGGATGGCAGTCAATCTGACTTTTATTTTCTTTGGTTTAGAGACAACTGCCCAATGAGTGTTATTTATCTAGTAGTGTCCCTTTTTCCATGACACATTCATAAATTGATTTGTTACAATAGTTACTAAGTGTTAACCCTATTTGACGTTAGCTAACCTAGGATAAATACAAATGACGATTGGAATCGGCGGCAGTAGTGCCGCAATAGAATTAGCCAAACTCAAGTCTGCTCGAGATAAAGCAGTCCCTATTCAAATGGATGAATATCTGGCGCGTCTAGAAAAAGTGCGGTCACTGATGTTGGCGTCAGGTATTGATGCGCTTTACTTAGATGCTACCAGCAGTTTACGTTACTTCACCGGCATGCAATGTTATGCGAGTGAGAGATTGCACGGTGCAATATTAACGGTATCGGGTGATTTAATTTATGTTTGTCCGACCTTTGAAGAACAAAAAACGAAAGCAGCTATGGTGGTTGAGGGTGAATTTCTGTTGTGGGAGGAGCACGAAAATCCTATGGCAGCTGTCGCTGAAACCGTTTTAATTCGATCCAAAACAAATGTTGCTCAATTGGCTGTTGATCCACAAACCCCATTTTTTATTGTTGATGGGTTGCAAAAATCGTCATCAAAACTAGTAATTGTTAATGCAGATAGTTTGATATGGCCTTGTCGTCAGATTAAGTCACAAGCTGAAATTTCATTACTAACTCAGGCCAAGGCAATCACACTGAATGTTCAGCAGTCAGTGGCGTGTATTCTTGAGACGGGTATCGATACCCGTGATGTACAGTCGTTTTTGGATGCAGCGCATATCGCCAGTGGAATGGATGGCCGTTCAACCTTTAAAATTGTTTTGTTTGGTGAGCCGACAGCTTATCCACATGGTGTTTCATATCCACAAATCTTGGCTGAAAATGACATGGTGCTAATCGATACCGGGGCAACCTTACATGGCTATAATTCAGACATTACACGCAGTTATGTATTCGGTGAACCCAATGCAAGGCAGAGAGAAATCTGGTCGTTAGAGCATGCGGCGCAGCAAGCCGCTTTTGATGCAGCGCAAATTGGAGCCGCTTGTTCAGCACCCGATGATGCTGCGCGGGCCGTCATTGTAGCGGCTGGGTATGGCCCTGATTATAAAGTGCCTGGTTTGCCGCATCGAACTGGACATGGTGTGGGACTTGACGTCCATGAGCATCCTTATATTGTCAAAGGCAATGATTTACCCTTAGCTCCTGGGATGTGTTTTTCGATTGAGCCTATGATTTGTAGTTATGGCGAATTTGGCGTGCGCCTCGAAGACCACGCGTACATTTCAGATAGCGGGCCACGCTGGTTTACAGAGCCAAGTGAGTCAATAGACAGTCCTTTTAATGTCTCCTAATAAGTATCGTATCGACTTATAGTTAAGTTCTAATGACTTACTTTGGGTTGATATCGGCGATGCCTTTAATAATCTGAGATTCTAGTATATCCAAGGCTGACTGGTCGGTAATATTTTTGCCATCAGGTGTAACCAAGAAAAAAATATCATTCACTCTTTCGCCTAAAGTAGAAATTTTTGCATGGGTAATATTGATCGAATTGAGGGCGATTACGTTTGAAATCGTCGACAACATGCCAGGCATATCCATTGCCGTAATTTCCATCACAGTTCGCTGGTTGACCGTGTCCTGTTCAAATTGAATTTGAGTGGGGTGATTAAAAGCCTTTTGATGGCGGTGTCTGCGGTTATTGATAACTGGCTTATAGATAGTATTTGACTTAAATGCTTTTATTAGTGCTTCTTCTATTTGTTTAACGATTGATGGCTCTGTGATTGACTGGCTGTCGTGATCTTGGATAATAAATGTATCCATAATTTTATCGTTTTTAGTGGTGAATATTTCCGCATTTAAAATACTCAATCCAAGTGAACCGAGGGCGCCGGTGACCTGAGAAAAAACGTTGGGGTTTTCGTCACAGTAAACAAATACTTTGGTCGTTTTTGAATGCGTCGCCTGACGAACTCTGACTAGTGTTGACTGCTCTGGACTGCCCAGTATGGTGTCTACATGCCAACGGATTTCGAGCGGATGATGGCGTAAAAAATAGTCCCCAGGTAATTGGTCGCATTGATCAATAATAGCTTGCTGGTTGTAAGGTAGGTCCAGCATTAATTCAAATGCCGCATCTTTATTTTCTTGAATAATCTCTCCGATATCTGGCGCATTTTTAATACCGCGTCGAATGACATTTTTAGTTGCGGTGTAAAGCTGCTGGAATAGGGCGTCTTTCCAGTTATTCCATAGCTTTGGGTTGGTGCTGCGTATATCTGCAACGGTGTGTAGGTAGAGATAATTGAGCATATTCATACTGCCAACTTGTTGAGCAAACTCGCGCACAACATCGGGGTCACTGATGTCCTTGCGTTGTGCCGTTACAGACATTAATAAATGGTTACGCACTAACTGCGATACGATACGGGTTTCTTTGGCATTTAGATTATGCTGCAAGCAAAACTGAGTGGCTATTTCAGCACCTAGAACGGAGTGACTGCCACCCTGTCCCTTGGCTATATCGTGGAATAGCGCAGCAAGATAAAGTAATTTTGGGTCTTCTAGTTTGTTAAAAACCAAATTACAAAACGGAAATTCATCTTCATGTATTTCGAGTGCAAAACGGCGTAGGTTTCTAATGACAAAAATGGTGTGTTGGTCGACCGTATAGGCATGGAATAAATCATACTGCATGCGGCCTGTGATTTTTTCAAAAGCAGGGATGTAGGCGGCCAGAAAACCATAGGAATTCATCCGTCGCATTTGATGTGTGACGCCATTTGTCCCACTCATTAACTGCATAAATAGATGCTTAACTTCATCATTGTTTCGAAAGCTATCGTCCACTAAATAAAGGTGCTCACGGATTAACCTGATGGTTGATGCACTAACCCCTTCACAGTCTGAGTGGGACGAAATTAAAACAAACAGTTCGATTAGAGCCGGAGGGTGTTGTTTAAATACATCGGCATGCCTCACTTCAATATAGTTGTTTCGCAGCATGAACCGATCATTGATGACACTGGTTTGCTTTTTAGTGTCGGCAAATAAAATTTCTTCTCTGAATATTTGTAATAGCATCTCATTCAGGCGCTCGAGCTCCATAATGGTTCGATAGTATTGCTGCATGAATTGTTCTATTGCGAGATTATGTGGTCCTGCTTCAAATCCAAAATCAATCGAAATTTGATTTTGATAATCGAATAAGAGTCTGTCTTCGCGTCTTTTTGCCAGTCGATGTAATGCAAACCTGACCTTCCACAAATGACGTTGTCCCGCTTCTATTAACTGGTATTCATCTGCGGTAATAAACTCTCTATCAATCAGCTCTAAATAGGTTCTGGTACCAAAGTGACGTTTAGCGACCCAGCCTACAATTTGAATATCGCGTAATCCACCTGGACCCTCTTTAATGTTAGGTTCAAGATTGTATGCGGTATCGTTATAGCGCATATGACGGATTTCTTGTTCCTTTAGCTTGGCTTCAAAAAACTCGCGAGATGACCACATTTTGCTTGGCTCAATCGCCTGCTGAAAACGTTCATATAAGTTTTCATCACCACAAATGAGTCGAGCTTCAATCATATTGGTAATGACGGTCACATCTGCCTTGCCTTGCACGATACAGTCGTCAACAGTCCGAACGCTGTGGCCCACTTCGAGGCCGATATCCCATAAAAATGTAATAAAACGGGATAATTCGTTTTCTAATGTTTTATCGGGTTTTTGGCTCAATAGCACCATCAAGTCAATGTCTGATCCGGGGAGTAATTCTGATCGACCATAACCACCCACAGCAACTAGGCTGCATTGGCATTCTTGAGTATGATAAATGAAGCTGTCAAAACAAAAGTGCAAAACATGATCAATGACTTTCGATTTTTGACTTACAAGTGTCTGGATAGGCACGCCCTGATCGAAAGCAGCGTAAAGTTGCTCGTTCGTTCGATTGAGACCGTCTGTTACAGGCATTGCAATAATCCCTTGGGGTGTTTTTATTCTCGTTAGGCAATGGCTGATTTCAGACAGCATATCAGTCATGCTATTGTTTGAAACGTCACTTGTCATGATTACAACGGCTTGTCTGGATGCTCAGTGAGTACTTCAAAACCATCTTCAGTGACTAGGTTTGTATGCTCCCACTGGGCTGACAGACTATGGTCTTTAGTGACAACAGTCCAATCATCGGGTAGTAATTTAACATGACGTTTTCCTAGATTTAGCATGGGCTCAATGGTGAAAATCATACCTGGCTCTAACCGGAGTCCAGTATCTGGCTTGCCGTAATGTAATACTTGGGGGTCTTCATGAAAGACATTGCCGATGCCATGACCGCAGTATTCACGAACGATGCTGAACTTATTTTTTTCGGCGTGAGTCTGGATGGCGTGGCCAATGTCTCCTAGACGAATACCTGGCTTGATCATTTCTATACCGATTTTCATGCATTCATAAGCGACGCGTGACAAACGTTCACCCTGAATGGTGGGTTTACCGACCATAAACATGCGGCTCGTATCCCCATGATACTTATCTTTTATAACGGTGATGTCTATATTAATAACGTCACCGGCCTTTAGCTTCTTATCCGCAGGGATACCATGGCAAACAACATGATTGACTGAGGTGCAAATTGAGCGTGGAAAACCTCGATAGTTGAGTGGTGCAGGAATGCTTTGCTGGTGGTTGACGATATAGTCGTGGCATATGTCATTCAACTGTTGGGTCGTGATGCCTGGTACCACATGAGGCTCGATCATATGCAACACGTTTGCCGCAAGCCTGCCTGCAATACGCATTTTTTCAATTTCTTCACTGTTTTTGATCGAGACTGCCATAAATTACTACTGTTTTGTTGTTGCTGAATGTGGATTATGGTATAAAGCGCGCGCTCTAGGCAACAGTCAGAGTAAATTTAATTACACACACATATCAACACTCGATTATGGGTGCTTGTTTTTTACCAGAGAAACAGGTCGTAATCGCTGGATATGTGGAGGCTTAACCCCGAGTGGTCATTGTGAATAGCCGACTACTCAAGACAGATATCTGGAGATAACTATGTCTAACGTTACTATGCGTGAAATGTTGGAAGCGGGCGTGCACTTCGGTCACCAAACTCGTTTCTGGAACCCCAAAATGGGCGCCTTTATTTTTGGCGAACGTAATAAAATTCATATCATTAACCTCGAGCAAACCATGCCGATGGCCAAAGATGCTCTTAACTTCATGGGTAAGGTTGCCTCTAATAAGGGCAAAATCATGTTCGTTGGCACTAAGCGTGCAGCCAGTGAAGCCGTTAAGACTGAAGCTGAGCGTTGTGGCATGCCTTTCGTTAATCACCGCTGGTTGGGTGGCATGCTGACTAACTTCCGTACCGTTCGCGCTTCTATTAAGCGTTTAAAAGAATTGGAAGAAATGTCCAAGAATAACGCCTATGAGAAAATCAGTAAGAAAGAAATTCTGCAATTATCTCGTGAGCAAGAAAAACTAGAAAAGACGCTGGGTGGCATCAAGGAAATGAATGGCTTACCTGATGTACTGTTCGTCATTGACGTCGGTTATGAAGATATTGCAATTCAGGAAGCCACTAAATTAGGTATTCCTGTTGTTGGTATCGTTGATACAAATAACTCACCTGATGGTATTGATTACATCATTCCTGGTAACGATGATTCCATGCGTGCAGTTAAGCTTTATACCAAAATGGCTGCTGATGCGATTCTGGTTGGTAAAGAGAGCATCGCTGGTGAAATTAAAGCCAGAGAAGAACTTGCAAAAGCACCTTCAAAAATTGCTTCTGTAAAGCCAGTTAAAGAAGAAGCAGATGGCTCTGAGTCAGCTGATGCAGAATCAACTGAAGCAGTGGCTGAGGCCTTAGTTGCCGAAGTACCAGAAGCAGTGGTAACTGAAGCAGCACCCAAAAAAGCGGCAGTGAAAAAAGCGGCCACTAAAAAGGCAGTAGAACCTTCAGCAGATAAAGCTGACGGCAAAGAGTAATAGAAACCT
>JBLHWR010000050.1:0-14398 GCA_047629275.1 Gammaproteobacteria bacterium
CATTTCCGAATTCGGCTCCAGCACCTAATGTCAAAGCAGCGCCATGACACACATCGCCACTAACATCTGTCGATGCCCCGAGTGTTATAGCCGCACCAGCTTTAATATTACCTATAATATGAGTCGTTGCGCCGGTTGTAACAGCCCCTCCGGTCTGAATATCACCCTCAATTATTGAACTCGCTCCAGTGACTAGATAAGTATTGGCTAAAATGTCGCCATAAACTTTTGCACCAGCACCAGTACTGATGTACGTTTTACCAAATATCAGTGGTGAACCGCCGTTCATTACTTCAGCACTCGAGGAAGAAATACAAGCCATTGCTAATATGAGTGCACTAAGTAGATGTTTGGTACTCATCATAATTTTTATCCTGTTTTTATAATAGATTCACTGTTTTAAGTGGCAAACTGTTTTGCCTACTAGCCAAATAACTTAAATTCTGTTTAGGTCATTAATATCTTCAAACACCAATATAATAGTCAAAAAGCCAGACTTTTATTGATAAATAAATTAATTATATGAAAGGTTGAAATGAAGTGTTTGGCAATTTACATCCATTTGTCATTAGAATGACGAGAACGGTAATTTCCGTTTTTGCAAGTGCTGAGAAGGTTCTGTCAAGGTGCACGGCAACCCGTTGTTTTTTTAATCAGTCTGTTAATCTAATATTTATAATTATCAGACTGTTAAGAATTTGAGAATCCAACATAAGCCTTAAATTGTGTTAATTTTTTTAAACTCACTTAGGTGACTGTAAAAAATATGACAGCTTTAGTTTTTTGAAACTGTATTAAAAGCCAAGTAAAAATCTTAGGCCTCATCAATTATAAAGTCAATAAACGGAGTTAATTTTCAATTGTTGGGTTCCTTCTGAAGTCACTTTAATTTACATTAAAGGTGGACAAAAAATAGGTATTAATGACTTTGAATAACAGTACAAATAATCGCAAAGGCATATTGTTAATGCTCGCTGCAATGGCGGGATTTACAATAGAAGATGCGTTTATCAAGCACCTTTCTAGCTCCATCTCTATTGGTCAAATTTTGATTGTTATTGGTTTGTGTAGCACTGTATTTTTTGCTTTGATGGCTTTCACTAACGGGCATCGATTATTGGCACCTCACGTGTGGACGAAAGCAACCCTGATTAGAATGTTAGCAGAAGCGATTGCGGCCATGGCATTTGTAACATCATTATCGCTTGTGCCACTGTCGACAGTCGCGTCGGTGTTCCAAGTCACACCATTAACAATTACTATGGGTGCGGCCTTATTTTTAGGTGAAAGCGTTGGGTGGCGTCGATGGACCGCTGTTTGCATCGGCTTTATGGGTGTTTTGCTTATAATAAGGCCAGGGTTTGGTGGCTTTAATCCATCGGTATTGTGGGTGCTGCTAGCTGTTTTGGGAGTAGCCGTCAGAGACTTGGTGACTCGTATTATTCCGTCTAATGTCGAGTCTTCGATTATTTCTTTTCAAGCATTTTTTTCACTGGTGATTGCCGGTGCGATTTGCTTGCTCGTTAGTCCTCAAGTTATGGCGCCTCTTGCGGGCGAAACACTAGTCTATTTTGGCTGTGCGATCGTTTTCAGTATTTCTGGCTATTACGCTATCGTGAAGGCAATGCGCATCGGTAATGCTTCTATTGTTTCGTCTTTTAGGTATTCAAGACTCTTGTTCTCGTTGTTAGTCGGCGTATTCATTTTTGATGAACGGGTCGATATGCTCACTCTGGTTGGGTCTGCGATCATTATAGGAACAGGTTTGTATACTTTCTTAAGGGAACACAACATTGAGATAGAGCGTAGAAGAAGCGGTGAGATGGCCTGAGTAAAACCATTACAGACGCCTGATAAGAACCCAGAATACGCAACGATCAGAACGGATTTCCGACTTAACTAATGGTTGAAGTCCCAACGTCAAAACAACAATGGCTAATTAGGTCACTATAGAAATTCTTAACTTCACCGCTTAACGTTTTATTTATGAACCGCATATAAAGGTTGAAGATTATATTTTTTTACTCTGATTTTTTCGTAGGGCACCGAGACTTTAGTGCGAAAATTAATGATTGCGACATATGACACTATTGTTTAATAGTACAGACTCATTATATCTTTATGCTGGGAGGTGTTTTTATCTAGGCTAATCTATTCCTTTACTATTCATGCGCCTTTCTAACCAACGCACTGCGGCCGAGACCAGTAGGATTAATACGAGGTATTCGAGCACTAAAATTGTGTAAATTTCTAGCGGGCGATATTCGGTTACAACGAGTTCGTTAGCTTTTCGAGTGAGTTCCTGCATACCGATGACCGACACTAAAGATGACATCTTTAGCATGTAAATTAGTTGGTTGCCAAGCGCTGGTAATATGCGTTTGATTGCCTGAGGCAGAATAACGAAACGCATGGTATCGGCATAGCTGAGCGAAATAGAGTGTGCTGCCTCATACTGTCCCTTGTCGATTGATTGGATGCCGGCTCGAAAAATCTCCGCTTCAAAAGCACTGTCCGATAAAGCTAATGCAAATACGCCAGCCCAAAATACTGAGATTGAAATGCCAGAAATTTGCGGCATACCATAATAGACCCACAGTATTAAAACTAGGATTGGAATAGCGCGAATAAACTCAACATAGACACGGTTTAAGCTACGCAAATAAATATTTGAAGATAAGCCAGGTAAAGCGATTAAAAGGCCAATGGTGACTGAGATTAAAATGGCGGTGAATGACAATAAAACGGTTTCTTCAAGTCCGCTGATTAAAAATCGCAGGTTGGATAAGCCTTTAGGTGTGCTGGGATCAACGACATACCATCCCCATTCAGAGGAGCAGCCCGACACCAGTAGAACCAGAGCGATAAGCATAATGATTTTTTTCACGAGCTTCGTCGCCTTAATGGTGCAGTATTTTCTGAAGAAACTCCTGACAGCGTTTGCTATCAGGTGCACTAAAAAATTTCTCGGGTGTGCCAGTTTCGACGATTTCACCGTGATCCATGAAAACCATTTTATCGGCCACTCTGCGGGCAAACCCCATTTCATGAGTAACGCAGATCATTGTCATGCCGCTTTCTGCAAGGCTTGCCATGACTTCGAGCACTTCATTAATCATTTCGGGGTCGAGTGCAGAGGTTGGCTCATCGAAAAGCATAATGCTTGGTTCCATACAGAGTGAACGGGCAATGGCGACGCGCTGTTGTTGTCCACCAGAAAGCTGGCGTGGATATTTTTCGGCCTGCTCTGGGATTTTAACTAGTTCGAGATAATGCATTGCTCGCTTATGCGCATCAGATGCCGATAGATTTCGGGTTCTCATGGGGCCAAGCGTTAGATTGTCTAGTACGGACAGATGAGGAAAAAGGTTGAACTGTTGGAACACCATCCCGACATTGGCACGAATAGAATTGAGTGCAGTTCGACTGCCGTCGAGCGTTATTCCGTTAACAATAATAGATCCAGACTCATGAGATTCGAGCTGATTAATGCAGCGTATTATTGTCGATTTACCTGACCCAGAAGGACCACAAACAACGACTCGCTCTCCTTTTTTTACTTCAATAGACACTTTGTTCAGTGCTTGGAAATTACCAAAAAATTTTGAGACTTTTTCAATTTTAATGATTGATGACGTATCATTCGGATGCATTTATGTACCGCGCACGAAGTTATCTATAATATTTGAGCATAGCGTTTCGTTAGGTGCAACCCATTTATTTGGTTGCAATTAAAATGCTTTCGGGTAATGCTCGCTTAAACAAATAGTAGGTTAAACATAATGAAACTAATCAAAATTATCTCTGCTACTTTAATATGTTTAGGCTTGGTTACACAGGTCCAAGCGGAATCGGCACTGCAAGACATCCTTAGTAATGGCGTGTTAAAAGTGGGTACTACTGGAGATTGGAATCCCATGTCGGTTAAAGATCCCGCAACCAACAGTTATAAAGGCTATGACATCGACGTTATGACCGAGTTAGCAAAGGATTTGGGAGTCGAGATTGAATTTGTTCCAGCAGATTGGAAAACCCTTTTAAATGGTGTTGTTTCGGGTGCTTATCACTTGACCGGTTCTGCTTCAATTTCTCCTTCAAGAGCGAAGGCAGCCGGTTATTCAACGAGTTATTTTTCATTGGCTACGGTTCCACTCATTTTGTCTAAGAATGCCAGTAAATATAAAGATTGGAGTGACCTGAACCAGTCTAGTGTTACCGTTGCCGCAACCTTAGGGACTACTCAGGAACAACAGGTTAAAGAGTATTTTCCAAATGCGGCACATAAAATTGTAGATGCACCAGCTCGCGATTTCCAAGAAGTATTAGCAGGCCGAGCTGATGCTCACATCACGTCAAATGTAGAAGCTTATAAATTAGTTGAAAAATATCCAAACATGATGATTGTGCCTGTATCAGCGCCTAAGTCACCAACGCCGGTTGCTATGTTATTGCCACAGGCCGATCAGGTCTGGATCAACTATGTGAATACTTGGATTACGCTGAAGCAAGCGCGTGGGTTTTTTGATGAGTTGGGGCGTAAGTGGAAGTTATCTAACTAGTATTATATAAGGGCCTGACAGACTCTTTACTTATGCTAACAATTTATGCCATTCCAGTAAGCCTATACTGTGCGAAGCTGAGAATTTTGCTTCGACATAAAAATATACAATGGCACGAACTTCCGCCTCCGGGTGGTTATGGTTCAGCTGAATATAAAAGTATTGTGCCGTCTGGAAATTTGCCTGCATTGGTTGATGGTTCTCTACTCTTGGCCGATTCTGAAGCTATTGCTGAATACCTAAACGAAAAATACCCCAATCCACCGATGTTACCCACTGAGTTAAATGGTCGTGCGAAAGCACGTGAACTTTCACGTTTGCATGACACCCGACTAGAGCCTGAAGTACGGAAACTATTTCCTCTGATCAACTCATCAAAACGCAATGCCTTGATTGTAGATGAGCAGTCACAAGCTATTAGCGACGGGCTTAATCAATTGGCTAAATTATTAGAAAGTAATGCCAGCAATTGTGGTGAAGTGCTCACGCTAGGTGAATGTGGATTGGCGATTACCTTTGTCTGGATAGATGTATTATCAGAAGTGTTTGGCATGCAAATCAAGATACCCCAATCAGTTAAACAATATCGGTCACGAATCTGTAGCCATTCTGCGGTCTTAGTGGAGCTCGAAGAGTATCGACCACGTTTGTCTGCATGGTTCGAGGCGCAGGGGCAACAATGAGGGTGGATGAAGCCACTTGGCTTGAGGTAGATACTTATCTTACCCATTCACGCGGTATTTTACTTCCAGTCGGTTCAACCGAACAGCTTGGCCCTATGGGACTGATAGGATTCGATGCACTTTGTGCCGAAAAAAATGCTGAAGCTACCGAAGAGCTCCTCTCTCAAGGTTTTGACACCATTTTTTTTCTCAATGGGCCTGATGCAAATTTAGCACCATTAATTCTGCTGGAGACCAGTCACACGGCCTAGCGCATCTATTTTCACATATCTGGTTACTATCAATGAAAAATTTTGATCCATGGTACGAGGTAATTACTTTTTCTGATGGCGTTTCGCTCATTCGAGAAAAGTATGTTGCCGATTGGCTTCGTTGCAATATATGGCATATTCGAGGTAAAAATTACGATTTGTTAATTGACTCTGGAATGGGATTGAGGCCGCTAAAACAGGAAATTATAACCTTAACTGAACGGCCAGTGACGGTGGTCTCGACCCATTGCCATTTTGACCATATCGGTGGTGCTCATGAATTTGACTGCCGACTGGGTCATCGACTCGAAGCCTCGGTGCACGCTAACCCAACATTAGAAAATACTGCGACTACGGGTTTTGTCCGTGCTGAAACTTTTAAGGCTGTGCCATACGAAGGCTTTATCGCTGAAGACTATCGAGTAAAAGCAGCACCACTAACGGGCTATCTGGATGAGGGCGATGTGGTTGATCTCGGTAATCGACATTTTCATATATTGCATTTGCCTGGCCATTCTCCAGGTTCAATTGCGCTTTACGAGCAAGCCACAGAGACCCTGTTTAGTGGAGATGTTATATACGATGGTGCTTTATATGATACGGTTTATCACTCGGATAAAGCAGTTTATCGAGAAAGCCTCGAACGTTTGAAATCACTGAAAGTGAAGACTATTCATGGTGGACATGACCAATCGTTTGGTCCACAGAGAATGATCGAAATTATCGAGAGCTATCTAGCCGGAAATATGACGCTTGGTGACCCGGCTGCTTGGGTAGGCAATCAGCTTTAGTTATTGCTGGAAGTTTCACAATAGAGTCAGTGCCCTCGTTTTTTTAAACGCTTCATCTTAAAATAGCCTTCGATCTTAAAGAAAATATGTCTACTTTTGTAATCATTATCCAGATTGTTGCGCCGGTTTTTCTTTTAGCTGCGATAGGCTTTGGATGGGTTCGTCTGGGTTACGACTATAGCGTTAGCTTTGTTACCCGATTGGCGATGAGCGTCTCGGTACCCTGCCTGATTTTTGTCGCGCTAATGAATTCCAAGATCGACTCGGCATCGCTAACAGCGACCTTTGGGGCGGCGGTTGTTGCTTATATTATTGTAACAGGCGTGATTTATGTCATTGTAAAGCTAGCGAAACTAGAAGGTTCAACCTATTTACATCCACTGATTTTTGGTAATACCGGGAATTTAGGATTGCCGCTGGCGTTGTTTGCCTTTGGCGAAGAAGGTTTAAGTTTTGCCGTGATAGTGTTTGCGGTGATGATAGTGTATTCGTTTTCACTCGGTATCTGGATGGTCTCTGGTCGAGGAGCGGGCAGCAATGTTCTAAAAGAACCTACGGTGTACGGTGCGCTTCTTGGAGCCTTGTTTCTTTACAACGGTTGGCAAACACCTATCTGGCTCACCAATACCCTGCAACTGGCAGGGCAGATGGCGATACCTTTGATGTTGATTACGCTTGGTGTTGCGTTAGGGCGCATTGATGCGCGGCGTTTTATGCGTCCTTTGGTTCTGACTGTAGTGAAAGTGATATCCTGCGCGACCATCGCAGCTGGTGTTGGGCTCTATTTTGAATTGAGCCGAATTGCTATGGCGGTTCTCATTTTGCAGCTGGCGATGCCAGTGGCGGTAACATCCTATTTACTAGTGGAAAAATACGGTGCAGACCCTGAAACTGTCGCTGGTCTGGTCGTGGTGTCGACAGCGGTTTCGGTCATCACACTTCCTGTCATGCTGGTGTTTCTAGTTTAACTCAGAATCTCTTGAAAATAGTCTTCACAAAAAACGGCTTATCGGGGGGTTAGTGATGTTCATATAAACTAATTGAAGTTTCACTTCTATCAAACCTAGGGTAGAAAACTAGTAAATTTCTTTTGCATATAACAACGCATCTTCCTTGCCATTAGGCGCCGGGTAGTAGTCTTTTCGGCAGCCTATTTCGTTAAAGCCAACGGCGTCATAACAACTAATTGCTTGTAAGTTACTCGGGCGGACTTCGAGCAACATCACCGTTGCTTTTTTAGTACGAACAATATCAACCAAAAAATCGATAAACGCCTTACCGATACCTTTGCCTTGATGCTTTTTTGATACCGATAGGTTGAGCAGATGACTTTCACCAGCCGCAACGCTAACAAAGGCATGGGCGACGATTGCGTCGTGTTCTAGCGCTAGCCAACAGTCATAACCAACTCTAATGCAGTCTTGTAATATGCGTTCAGTCCAGGGGTAGGGATAGACTTCGTGTTCTACCGTGAGCACATAGGCAACATCATCTAGTGTCATTGGTCGATAGCTTAGGGTTTGTTTTAATTCAGCTTTACTCACGGCTTCAGCATCCCTTGGAGCCATTTCATGTTTTGCCAAACAATGCCTTTGGAAGCGGGATTGCGTAGCAAATAAGAAGGAGGGTAGATGACTTTAAGTGGTATGTCAGAGTCTGGCAGTTGATGGTTTTGTGTGATCAATTTGGCAACAGAATCACTGGTATTAAGCAGGCTCTGAGCGGATACTTTTCCAACCAATAAAATCGCTTTTGGTGATATTTGTTTTATTTGGGCTCGCAAAAAAGCGTTGCAGGCTTTGACTTCATCTTTGTGTGGATCACGGTTATTGGGTGGACGACATTTGACAATATTTGTGATGAAAACCTGAGACCGAGAGATACCAATCGACTGTAAAATTTTATCGAACAAAACGCCGGGGCGACCAACCAAAGGTTCTCCTTTAATATCCTCATCATGTCCTGGTGGTTCACCAATAATCATCAGTTCTGCCTGTTTGTTACCAATACCAACAACTTTTTGAGTACAGGCTGCCGCAAGGTTGCAGTTCTGGCATTGGACAATAGACTGATTAATATTATCCCAGCTATCAAGGTTGAACTCCATTTTAGGAATGATGTTCGCAACTGGCACTAACTCTGGTATCGGGGCTTGCACTGGCAATGGTGTTGATGCAGGTATTGCTATGTTGGCCGAATTAATGGTCTGCACTTCAACTTCTAATACCTCATCGGTTACTTGCAATGGTATCGACGAGCGTTCTACCCATTGTCTAATACCGATACCTTGCAGGCAGTGTTTTTGGCTAGAAGTTAACATGGTAAGTTACACCGTCTCGAGTTGAGGGTGCGTTTTCTGGGTGCGATTAATAACTTTATTAAGGGCATTAATGAAAGATTTCGCAGAGGCAATAATAATATCGGTATCAGCACCTTGACCATTCACAATTTGGCCATCTTTTTCGACACGGACAGTTACTTCGCCTTGAGAGTCAGTACCAGTGGTGATTGCATTGACGGAATAGAGCTGGAGGGTTACGCCAGTTTTAGTCAGTTTTTCAATTGCCTTAAAGCAGGCATCAACAGGGCCATCGCCTATTGCTTCGGCTTTTTGTTCTTCACCATTGATCGCTAAGATAATGCTGGCGTTGGGAGTGCTGTTGGTCTCACTGCAAACACGTAAGCTGATAAGTTTGATAGTTTCTGTCTTTGAGTCGAGTAATGGTTCGCTTACCAGTGACTGTAAATCTTCGTCAAATATATCGTGCTTCTTATCAGCCAGTGTTTTAAAGCGAGCAAATACTTCGTTTAACTCTTCGTCGGATGAGAATTCAATATTCAATTCATTCATGCGATTCTTGAAGGCATTTCGTCCTGAGTGTTTACCCATTATGAGTTTGTTAGTTGTCCAACCAACATCCTGCGCACGCATGATTTCATAGGTTTCGCGTGCCTTTAAAATACCGTCCTGATGAATACCTGATTCGTGTGCGAAAGCATTTGCACCAACGATGGCTTTATTCGGTTGTACGTTGAAACCGGTGATGGCAGATACCAGCTTCGAACAAGTCATAATCTGAGTCGCATCAAGCGTTGTATCACAAGGAAAAACATCCTGACGAGTGCGAATAGCCATAACGATTTCTTCCAGCGATGCGTTGCCTGCACGTTCACCCAAGCCATTGATCGTACATTCAACCTGACGAGCACCATTGAGCACTGCTTGCAGTGAATTGCTTACAGCAAGGCCTAAATCGTTGTGACAATGAACCGAGAAAACGGCCTTATCAGAATTAGGTATTCTTTCGATTAAGTCTTTTAATAGCGCACCAAACTGAAATGGTATGTTGTAACCAACGGTATCTGGGATGTTGATGGTGGTAGCACCTTCAGCAATAACGGCCTCTATCACTCGACATAAAAAATCGGGATCGGATCGTCCAGCATCCTCTGGAGAAAACTCGACATTGTCAGTATAGCGCCGAGCGATTTTGATCGCCTTAACTGCAGCTTCGACCACTTGGTCGGGTGACATACGAAGCTTGTGTTCCATATGAATTGGCGATGTCGCCAGAAAAGTATGAATGCGACCAGAGTTCGCTGGTTTGATAGCATCACCAGCGCGTATGATATCGATTTCCTTGGCTCGCGCTAGCGCGCAGACGGTGCTGTCTTTGATGATGCCAGATATGGCATGGACCGACTCAAAGTCACCATTGCTCGCTATCGGAAAACCAGCTTCGATGATATCCACTTTCATTAGTTCCAGTGCTTTCGCAATGCGAATTTTTTCATCTTTGGTCATCGATGCGCCTGGGCTTTGTTCGCCATCACGCAAAGTTGTGTCAAATATGATTAGTTTTTCTTTGTTCATGGTCGTCTCGTTTTGGTTTTACCTGGCGCCTTCTGGCATCAGGCTTACTCAGAGTCAGGCTCTACTCGAAGGCGTCATTTGACGACGAATACGAATCTGCAGAAATATTAATACTATTGAAACAGAAAGCAGGCACAGAAAAAAGGTGGCAATCAATACGGTCCCTTGTCCTATCGATAAAAATACGACTGTTTGTATTATAATTATTATAGCGACAAAGAGCACTTTTTTAAGAAGATTTAGGTGCTTAAATTTATAATAAGAAAATTGACCTACCGTCAGCCTATGGGTAATTACAGCCAGACCAAAGCAGGATATCGGGAGTCTCTAATTAGCGATATTGCAGTTAAACGGGACTCATTAATACCGCTGCTGGTGGGCTTACATGTCCTTAGAAATTGCGATCGTGGTTATTTCGAACTGAATTTTTATGACTACGATAGAGAAAAAATGGTTTAGAGGAATTCTTTAGCGTATGTGTCTAAAACGTTAATGAAATATGAGACTTACCTGCAAACTCTAGATAGGTTGCAATACCACCCGTTGTGACTTCATCGATAAGGTCTGATTGATCCATATCGAACAGATCTAAGGTCATTTCACAGGCGATCATTTTAACGCCAGATTCCAAGCAAAGGGCTCTTAATTGTTCGATGCTCTTGACGCCTTTTGATTTTAGCTTTTGTTGCATCAACATCGTCATAACACTTCGCATACCCGGCATTACTTGGAGCAATGTCGGCAGCTGGATGGGCAATGGCATTCCAGGGCTACCGATAACGGTAGTCTGAAGGTAAGGCGTTTGCTTAACTAGCTCAATACCATAAGAGGTAAAGAATATTTCAGTGTCGTAACCTAACGCAGCGGCCTCTGAGGCTAAAGTCAACGGCGGATAAGCCCAGTCAAGTGTGCCCCGGGAGGCAATGATAGAAAGCTTCTTCTTACGTGCAGCCATTGTATTTAAAATTGTTGATGAGGCCGTTTAGGCCGATAAAGTGAATAATATTATCCATTATGATACTTGATATTAGAAAGTTAGGGCTTAAGTTTTTTTAATAACAAAATTAAACTTACCGTCACTTTCAGTCGACGACAGCAATAGATTGTTGGTTTGTTTAGTGAATGCCTCAAAATCTTTAACAGAACCTGGGTCAGTCGCAATAATGTGTAATGTCTCATCTGGTTTCATTTCTCCAAGTGACTTTCTCGCACGAAGTATGGGCAAAGGGCAGTTGAGGCCTGAGGCATCTAGTTCGTAATCGTATTCAGCCATAATTTACTCCTCTCTTTGAATCTGAATCACCAGCTGAGATAATGGCTGGATAGGTGATCTTTATAAGCTACCATTTTTGAAAACGCAAGTGTGTCCTTAGGCAATGGCTTCAGGTGTTTCAGAATCCATCCCTAGGCCGCTCGATGCCCATTTAACGACGCCACCGCGAAGACTGCAGGCATTGGTTAAACCTTGTTTATCTAGAAAACGACACACTTGAGCTGAACGACTACCTGTACGACAATAGATAACAACTCGTTCTTGAGTGGTAGAGAAATAGTTTAGATTAAGAGGCACTAAGTGCATGGGTAGAGTTTTGGCGCCTGGGATCACACCACGTTTAATTTCTACCGGTGTTCTGATATCGATTAATTTAAAATTATTTTTGCTTTCAATCAGTTGCGATAGTTCAGATACAGATATTTCTTTTATTCGTGACATTGATAGAAACTCTGAGTCAATGGTTAGGGTCAATAGGGTATGAAAAATACAAAATTATTACCGTTTTGTTACGGATTGGTGATCGGACAGTTTGGCGCCGTAACCAATCGGTACATTTTTAAATACTTATTCTAGCAGGCTATCGTCCATGATTTTGTGTTCCTTCTCTAACAAACCATCTTTAGCCTCGAGGTTGTCGGGCCTTTTTATAGGGCTTTTTTTTATAGTAACACCCATTTTAGCGAATGATCCGTTGCCATTGCTAGGAGCCAATTCTGCTATTAGTTTGGCTCAAGAGAAAACGTTAGGACAGCAGTTTTACGAGCAATTGCTTGCAGAGGATTTGGTCGAAAAATCACCATTATTGAATCAATATATTAATAATTTAGGTAATAGATTGTTGGCTAGTATGGATAATCGATTACGAGAATATCAATTCTTTATTGTTAAAAGTTCAAGTGTGAATGCATTTGCTGTGCCAGGTGGTTATATTGGCATCAATGCAGGCTTGATTAAAAAGGCGAGAACTCAGGATCAATTGGCATCTGTCATGGCACATGAAATTGCGCATGTCAAATTACGCCATGGGCTTGACTCATACGAGAGAGCCGGTGGTGTTAATACTATGACTGCGCTTTCAATTTTAGCGGGTATTTTGCTTGGCACGGTTAATTCTGAAGTTGGTAATGCGCTTGTTTTTGGTGGGCTGGCGGGTGGTCAGCAAGCATTGGTTAGTTTTACCCGTGAAAATGAATATGAAGCCGATCGATTTGGTATGACCTTGTTGCAAAATGCTGGGTTTGATAGCCGAGGCATGGTGGAGTTTTTCAAGATACTGGATAGGAACTCAGTCAGCTCAGGGTTACAGAATATTGAATATTTACGAACGCACCCAATCAATCAGAATCGAATATCGGAAGCAGAAAACCGTTTAAAGCCAATTGTTAGGCAAACAGAAACAATAGATTATTTTCCGGTTTTCAAAGATTATCTTAGTAATCAGATGAATTTTGAATCAGGTTCATCTGACAGTGATTTTCTGAAAGGATTGACCTTTAAAAGTAAAGGTCAGTATGAGAAAGCAGACACATTTTTATCAAAACTTTATCAACGAAATAATGAAAGTATTTGGTATGGCATTGCTTACGCTCAAAATTTAGAGAATCAGGCTCGCTGGGATGAGGCCGAGCAGGTGTATCATAAACTGCTCAAGCTGTTTCCAGATGACTTGGCTATTTCATTACAATTACTCGAGTTGTTAAAAAGCAGAAAGCAATATGGTTCGGCCTTAGAAATCGCGCGGAAAATGGAAAACCGATATTCAGAACTACCGTTTGTTTATGCTCAATTAACTGAAATTTATATGGGTCTTGGGCGTGAACTGCAAGGCCTGATCAGTGAAGCAGAATATCACCGCCTAATAGGAAACGAAAACAGAGCCATTAAATTATACGATGAAATCCTTGCCACAGAGAGTTTGGATGCTTCAACAGCGTCTAGAGTTAAAGAAAAGCGTACAACCATTATTGATAGTCGACAAAAGAGTAATTGATATCTCGTTAACGTTCACTTTATTAATGCTAATGGGTATTTAATAATTATCGAAACTGGCCGAATACAAGGTAACTAAAGTAATTGATTTGACTAGGATTCAGTACGTTATGAAACGCAGAATGTTTTTGAAAAGGGGGGTGGCAGTTACTTTGTCTTGTGTGTTGAGCCCAGGATTAGTGTTGGGGCGCTATCCTCAAAAAGCATTCGATAACAATGACGTAATGGGTGCAATTTCTGCCCTACATGGATCAAGTAACTTTACTCCTTCGACTGATATCAAAATTATAGCGCCTGCAATCGCTAAAAATGGCAAAGCTGTGCCAATACAGGTTATCTCAAACATTCCTAATACAGAATCGATTTCACTGATTTTCGAATCGAGTATTAATCCGTTTTTGGCTTCATTTAATATTTTTGGATCCGAAGCTTTTATTTCGACGAGAATTAAAGTTGAAGAGACCGGGAGTCTTTTGGTGGTCGTTAAAGCGGGTGGTGAACTGTTTTCGACCAAACAGGAAATTCGAGTATCAGCTGATAACAGTTGCTTGGCTTAGAGAGGGCTGGTATGAATAAATCTATTAATATTCGTGCTTATGAAAAGGACGGTATCGTGACTGTTAAATCGATTATCCGACATCCGATGGAATCCGGGCTTCGAAAAAACAATAAAACTGGCAAGAAATATCCAGCTAACTATATTCAAGAAGTCATTGTGCAGTCTGCCAATAAAACAGTGATGGAGGCTTATTGGGGTGGGGCGATTTCGCGTAATCCTTATTTTTCTTTTCGTTTCAAAGGCAAGTCGGGGAATGATTTAATATTTTCTTGGACGGATAACAAAGGGCGTTCGGAATTTGAGACAATTAGAATTCTTTAATGGTTGCCTTTATTGGTTCAGAAAAGCTCAATGAAGATATACCATCATAGGTCTCTGTTGATAGGCATTTCAGACAGTTGTTGTTATCATTCGTT
>JBLHWR010000051.1:0-14379 GCA_047629275.1 Gammaproteobacteria bacterium
AATTTCAATGACTAAGATTGAAGGCAATGCCTTTAACGTCATATTCAGGGAGAAATGGTGTTGTATATGACAGCCTGATAGTTAAATTTTGTAGCTGAGTATATCAAAAAAACTATGTATATTTTTTCATTAAGAATAATTAAGTTGGGTTTATAATTTAAATTTAAAATAATGCCCTCAAATTGAGCACAATAATTACTATAGGCAACGTTTAAATGGCACCAGTTAAAGTCGAGGTTAAGCAACTAATTTGATCAAATATAGTTTGGTAGCGGTGTACAGATGTCGCCACTAGTAGTCAGCCTTGTATTGCTGGCTGCTTTGTTGCACGCCGGCTGGAACGCCATGGCCAAGTCTGGCGGCACACCGGCGCTCAGTATTGCTTCTTACCAGTTGGTGAGTGCATTGTTGTGCATACCTGTTGTTTTTCTCGTGCCGCTACCATTAGTACAGAGCTGGCCGATGATTTTGGTCTCGGTTATCGTCCACAATTTGTACTACTACACCCTGGCCAGATCATACCGGGCTGGTGATTTGTCGCAGATGTATCCTTTGTTCCGCGGTCTGGCCCCCGTTTTGGTGGCCATTGGCGCTATGTTTTTTGCCCAAGAATGGTTGTCCATTGGGTCGATGCTGGGTATTGGTTTAATTAGCCTTGGGTTGGTCAGCATTACATTACTCGGCGGTAAGTTTGGTCAGATATCACCAGAAGCTTTGCGCTGGGGGCTTGCAACTTCTGTTTTTATTGCAACCTACACAGTGACTGATGGGCTAGGCGTTCGTGCTTCTGGTAATAGCCTGAGTTACATTTTATGGCTATTTTTACTGGAATCGGTGCCGATCAGCATTGTGTTGTTGCTTACCAGTAGAAAAGACTGGTTTGCTTACCTTAGGAACAAACCTGGCAAAATCGCGCTTGGGGGAATAGCTTCGTCGGCAGCTTACGGATTAGTAATTTTTGCGATGGGTCTGGGTTCAATGGCCATGGTGTCATCATTACGAGAAACTAGCGTTATTTTCGCCGCTCTGATTGGAACGTTAATATTTAAAGAGTCGTTTGGACGGCAACGCATTATTGCAGCGTTATTGGTGAGTACGGGCATTATCTTGATCCGCTGGTTGGGTTGAGATGCTACAATAAGAAATTAGTTAAAACCAATTACCAGGTTAAATAACTCACTGTAGATAACAAACCACAGAAAAATTATGCTGACTGACTCTTTCCCCACTGCTGACCTTAGCCATAAGCCAACACCTCTCGAACGACTGAATAACCTTAGTGCCGATTATCAGACGAATATTTGGGTGAAACGAGACGATTGCACAGGCCTTGCGTTTGGTGGCAATAAAAGTCGCCAGCTAGAATACTATGTGGGTCACGCGATATCATTGGGTGCAGATACGCTTCTAACCACAGGCGCGGTACAATCAAACCATGTGCGTATGACGGTTGCAGCCGCCCGCAAAATGGGGCTGGATGTCGAGGTTCAACTTGAACATCGGGTTGATCGAGATCAAATAGAATATAAAAAATCGGGCAACCCATTCCTAGTGAAACTGATGGGCGCAAAGGTGCATTATTATTCTGTTGGCGAGGACGAGAATGGTGCTGATCAAGCGATGGTTGATAGAGCCGAGGTGCTGAAGCATGCCGGTAAAAAACCCTTTGTCATTCCGCTATCAAATGTAAAAGCACCTTATGGGGCGTTAGGTTATGTCGAGGCAGCGGAAGAAACGCTACAGCAGCTTAGCAGGATGAATATGACTCCCACTCGATTTATATTGCCTACTGGCAGTGCATCGACTCATGCCGGTTTTTTATTAGGGCTGCGGGCATTGGGGTGTAATATTCCCGTTAATGGTATCTGCGTAAGACGTGACGCCGTTAGTCAGCAAGCGCGCGTTTTTAGCAAGATGCAATCTGTGATTGAATTGATGGCGCTTGATGTTGACATTGAGATTGAACAGGTTATTTGTGACGATCGTTTTTTGGCTCCGGGTTATGGTCAGTTGAATGAAGCAACAGAAAACGCTATAAAAAAGTTGGCGCAAAGAGAGGGCCTTTTACTTGACCCTACTTATTCTGGAAAAGCCTTCGCAGCCTTAATTGATTTACTTGAAAGTCAGTGTCCTGGCCCAGACCAGCATATTGTTTTTTTACATACGGGTGGGACACCATCACTGTTTGCTTATCCTGAGTTGGTTGAGAAAGAAGAGGCACCACTCTAATGAAATACCTAGAATTGGATATCGACACGATCTCACATGTTGTGAGTATATCGGTGGCACCAGTTTTTTTGTTGGCCGGTATATCGGGACTGTTGATGGTGCTGACGAATCGACTGGCGCGTACGATTGACCGCTCGCGATCCTTGCATAAAACTTTGACTGATCAAACTCAGCCTCAATTTAAAGTGGCGATAGAAAAAGAAATGGCGAAATTGGTAAAACGCAGTCGTTTTATTAATTTGGCTATTAACCTTGCAGCAGTCAGTGCATTAATGGTTTGTTTTGTGATCATCACGCTATTTGTTGGCAGTTTGTCGACTTATAACGTTGCATTGGTAGTAGCGGGCTTATTTATTTTTTGTATGACCTTATTGAGTGCGTCGTTTTCGTGTTTTTTGGTTGAGGTTTTTATCGCAACAAGAACATTGCGCTCGACATTAAATAGTATAGAAAGGTTTAAAGAGTAGGCTGGATAGAGCTAAGACAATTGACATCATTTTTTAGTTTTAAAAAACGTAAGAATTTTTTGAAAATTTGAGATGGTTTCAGAGTCAGATTCATTGATATAGTTTTCAACCAGATCATTTTTAATCTTTTGTGTTTGATGGTTTTTGTCTTCCCGTTTAAATAAGTTGCCAGTGATCCGAGTAAAATTATTAAATTGAACTTCTTTGTTAGAGCTTGGGGCACTATATTTGGGAATGCTGGGATTAATAAGTGTTGTATCGTCGTCCATTATTAAAATATCGCTAAAGCTAAGTGAATCATTGAGTCAATGAAGGTTAGTTTAAAGCGACAGAGCAATCTTGTTGTACCTCACAGTATGGCTGCTAATATCTTCCTCAAGTTGTTAATTTGCGAGCCAAGTCACGGGCATAGATCCTTTAACCTCTCTTAATGCTCCGATCAAAAAAAGGCGGTTACATTTATTGCAGTTTATGCGCTAAAACGCTGTTGCCGGGCACCCATTCGACAAAACTGTCAACCTGTCCGTCTTCCGATAAATCTAAAATCCTATAACCACAGATTGAGCAGTCCACGGAGTGGGATACCCAAAAGTTTTCTTTGCCTGTGGGATCTGCTGACTCACTGTGAGTGATCTGTGCGAAAGTTGATGGTGTTGTGTATTGAGCAAGGTCAGCGTCAATAGCCTCAGCTGCTATATGGGTATGACCTGCAATAATGGCTTTTATCGATGGCTGTTGTTTTAAGTAGGCTATAAATTCATCTTTGTTATCAAGTCGGCAACCAAAAGAAGGGCAGCTATTTATAGTGGGATGATGCAAGGCAATCAAGGCTGATTGGTTTATGGCTGACTTCAGGTTTGTTTCAAGCTGTGATTGCTCTTTTTCAGACACAAAGCCGTGATGCTTATTTTTTATTGTTGAGTCTACAAATAAAATAGACCAACCGTTAAGTTCAACCATCGATTGATATTTTACAGGGCCCCCTGCTAGATGCTGTCGCATCATTTTGGTGTCGTCATGGTTGCCTGGTAAAACGTAAACTGGAACATCTATGTCACCAAAAATAGACTTCAAGCGACTGTAAGACTTTGGGTTAGCGGTCTGTACTAAATCACCACTCGCAATAATTAAGGATGGTCTTGGTGATAGGATACTTATAGCCGCAATTACTTGGCGTAACGAATCACCTGTATCAACGCCTTGTAGTGTGTCACCGTCATACTCAGTGAGGTGAATGTCGGTTATCTGAGCAATGCGTAGTAGGTTTAGTTTCATTCAGCGTAGTGCCTAGCTAGGTTAAAGTATTGACCAAATAGCGTCATTGGTCTGGTTTGGATATTGCGCTTTGCTGGTTAATATAGCGTTAATTAGAAGTGAGACTAAAGTTGAAGTCAATTCCGATTTATCCAGTACTTCACGGGGTTATTTATCGTTTAAACCGTCCAGTAAGGTCAAATATGTTTTCTAACTCTTTAAGACGAGAACTGGTGTCTGACCACAGTGCTTTTTCTAGGGCTGCGATCAATGATTCTATAATGAATAAAATCACAATGCCTGAGTCCCACCCTGAGGGTGCTTCGATTCGACTAGTAAAGTAATGTGTCGCATGACTCGTAATAGGTGATAACCATTGGTCGGTAAATAATACGATTTTCACATCACGTTCCTTCGCTAGTTTGGCAAGTTCAAGCAAATCCGCCTCATAACGGCGTATATCAAATATGATTAGCACATCACCTGCATTGACATTCAGTAGGTGATGCGGCCATAAGCTAGATGATGATGGCAGCATCTGTATATTTTTACGAATGACTTGTAGGTGAGTTTGCAAATAATCGGCGAAAGCATGGGTGATTCGGCCGCCGACAATGTGAACATTCCTATTTTTCTCGCTCAGTAAGCTGACCACTTGGTCGAAAGATTCGTGATCAATTTGCTTGAGTGATTGACGCAAATTAGTTGTCACTGCAGTCGCAAACTGTCCCAATATATGTTCCGCTGGGACATCGCTTGCCCAATAGTCGTGTTTTACCATTGGGTCCGACAGAGTTTGTTGGAGTTCGTCTCGAAGTGTTGCTTGGAAGTCAGAAAAACCTTTAAAGCCAAGTTTTTTAGCGGTGCGCATCACTGTTGGTGTCGAGACATTGGCAGACTTAGCCAGTTCTTTAATCGTGACCAGCCCAGCCATTGGGTAATTTGCAATGAGTGCATTAACCAATTCTCTTTCTGCGGGCGTGAATTGATCAAACTGCTGCTTTATTTTTTCGGCTATGCTCATTCTTTGTCTCTTCGATTAGACGGCTTCATTATTATTATGTAATAAAATTGACAATGCCAGAACTAGCTGTAATAATTTTTACAAAGAGGGCGTTTTTCTCATCTATTGTTAACCAATAATAACAGCATATAGGACATCATGACCAAATTACCTGACACTTTGTTTTCTACCCAGCCAGCGCCGATTGTTGAAAATGCGTCGGGCAAGGGTGGTGTCGTTTTAATCTGTGAGCATGCTGGCCAATTGTTGCCAGAGTCGTTGGGTAGTCTCGGGCTAGATACTGAGATAATGTCTACTCATATTGCTTGGGATATTGGTGCCGCTGGTTTAGCTCGTGCTCTGTCCAAACAGTTGGATGCTCCACTAATAATGCAACGTTATTCGCGTTTAGTATTTGACTGCAATCGGATCATAGAAGCGCCAGATGCCATTGTTGAAGTGAGTGATGGTGTAGAAATTCCAGCCAATCAGCAATTATCAGCCACCAACCGACAGTCACGTTTTGATCAAGTTTATACCCCATTCGAGGAAGCCATTAAACAAGTGATTGACGGTTGCCTGCAGCAGGGTACAAGCCCTGCAATAGTTTGTATTCACAGCTTTACGCCTGTCTTTAAGGGTCAACAACGCAGCCTTGATCTTGGCATTATCCATGATCCTTCGGACGCTGCCTTTGCCGCCTATACTTTAGAGCTAGGTCGTCAGTCAGGTCAATATAGTGTCGAACTTAATCAGCCCTATGAGGCGCGAGACGGAGTTACGCATACACTGCAGATGCATGGGGTCCGACGAAAATTATCCAACGTTATGTTTGAAGTTCGCAACGATTTGGTCAGTGATATTGTAGGACAGGCACAATGGGCAATGCGACTTGGAAGTTTGATACTGGGTGCACTTAAGATTGAAGCAGAGAATGTTAATGTTGCGAATATTTAGTCAGTACGTTCGATTCGTTGAATCTTTGAACTACAGAGTTGGGCATTCTGTTATGTATGGTATTTTGTTGTGGCCATTCATTTCCTAAACTGTCCTCCTGCCATCACTATGGAGGTTGCGGGTATTCAGTTTTGAGACTAGATTGTGGAAGATTCCGAGATAAAAATAAAAGTGGTTTTGATATTCAGACATATAATTCTGATATGTAAAAACTGAGTCGTCCTTAACGGTATGGCCAAAGGTGATAACCATAATACTTTTAAGGTATCGTGGTTCATAAATATGAGAAAATAAATTTTATTTTAGACTTAAAAAGGTATTTTAATGTTAGGTATGCTCACACTAGACGAATTAAAACAGGAGGTGTCGTTAGGCACCATCGATACAGTGCTTGCATGTCAAGTTGATATGCAAGGACGTTTAATGGGTAAGCGTTTTCATGCACAGTTTTTTGTCGACAGTGCCTGGGAAGAAACCCATTGCTGTAATTACTTACTTGCAACCGATATGGAAATGGAAACGGTCGCAGGTTATAAATCGACCAGCTGGGAAGCCGGTTACGGTGATTATGTTATGAAACCAGATTTGACGACCTTACGCCTAACACCTTGGTTAGAAGGTACGGCTTTAGTTTTATGTGACATGCTTGATCATAAAACCCATAAACCTGTTCCACATTCCCCTCGGGCGATTTTACAAAAGCAAATTGCGCGTTTGGAAGCGCTCGGAATGAAGCCATTAATGGCGAGTGAATTAGAATATTATTTGTTCAATGAAAGCTTCGAAGCATTACAGCAGACGGGCTATAAGGGTATGAGTACTGCGGGTGCTTATAACGAGGATTACCACATATTGCAGACCACGAAAGAAGAAGATGTGACGCGGGCTATTCGAAATGGCCTTTATGGTGCTGGCATTCCTGTTGAATGCTCAAAAGGCGAGGCCTCTGCAGGACAAGGCGAAATCAATGTTAAATATGACGAAGCTTTGGTAACGGCAGATCGACATTCAATCACTAAAAATGCCTGTAAAGAAATTGCCTGGGCAAAGGGACGCGCGCTCACATTTATGGCTAAGTGGTCTTATGACCATGCTGGAAATTCATCTCATGTGCATCAGTCGCTGTGGAGTATGGATGGCAAGGAGTCTTTATTCTATGACCCTGACAAACAATATGGTATGTCGGATCTTATGTGTCATTACATGGCCGGGTTACTTGCCCATGCCAGTGAAATAACGTATTTTCTTGCACCCTATATCAATTCCTATAAGCGCTTTGCGGAAGGTACTTTTGCTCCAACTAAAGCTATTTGGAGCCTCGATAATCGTACGGCTGGATATCGATTATGTGGTGCTAATAGTAAGGGTATTCGAGTAGAATGCCGGGTCGGTGGTGGTGATTTAAATCCATACTTGGCTTTTGCTGCATTACTTGCAGCTGGTATAGACGGCATCGAAAATAAAATGGAGCTTGAAACTGAGTTTAAAGGTAATGCTTACGGAGGCGATAATTTGCGTGAGATTCCCACGACACTTAGAGCTGCAACCGTGACTCTGGATGAGTCGACATTTTTGCGAAAGGCAATGGGTGATGATGTGATTGACCATTATGTACATGCTGCAAAATACGAACAATTTGAATATGATCGTCGTGTTACAGACTGGGAAGTCGCACGTGGTTTTGAACGGTCATAACGGAAGCAAAAACTGACCTGAATAAATTAATAACCTTATAGAGTATTAAAAATGGCAACAATTCAATGTATCACGCCAGTTGACGGTAGTGTTTATGTCGAGAGAGAAACTGCAACTGAAATTGAAATCCAAACTGTTTTAAGTAACGCAGTGGCAGCTCAAAAGCAATGGAAGAAACAATCAGTCGCAGAGCGTCAGGCGTTATGCACTAAAGCAGTTGATGCTTTTGTCGCAAGAAAAAGTGAGATTGGCGAAGAGCTAAGCTGGCAAATGGGTCGCCCCATATCTCAAGCAGCCGGTGAAGTGGGTGGGTTCGAAGAGCGCGCACGATATATGATCTCGATAGCTGATGCGGCATTGGCGGATGTCAATCCGGGTGACAAAGAGGGTTTTAAGCGATACATCAAAAGAGAAGCCCTGGGCGTAGTATTTGTTATTGCGCCGTGGAATTTCCCCTATATGACTGCGGTCAACGCTATCATGCCAGCACTACTGTCTGGTAACGCCGTGGTACTCAAACATTCCGCCCAAACACCGTTGTGTGCAGAAAGAATGCATCAGGCTTTTACTGAAGCAGGACTCCCAGAGGGTGTATTCCAGTACTTGCATTTGACTCACAGTGACACTGAAAAAGTGATCCAATCACCTGAAATTAACTTTATTGCTTTTACCGGTTCAGTGCCGGGTGGTGAGATGGTGGAACGTGCAAGTGTTGGTCGGTTTGTTGGGGCTGGATTAGAATTAGGCGGTAAAGACCCAGCCTACGTTCGTAAAGACGCAAATTTGCAATACGCCATTGAAACAGTTACCGATGGGGCAATGTTTAACTCGGGTCAGTCTTGCTGTGGTATTGAGCGTGTATACGTCGATGAGGCGATATATGAAGAGTTTGTAGCAGGCGTTGTAGCTATTTGCAATGGCTATCAGCTCGGTCGGTCGGATGACACATCCTCTAATCTGGGTCCGATGGTAAAAGCCAGTGCCGCTGACTTTGTTCGAGGTCAAATTGATGAAGCGGTCGCTGCTGGTGCGACAGCATTAATTGATCCTACCCAGTTTGAGGCCGATTCTAAGGGTACACCTTATTTGGCACCGCAAGTATTGGTTAATGTTGACCACACTATGCGTGTGATGACTGAAGAAAGCTTTGGTCCCGTGATCGGCATTATGTCAGTGAGTGGAGACGAAGAAGCCATTCGACTAATGAACGATAGTGAGTTTGGTTTAACCGCTGCCGTTTTTACTCAGGATGAAGCCGCTGCAATTGAGATAGGAGAGCAGATCGAAACAGGCACCTGGTTCATGAATCGGTGTGATTATCTTGATCCCGCTTTGGCCTGGACTGGCGTTAAAAATTCTGGACGAGGCTGCACGCTGTCGTCAATCGGTTTTGAAAGTTTAACTCGGCCTAAGTCATTTCATTTGAAACGGATTTAGTGTTTTATTGAGTTGGATAAGCCTCGATTACTTTTCTAACTTGATGAAAAGTGACGCATACGTCAGCGCCGTATTCAGTACGAAGCTATGAAAACATTAGCAAGCAAAACAGCTGGTCTAAAATTGATTTTAAATTAGTGTCAATGACGATAATCAATTACTAAATTACCAATATATTAGAGATAGAATGACTATGAACGCAAACTGGAATTACCCCACAGCCATGCGCATTGGCGCAGGCCGAATAAACGAACTCGCTGCCGCATGCACTGAAATGGGCATGAAAGCACCCTTGCTAATCACTGACCCGGGCCTCGCTAGTTTATCAATGGTGAACGATATTGTTGCTAACTGTCAGAAAGCAGGTTTAGCTATTGCCGTATTTTGTGATATCAAACCTAATCCAACAGGTACAAATGTCGAGAATGGTATCGCTGCTTACCTAGCCGGTCATCACGATGGTGTAATCGCCTTCGGTGGTGGAAGTGGTCTCGATGCGGCTAAAGCAGTTGCTGTGGCAGCGAATCAAACTTGCTCGTTGTGGGACCTAGAAGATATTGGCGATAACTGGCTGAATGCCGACCCTGACAAAATCCCGCCTATTATTGGCGTACCGACTACATCGGGAACGGGTTCAGAAGTGGGTCGCGCATCGGTTATAATTAATGAAGCAGAGCATAAGAAAGCGATAATCTTTCACCCAAAAATGTTGCCGGGTCTGGTTATTCTTGATCCTGAACTCACGGTTGGTTTACCAGCCGGACTTACTGCAGCCACTGGCATGGATGCTTTGTCGCATAACCTGGAAGCATTCTGTTCTTCGGGTTATCACCCAATGGCAGAAGGTATAGCTATTGAAGGTATTCGACTAATTAAGGAATTCTTACCGACTGCAGTTACTGATGGTTCTAATATTGAGGCTCGTACTCAAATGATTGTGGCCTCGGCAATGGGTGCTACGGCTTTCCAGCGTGGGCTTGGTGCAATGCACGCATTGGCGCATCCGCTGGGCGCTACTTATGATGCGCATCACGGCATGCTTAACGCGATCTTGATGCCTTATGTGTTGAAGGCGAATCAGGGTGTCATCGAAGAACGTATCTCACGTCTAGCGCGCTATCTTAACCTTGATCCTAGCTTTGATGCCTTCATGGACTGGATTTTGGCACTGCGTAAAGAGGTTGGGATTCCTCATCAACTGTCAGACATTATTCCCAACGACTCTCGTTTATTAGAAATAGGTGAAATGGCAGTACTCGATGGTGCAGCGGGAACTAACCCAATTTTGTATGATTCGGTGGCTTACACTAAAATAGCGAGTAATGCCTTTCATGGGGTGCTGTAATATCGACTTTTAAAAAGCCGTTGATCCATCCTGGGTGATATTTTTAGCCCGATACTCACTCATGGGTAACGGGCTAACGGTTATTGTTTATATGGAAGGTCTGTCGGATAGTCCGCTACATAGCTAGCACCGTAGGGTCGCGCTGATAGGTAAAGCGGATGGCACCGGCATATTGCCTACCGACTGAAGCCTGTTTTTGTTCTTGGAATAAACTTCTCTGTCTCTCGCAGACAAACATCGAATGATTGGCAGTTCTTGCTTTTATTACTCCTACCTTTACTGACCCTGTAAAGACTGAGCTTGATAGGATCGGACCTTAGCATTTTTTATGGGGTCATACAATAATGAGTGGTCTTGCTGGTGCTAATCTTCGAGGACTTTCCGGTGGCGCTGAAAATATTTTTTTGTATCGGTGTGTTCCAAGCTGATTTTTTAAGTCATTGGTGGTTTAACCGCCTTAAAGCCTAAATCGTAAACAAGCTGAGCGTCGATAATGCATCGATCAATCAAATTTCGTTTTGGTTGGCAATTTAATCAGCGGGTCTGTCTATCGGGGAATAATGAAGGTTATGATCGTCAAGCACCTTCAATAAATTAACTCATCGGTTAGGCCTTTAGTTGGAAAATACCATTCTACTAAAAATTACGTTTGCTCGGGTTTGATTAAATAGAGGTTGAGTTCTAAAGTGGTTATACCCAACGGCTGCAACGGTATTTCCATTCAGTCACAACGGCTAGCCTCAACAAGGCTTCGTTCCAGCCAACTATCATCCACTTTCCAACTAAATATCCATTCTGGAATATCATCGGCAGGCATGGGCCGAGCAATGCCATAACCTTGCGCCAACTCACAACCCAGTTTCAACAGTGCTACACCATGAGCGATGGTTTCTACACCCTCGGCAATCACTTCAAGCTCGAATGCCTTAGCCAAACCAACTACGCTTTGAACAATGGCTAGATCGTCGGCATCTTCTAACATGTCGCGCACGAAGCTCTGGTCGATTTTAATCAAGTACGCTGGCAATCGCCTGAGATGGGTGAGCGATGAATACCCCGTACCAAAGTCATCTAAGGCAAAGCGCACACCTATTTCTTTGCAAGCTTTCATGGTGGTAGACGCCTGGCTGATGTCATTAAACGCACTGGTTTCCAGTATTTCCAATTCTAGACATTGTGGGCTCAACTCAGGGTGGGTGGCCAACAATGCTGATAAGCGAGTGCTGAAGTTCCTTTGTTGTAGTTGATAGGCACTAATGTTAACACTGACAGGTAGATTTACTCCGAGGCTTCTCCATTGACTTATTTGAGTCAATGCAGTTTGTAACACCCATTCACCCAATTCTAGGCTAATGGCACAACCTTCAATCGTCGGTAAGAACTCTAAAGGCGAGACTAAACCACGGTCAGGATGCTGCCAGCGGATTAAAGCTTCCACCCCTATCACTGCACCAGTACGCATATTCACCTTGGGTTGATAATGCAGAACAAACTCATCTTTCCCCAAAGCCAAACGAATATCAGCTATGCTTTTCTGTTTAATATTAATCGCGTTATCTAGCGCGGTATCAAACAGGTGATAACGGTTCTTACCAGCTTGCTTAGCAATATACATGGCTTGGTCGGCGTGGCGCATGAGTTGATCTGCGTCCACATCGTCTTGTGGATAAACGGTAACACCAATACTCACTGAAACTTGCAATGCGGCATCACCCAGCATGACAGACTCAGAAACGGCTTTTAGCATTCGTTCTATTACAGGTTTACTATCCTTTGTCTTTTCCAAATCAACTATTATTGCAACAAATTCATCACCCCCAATTCGTGCCAGCGTATCACCTTCACGTAAAGCTTCTCTCATGCGTTGAGACACTGCAATCAGTAATTCGTCACCCACGCCATGGCCATGGATGTCATTGACGGCTTTGAAGCCGTCTAGGTCCAAATAGGTAACGGCTAATGACCGATTGCGGCGTTGACACTGCACCATGGCATGGCTTAAGCGGTCTGCCAGTAATACTCGGTTCGGCAGGTTAGTGAGTAAGTCGTAATGGGCATTGCGTTCCAACTTTTCATCGGCTTGTTTACGCTGAGTAATGTCAGTATGAATACCGATCATTCTTAACGGCCGTTGTGACGAACTCCACTCGGTAATTTCAGCGGTGGTATTGAACCAAAGCCACCCCCCAGCTTTTGTACGCCGACGATATTCCACAGAAAATTCACTGCCTTGATCGAGGGATTTTTGATAAGCGGCTATCACAGCATGGTGATCGTCAGGATGCAGACTGTTTTGCCAGCCCTGTAAGTCGCCATGAAATTTGGCTGGATCATACCCCAGTAGTTTGGCGTATTCAGGACTAGTTATGGGCTCTCCTGTTTGAATATTTAGATCGAACCAAGCCTGCTTTGTTGCCATCAGTGCAAGACGCAAACGATTTTCACTAGACTTTAGTATCGAACTTTGACGACGTAGTTTTAACATGAATTTGGCAAGAGCTAGTATGCTTGCAGCAAGAAATAGGCTCAAAATAATGATCGTAAATGATAAGTTCTTGAGAGAGGATTGTTGAGCTGTTGCCTCATTTTGAACAGCGATAACAAGTTCCGTATTAATATAGGTCATACTGACATCAAGTGATCGTAAGTGCCCTTCGATTTCCTGCTGCTCTGCTTTTAGTAAACCCGGTGTATTTAGAAGAATACTTAGGCCAGAAAGTGCTTCATCATAATAGCCAAACTCTTCCTTCATTGTCTTTTTTAATACTGCAGGAAATTGGCTTTTTAAAAGCTCTGGCACGATCAAACCTCGACGGGAACGAAGCCTTTCATTTAATAACTTAAGCTCTTCTTTGCCTGCCATTGTAGGATTATCAAAATAAGCGCTTGCCGTTTTTTGATAGATCGTGTTGAAGTTTACGGTTCTTGTTAAGTCAACAATCCAAGATTGGGTGCGAGCACTGAGGTATTTACCTGCTTCTTCAAGCACACTGTATACCGAGAACACGCCAGCCCCGACACATAAAATGACTAGCAAAGATAATACTGGAAATACAAGTCTATGCTTTTGAAGCCTGTGTTTTATCACCTGATTTTACTAATTACTACCGCTCCCCAAAGCCACTTAGTCGCAGAGGCCTTTCCAATAAATAAATCTTCGGCTTGATCTGGCCATATGATAAAAAATGGCCCTTTGTTATCGAGTGCGAAAGGCTCCCCGTTTAAGCGGCTAGCCAGAATGACATTTTCAATCCCAGCATCAGTATTCTCAATCGTGATTTTGTAGTCATTTGATGCAACAACATACAGTCTCTTAAACTGCGTAATTCCAACATGGTTTAACAAATCACTCAGTTTTACCCCGACGAAATCACCCTTCAATTCCCACTTAGTCTCAAAACTCGCTTTATGTAAGGGTAGCCTTTCAAGATCGGTGATTGAGAGCTCGCGCTCCTGGCCATCTCCACTGACTTTAATTGAATAGCCTGTTCTATTAACAGAATCAAATTTTCCATCGAAGGGAAGCGTCTCTGCTGAATTTGCATTTGGAATGAGAAGCACTAGTAGGATAATGAACAGTGGAAATTTTAATTTGGTTAGACAATTCATATCATTAGTTCCTTTATTTATTAATGTTATTTAATGAAAACTAAAACCGTTCGTTAATACTCTTTAGTATGAGGTTTTCTGGCTAATATTAAGCATCGTTATGCCTCTTTTCTAAGAAATTTTTTCTGGTGTCTGAGACCATAACCAAATAACTATAGGTGAAGTATTATTTTTTGCCCAGAAAATTTCATTGCTACTTACGTTACCTGTTTAAAAAAGGCCTGAAAATCCCAATAGTTTTTGTAAAGTGAAGTGACTTTTTTTGATCGAGACAAGGAAAGGGACAGTGTAATGAATCGGTCTAAAAATGGCGACAAAATGACACGAAGAGCCCATTTCAGATACGGCTTAGAGCGACTGCTAATTTGAGTATTTGGGATTTT